>NZ_OBEL01000005.1:0-300000 GCF_900215605.1 Cohaesibacter gelatinilyticus | reverse complement strand
TGCCAACCCTCAGCATACCTATACCCAGCATTTACTCGGGTCGGAACCTTCCGGCGAGGCGTTGGCTGTTGCAGATGATGCTCCAATCCTGCTCAAGACAGATGATCTGAAAGTCTGGTTCCCTATCAAGCGCGGACTGCTTCGCCGCACGGTCGGTCATATCAAGGCAGTGGACGGGATTTCACTTTCCATTCGAAAAGGGGAAACACTTGGTATCGTCGGAGAGTCCGGTTCAGGCAAAACCACCTTGGGATTGGCTCTTTTGCGTATGATTTCCTCCGATGGCCCAATTGTCTTTCAGGGCGATCCCATCAACAATCTGGATAGCAAGGCCATTCGCACCATGCGTGGTGACATGCAGATTGTCTTTCAGGATCCTTTTGGCTCTCTTTCTCCGCGCATGTCGATTGCCGATATCGTGGCGGAAGGGTTGTCCATACATGCTCCTGATCTATCAGCAGAAGAACAGGACCGCAAAGTCTGCCATGTACTGGATGAAGTGGGTATTGATCCTGAAACACGCCATCGTTACCCACACGAATTTTCCGGCGGTCAACGTCAACGCGTTTCCATTGCGCGCGCCATGATTCTGGAACCAAAATTCGTCATGCTCGACGAGCCAACCTCGGCTCTGGATATGAGTGTTCAGTCTCAGGTAGTCGATCTGTTGCGGGACCTGCAGGCTAGACATGGTTTGACTTATTTGTTTATCAGTCACGATTTGAAAGTTGTACGTGCCTTGTCAAATCGCGTGCTGGTTATGCGAGCTGGCAAAGTGGTTGAACAAGGCGATGTGACACAAATTTTCGATGCACCCCAAACTGACTATACCAAAGCTCTGATGGCCGCAGCCCTGCGGATGGAGGCGGCACCAGAAGGCATCGTGGCAGATTAGGATACCATCAATGACAATTGCTCTTTACACCAAAGGGTGGAACCAGAACCAATGGCTGGACCGTTTTCGGCAAATGTTGCCTAATCACGTCATCCGCAGCTTTGATGAGATCGATGACCCCGAGAATATTCGCTATGCAATGGTCTGGAAACCGGAACCGGGAGCACTTGCCCTGTTTCCCAATCTGGAAGTAATCTTCTCACTCGGTGCAGGGGTGGATTTTCTGCTGAATGATCCTGATCTGCCAGCGGTTCCCGTAGTAAGGGTTGTTGACACCGATCTCACCAATCGCATGAGTGAATATGTTGTGTTGCAATGTTTGCTACATCATCGTCGTAGCCTCTCCTATATGCGTTTTCAGCAGGCTGGTATCTGGATGGACCGCGAAGATGCTGCCGCAAAAGAAATCCGGGTTGGTCTTCTCGGACTTGGCGTTCTTGGCCAGGATGCCGCCCATAAGCTGTCCGTCATGGGATATGATGTAATGGGCTGGAGCCGGTCTCCCAAGACATTGGATGGCATTCGTAGCTTTGCTGGCGAACATGGTCTCGACGATATGCTTAGCCAAACCGATATTCTGGTTTGCCTGTTGCCTCATACGCCCGAAACCGAGGGAATGCTGAATCTTGATCTCTTCAAGAAACTCCCCCGTGACGGCGCATTGGGTGGTCCGGTTCTCATCAATGCTGGCCGTGGCAAGGTTCAGGTTGAACGTGATATCATGGAAGCCATGGATGAGGGCCTTCTGATCGGTGCTTCGCTGGATGTCTTCGAGGAGGAACCTTTACGGGATGGCAGCCCAATCTGGTCTCATCCCAATATTATTCTGACGCCTCACAACGCAGCTGCAAGTTCGGCAGGAGCGCTAACTGATTATGTTGTGAAGCAGCTGAAACTCCATGAGTCTGGCAAACCAATGGAAAGTGTCGTTGACCGTGCTGTCGGATATTAAGCATTGAAGCCAACACGCTGATGGATATGTGAAAGCATGAAAAACTCGTCCACACCGTTACAAAACCGGGTTTTGCCAACTGGAGAAATTGTATCGGCGTCTTTTCGTGGACACTTTACAGGCAATCGAGGCGTCTTGCCGTTTGATGCGACAGGCCGCCTTGGCCCATCACGCTGGAAGCATCAGCATTGGATCATTTGCACTCTACATCATCCTCGAGGTCGGTATCACGGACCGCAACCAGCTCGTGGATGGACCCCATTCTTTTTTACCGATGAAGCCGTTGGACTTGCAGCAGGTCACCGCCCCTGTGCCTATTGTCGACGAGATGCTTATGATGCCTGGCGAACTGCCTGGGAACAGACTTTTGGTCATTGGCCAGGACATAAGGAAGCCGACAAATACCTCCACAAAGCTCGTGTTACCCGCAGGAGAGAGCAAGTTCGCCATATAGCTGATATCGGTACTCTCCCCACCGGGGCTTTTGTCTTATTGCAGGGTCTGCCGCATCTCGTGCGGAAAGACGGTATCTGTTCATGGGAGAATGGGCAATATGGTCCCATTGTTCCACGACCAACTGGCCCGGTCAGTGTGCTGACCCCACGCCCCACTATATCGATCCTGCATGCTGGATTTAGGCCCGAATTCGCAGACGCGGCCAGTTCCGATCAGAATGACGTGTGATAGATCCGATTATTGTGGTGCTAATCGTCTGATGGATCGCATATCGCCATAGTCATGATTGGCGATACGTTCCAAAGCCCCTTCGAGCGGTTCGCTTGCCACGGCCATATGATGACCGTTAGCGTGAAGAAGAGTTTTGGCATCACACATGATGCCAACATGGCCAGGCCAGAAGATCAGATCACCTCTTTGCAAAGCTGGCAATTCATCGGCAAAATCCAAAGCTTCACCAGCGGATTTTTCCTGCATGGAGGCATCCCGCATCACTTCGATCCCTGCCATCCGGCAAGCCAACTGAACCAAACCCGAGCAATCAATACCCAAAGAGCTTTTCCCACCCCACAGATAGGGTGTACCGATCAGGCTTTCGGCTTCGGCGACAAAATCTTTAGATTTTTCCATGACAGGGCGTGCATGTTGAGTGACGATCCAGCCCTCCTGCCCTTGCAATTGAGGCAAGTTCAACACTTTTCGATAGGTCGTGCCTCTGGTTTCAATCGCTTCCCCCAGGACAACGCCGGCCCCTAGTGACAGGAAAGTCGATGCGGGTATTTTCAGATCCGGCTCGGGATAAACAAAGGTACGGGGCACACAAATATGGAATGTTGGCTCGCCTCCCTCTTCATTGCGGTAAGGACCAAGAGAATTGCTCGGCAGATAACCGACATAGCCGTCGCTTTCCTGCTGAACCCAGCTCCAACCATCTTCACGCTGCTCAAAGACACGAACGACTTCGCCGAGTAGTATCTGACTATCCAGTCCACCTTTCGGATCCGGTTCACGCTTAAGCGGAGCAATAGGTACCGCAATACGCATGATCGTCGGCTGGATGAAGTGTTCGGCTTCGACTTGCCCTTCAAGGCGGATATCGGCCAGATCGGAACGGTAGGCATTAAGAGATGGGTTCAACATCTGGCACTCCTTGAAATCAAACAAATCGCTTTTCAATGATTACATCGCGCTCCTGAAAAGTTGAAGTACTTTTCGCATAAGAGTTTGTTTCAAAGAAGGCCAGAAGCACGGTCCTGGACTTCCAGGACGCTGAGATCAATGGGGCAAATCAAGAGCAGACTTTGTGATCTTGTCGCCCAAACGCTCCACATAGAGCGCGCCTTCAACGGTACGCATGATAATGACGTTGCGTTTATCATTTTCATCACGGCGTCGATCAACCAATTTCATCCTGCCCATCGTATCCAAAGCACGTGTGATAGCCGGCTTTGTCACCCCAAGCTTTTCGGCGAGGCCTCGAACGGTATGAGGAGGTGGTTCCAGATAGACAGTCAGCAAAACTGTCATTTGACGTGCAGACAGATCTGTCTCTTCCTCGCGGACCAAGCCCAAGGTCACATCATGCCAAAGCTTCAATGCCTGGCTTGCGCGAAATTCAAATCCCATCCGTTCCCGTCAATCGCTGTTGCGGCGCACACCGGCTCGTTGGCTTAATTCGTGTTGCGCTTGTTTCGGAGCCGATTTTATTTAAGAACAAGATACATTGCGATGCAAGGAGACCCAGGATAAAGATGCACAAAATGCGTCTTTATCCTGAGTTCACAGTTAACAAAAATAATTAAGTCAATAAGTTAAGCTCAGGACCCATATCGTTTTCTGATCAAGGCGAAGAGTGTTCGGATACTTTGTGCCTCCCCGCCTTTTGGACGACTGGGCTGTGCTTTTGGCGCCCAACCATAAATATCAAAATGAACCCAGCTTTTCGCCTGATCTACAAAACGGCGCAAGAATAGTGCTGCTGTAATCGAACCGGCAAAGCCACCCGTGGAAATATGATTCACATCCGCAATTTCGGATGAAAGGTTCTGATCATAACCATCCCAAAGCGGCATGTTCCAGAGTGGATCACGATTGCTTTTAGCCAGCTCATTTATTTCACCAACCAATTCATCATCATCACTGTAAAAAGGCGGCAAATCCGGACCAAGAGCCACACGTGCAGCACCGGTCAAAGTTGCCATATCGATCATCAGGTCGGGAGCCTCCGTATCAGCCAGCGACATAGCGTCCGCCAGCACCAAACGCCCTTCAGCATCGGTATTGCCAATTTCGACTGTCAAGCCTTTATGGCTCTGCAACACATCGCCTGGCCGGAAAGCATTGCCAGCCACGGAATTTTCCACCGCAGGGATCAGTACACGCAAACGCACCGGCAATTTTGCGCTCATGATCATGGATGCAAGACCCAATACGTTGGCTGCCCCGCCCATATCCTTTTTCATCAAAAGCATCGCGGAGCTCGGCTTGAGATCCAACCCGCCAGTATCGAAACACACACCTTTACCAACCAGAGTTACCTTAGGGTTGCCTTCTTCCCCCCAAACCAGATCAAGCAAACGTGGCTTGCGCGTACTGGCACGCCCAACAGCGTGGATCATCGGAAAATTACGTTCCAACAAAGCATCGCCCTTGGTGACGGTAAGACCCGCACCATGGCTATCTGCAAGACCTTTGGTAATGGCTTCCAATTCATCAGGACCCATATCATTGGCTGGAATATTGATCAAATCGCGGGCAAGATTGGAGCCTTTCGCAAGAAGTTGGATCTCATCGCGATTGACCTGCTCTGGCCAATCCAGTTCCGGCATTTCCTTCCCGGCATCCTTATAACGATCAAAACGATAGCCTCCCAAATACCAGGCCAACACTGCAAGAGAAAGATCTTCAACCTTCCAGACCTCGGCACCATTTGCGTAATGGTAGGTGCCGACAGGCAGCTTGGTTGGCAAAACTCCCACGTCGAGTGGATTGCCATCTTTCTCATTCACCACTCCCAATCCGAACAGAACTTGTTCAATGGACCCATCAGAAGAAGGCAAAAGGCAGATCTGTCCTTTTCTGGCTGCGAAATCATGGGTTTTCGCCCAGCTTTGCGCCATGGGCGGAAGTGCCTCCAGTTTTTCATCCAATGTTTGGCTGGTCACAAAATGAATGGGAGTTGAGCTTGTCATAGAATGTCCTGTCGGCTGTTACCTCAAGATGAGGTGTAAATCGCGTGAATCGCAGCCTAAAGCAAAGTTTTTGGGAAGGAAATCCTTATGCAATTAGAAAGGCAACCACATTTTCCAATCCCACTATTCGCTGACTTTGCAAATTTCAGACTCAATATCGTTGCAATTTGCACGAATTAACCAAGCATTAGGGTTAACCATTTATTTCTGGAGGAAAGCATCAGGGTATTCGTACACATTGCGAGCCTTGATATCGCATGTGCATAGATCCGTTTTATGAGGTATTTCATGTCCGCTCTCACATCCATGCGGAAGTCTGCTCTGATTGCATCAGTTGCCATGGCTTTGATTGTTGGAGGATGTTCCTCAAAGAAAAAGAGTATCTCAACCAGTTCACATAATGGTGCTGGATATGCCAGTGAACAAGCTTTGATGGAATCCGTCACTTATTGGGAAAAGCGCTATAAGAGCAATCGCAATGATCGGGACGCAGCGCTCAATTACGGACAATCCCTAAGACATGTCGGACGTATTGATCAGTCCCTTGCTGTGCTGGAACGACTGGCAACACAAGCATCAAACGACAAGGTGGTTCTTGCTGCATATGGCAAGGTGCTGGCAGCAAAAGGGCGTTTCAAACAAGCCCTCGTCGTGTTGGACCGAGCCCAGAATCCAACAACGCCGGACTGGCGACTTGAATCGGCAGCAGGCGCAATCAATGATCAATTGGGCAATTTCGATGTTGCCCGCTCTTATTATGACAAGGCATTGTTGCTGGCCCCTGGCGAGCCAAGCATCCTGTCCAATTATGGTCTGTCATATTTGCTTGAAGGCAACTTGCCGTCAGCTGAAAGCTATCTGCGAGAAGCTGCCAAACATCCAAAGGCCGATAGTCGGGTCCGTCAGAATTTGGCGTTGGTCCTCGGACTGCAAGGCAATTTTTCCGAGGCGGAAAGAATTGCAAGAAGCGAGCTTTCCCCGCGACAGGCTGAGGCCAATATGGCGTACTTGAGAACCATGATGGCGGAGCGAGGCAACTGGAACAAAATCAAGAAAAAGAAGAGAAGCTGATCCACATCAACCTAGAGCATATTCCCGAAAAGTGCGTGCGGTTTTCGGTCAAAAATATGTTCAAGATTTTCAAATTTAAAGGGGCCTTCTGGTCCCTTTTTTGCTTCCTGATAAAAATCCGCTTTTCTATTTTGCAAAAAAGCTAAGAGCGGCAGGTCCCAGAACCACGACAAAGATTGCAGGCAGAAAGAAAAGGATCATCGGGACGGTCAATTTGGGTGGCAGAGCTGCAGCTTTTTTTTCGGCAGCACTCATGCGAGCTGTTCGATTTTCATCCGCCATAACCCGAATAGCATCACCAAGAGGCGTGCCATAGCGCTCGGCCTGGATCAAGCTTGTCATAACCCCGCGAACACCTTCCAGCCCAGTTCGATCTGACAGATTTTCATATGCTATCTTTCTTTCCTGGAGATAAGATAACTCTGCAGTCAAAAGGGTCAGTTCTTCGGCCAACTCGACGGATGAACTACCAATTTCCGAAGCAACTTTCTGGAAACCCAATTCTGCTGTCATGCCGGATTCCACGCAGATCAAAAACAAATCCAACGCATCCGGCCATGCTCGGTTAATGGATTGCTTGCGTTTGTCTGACAAGTTTTTGAGATAAAGAATTGGTGCATAATAACAAGCATATGCGAAACAGAAAGCCATGAATATTTTCATAAAAGGTGGCTGGTCAAGCTTGGCCAGAAAGAAGAGATAAAAAAGCGCTAGCAGAAGACCAGCTATCGGCCCTGCGATGCGGGCAAAGGTAAAGGTCATCAAATGGGCTTCACTGCGAAAGCCTGCCTGCTTCAGGCGATTTCGGGTTGCCTTGTCTGCAAAAGCATCACGCATGTTGAAACGATCAACGATTTGCATAACCAAGGCTTTCGGTTCCTGACGCAAAGAAATTCGCTCAGACTTACCACCAATATTTTGTGCCAATTTAGCTCGTTCGCGGGCGCGGATTTTCTCTCTCTCAATCGCTACCTGCTTCATGCGACCACTCAGCTCGTTCTTTTCGAGTAAAGGAAGAGCCACGGACAAAATGGACGCAATCACTGCTACTGCTGTCACAAGAGCGAATAGGGTATGTATATCTAGCAAACCACTCATAATCTGACCGTTTCTTTTTCGTTACTCAATTCTTTTCATTCTCCAGCTATATACGCGCCGTTCAAATGTCAAAATTGATCATATTTTTCATCATCCAGATGCCAATTCCCATCCAGACAAGAGTAGCTCCCATAACAATCCAACCCAATTCTTGTTTGAACAGGATCATGATGTAGTCCGGTGAAGTGAAGTAAGTCATCAGACCGATTACAAAAGGCATAATGCCAATAATTGCAGCGGAAGCTTTCGCCTCCATCGACATTGCACCAATTTTTTCCTTCATCTGTGCTCGCGCACGTAACACCTTGGAAAGATTGCCTAATGCTTCTGCCAAACTACCACCGGCTTGCGCCTGAATGGCAATCACGATTGCAAGAAAGTTTGTTTCCGATATTGGTATCCGCTCATGGAGACGTGGTAAAACAGCCGCCAATGAAAGGCCCATTGCCTGTTCGTCTACCAAACGCTGGAATTCTCCCGCTACAGGCTCTGCCGTCTCAGTTGCCGCAATGGAAATGCAATCACCCAGAGGCAAGCCGGTTTTGACGCCTCTTACAATTACATCGACAGCATTTGGAAACTCCTTGAGAAATTTGGCCAGCCGTTTCTTGCGACGGCGAGACAGCCAAAAATTGGGCAAGCCAATGAAACCGACAATTCCGATTCCAATTGAAACCAACATGCCCATACCGCCAATAAGTGCCAGCAAAAAACAGACAAATCCAGAGACTGCACTATAGATCATGAATTGCTTGGGAGAAATTTCCAAACCTGCTTGTGCGAGGCGAGAGGCAAGAGTGAGCTTCTTTTTCTTGCTCTCATTCTCCTTCTCTTCAATCTGTTTGAGATTATCCTCAATGTCCTTGCGACGATCAGCTGAAGCTTTCTTGAGCTTGGTATCTGCAATCTGAACGCGAGACATCTGAATTGCCTGCATACGTTTGTCCCGACCGGCTGTACTGGACAATTTGGGATAGAAAAGCCCCCATAAGATCCCGACTATGGATAAAACCACCAGACCAAACAAAGCCAGTGTCAGAACTGAATCGGATAAGATGAAATCCATTGATCTTTGCTCTTCCCTAGTATCGGTGCCAGTTTGCAGAGAACGAAACACCTGCAGTGAGATTTACGCTCTGATGAATTGAGACAATCGAGCATATTTGGTTGCCACAGGATTGCTCTGAATTAGAAATCATGTTTCTCAGCCGCTGCATCCAAAGCTGCCGCCAGATTGTTTTCCTCATTGTAATATCTTGCCCGCTCCCAAAAGGCCGGGCGACCGATACCGGTTGATTTATGTTGTCCAATCAATCGACCATTGGCATCCTCGCCCTTGATCTCGTAAACGAACAGATCCTGAGTGGTGATGACATCACCTTCCATGCCGATTACTTCGGTAATATGGGTAATACGCCGTGAGCCATCTCTCAAACGCGATGCCTGAACGATAACATCAACCGAACCGACGATCATTTCGCGAATGGTTCTGGCGGGTAGATTAAAACCACCCATGGTGATCATCGCTTCCAGACGGGAGAGAGCTTCCCTTGGTGAGTTGGCGTGCAAGGTACCCATGGAACCATCATGACCTGTATTCATGGCCTGGAGTAAGTCAAAAGCCTCAAAACCACGAACCTCACCAACGATGATACGCTCAGGACGCATACGCAGACAGTTTTTGACCAGATCCGTCATGGTGATCTGCCCTTCGCCTTCCAAGTTTGGTGGGCGCGTTTCCAATCGCACGACATGGGGCTGTTGAAGCTGTAATTCGGCAGCATCTTCGCATGTAACGATGCGTTCATCGCCTTCAATATAGTTGGTCAAACAATTCAGCAAAGTTGTTTTACCCGAACCGGTACCGCCGGAAATCACAATGTTACAGCGTACCTTGCCAATGATCTGCAGGATCTTGGCGCCTTCTGGCGAAATGGAGCCAAACTTGACCAGCTGATCAAGGGTGAGCTTGTCTTTCTTAAATTTACGAATGGTCAAAGCAGGACCGTCAATTGACAATGGCGGCGCAATAACGTTTACGCGAGAACCGTCCGGCAGACGCGCATCACAGATAGGACTGGATTCATCAACTCGCCGACCAACCTGAGACACGATCCGTTGACAGATATTCATCAATTGCCCATTGTCACGGAAGCGCACATTGGTCAGATATACTTTACCCGATGTTTCGATATAGGTTTTTTCCGCACCATTGACCATGATATCGGCAATGTCGTCACGCGCCAACAACGGCTCAAGAGGTCCATAGCCCAAGACATCGTTGCAGATATCGTCCAGCAAATCTTCCTGCTCGGCAATCGACAGAACAATATTTTTCAGTGCAATGATTTCGGAAACGATATCGCGAATTTCCTCACGTGCGGAATCTGAATCCAAGCGAGCCATTTGTGCCAAATCGATCGTATCGATCAATGCACCGAAAACAGAAGTTTTGATATCAAAGTATTGTTCAGACTTGGCACTTTGCTTATCTTCAATCGCTTCATAATTTTGTTCCAGTGGTTCGGAAGCAGGCTTAGGCTTCTCCATTGGAGCAGCAGGCGTGCTCGTCACCTTCATCTTGGGTGCCGGGCCACTCGCTTTTGCATCAGATCCGCGTTTTCCAAACATCACTCAAACACTCTTCTTAACAAGCATTATTTATTCTTGCCAAACCGTTGCAGCAACGGTGCCAGCAGAGATTTGCTTTGTTTTTGAATTTCAAGGCGTCCTGTCAAGCTCCCAGCAAGACCATCTAGAATCTCGGCGATCTTGGCTGTTCCACCCAACTCACCAATCATCTGGCCGTTATTTGCGGCCATACCAAAAGCCGCGGCATCGAAGCTGATTTCATAAAAATCTTCATATTCCAGCGCCGCAGCAAAATCCTTTGCCTTGATTTCAGGACGCTTTTGAATGCCTGTCTGATTGATAACCAATTGCGGTGGACGATCTGCATTGCGTTCCTGATTGATCAAATCCAGCATGTTTTTTACATTGCGCAGATTGGCCAGATCCGGCATCGCAGTAATGACGATATCATCGGATGCAAGCAAAAGCTGCTTGTTCCACCCGGTCCAAAGATGAGGTAAATCAAGGATTGTGTAAGGTGCCGAATTCTGGAGTAATTCCATCATATGAGAAAAGAATTCGCCATCAAAGTCGGTTGTATTGTCCAGAACCGCTGGCGCTGTCAGGAGGCTTAGCCGCTCCGAGCACTTTGTCAGAATTCTCTCCAGATATTGATCATCCAGTCGATCTGCAGCCTTAATGGCATCAGCAATTGTCTGAGGGGGGTCCTGATTGAAATCCAGCCCCGCAGTTCCAAAAGGCACATCGAGATCTGCAACGATCACATCCTGGCTCTGATGATGGGAAATAGACCAGCCAATATTATGTGCAACGGTCGAAGAACCTACACCACCCTTGGCGCCAATGAAAGCGATGGTACGACCGAGAGGAGCGGCATCGGGATCATTATAGAGTTCGCTCAAAACCATGATCAAATCATTGGGGGAGACAGGAGCTACTACATATTCAGAAACCCCTCGACGCACCAGATCTCGATAGAGGTGTACATCGTTGACATGGCCAATCAACACAACCTTGGTGCCTGCATCGCAAACATTGGCCAGCTGATCCAACTCTCCAATCAACTGATCGTAATTCTGAGTGGCTTCGAGAATTATCAGATTGGGTGTCGGCGCTTCATAGAAAAATTCCGTCGCTGCCGAAATGCCACCAGAAACCGCTTTCACATGCGCTCTTGCCAAGCGGCGATCTTGTTTGACCTCTTCAATCACCGATAGAATTTGTGGTGATTCACAGAATGCCTGAATTGAAATGCGCGGTAGTGGACGAACTTCCGTCAGGTCTTCATTGAGACCTGTGGAAAATTCATCTTCAAAAGCCTCATAGTCGGAATCGATTTCAAAGCCAGTGTTCGGAATTGGTTGTTCACTCATTGCTTGACCTCTGAGCTCGAGCCGATATTGCTACCCAAATCTTCTGACCAAGTCGGCTCCCCAGTGCGATATTTCTCGGTTTGCGCGGATCGACGGTTGGAGTCGCGCGGATCCCAACCACGGGGCTGGATCAGATCCTGCGGGTTGGCAACAGATGCAGCCAGATTCTTCTGGGTGGCACAGCCAAAATTATGATAAGAGCGATTGGACGCCTGTTTGCCGAAGTCACCCGGCCATAATCCGCATTCAGAAACCTTGGCCTCGACCTTCGGATAGGCAAGGCGAATGGGTGCGTCAATGCCATTGCCTGCCGAATAGGTGATGACATCAATCTGACTGGATTTGACACCCGAACGGAGCAATTCGGACCGCACCTTCTTGCTCATGTAACCAGCGGTGCTTTCGTTCTGAGATCCTGATGGCACCATCAATTGAATCACCGCAGCCCGCTCCAGATGAAACTCACGTGCATAAGCATGAATGGCAGAGACATTGGAAGGTGTCAGATTTTCACTGTGCACTCCAACGGGAATATCAATTGTCGAGGCGGATTGTTGCAAGGTAATAGGATGACGCAAGGTATACTCATCCGGATAAGCATCCCGTAAGGTCTGCTTCTTACAACCAACCAAAGCCAGAGCACCAAGAGTAAGGATCAGGGCACGGCTTGCCACTTTGCGGCGTGTCTGGGACGGCTCGGTCATTTTCTTTGACTTTTCGTTTCTATTCACGATCATCGACCTGCATCCTATTCATAGCTATAACCATACCGGCCATAATATTTCGTCCGTTTGCCAGCTTTGCCGGACAAGTCATATCTGCGATTAATCGCTCCAAGGAAATAACTGCTCGCATCGCTGGCGACGTCCAAGTTCCGCCCCGGATCTTCGAGTTTGGCGCGCGAAACCGGCTTCACCACATATGGGGTGATAAAAATGACCAACTCGGTCTGGTTGCGCTTGTAATCATTGGAGCGAAAAAGAGTTCCTAGAACCGGGAGATCCTTCAAGCCCGGAAAACCATCAATCGATTTTCGCACTTCATCACGGAGTAATCCTGCCATAGCCATTGTTCCACCCGATGGTAGCTCAATCGTTGTTTGAGAACGGCGAACCTTCAATCCAGGTATAGCCAGTGCGGAACCACCAGCACCGACGGTCACGGTTTCTTCTCTGGTCAATTCAGATACTTCCGTTTTCACCTGCAAACTGATGCGATTCTCACTCATCACGATGGGGCGGAAACCGAGAGCAACACCGTAGGGTTTGAACTCAATTGTGATCTTGTTATCTTCCAAACCTACCGGTACAGGAAATTCACCACCCGCCAAAAAATTAGCCCGCTCGCCCGAGATCGCTGTCAGATTTGGCTCGGCAAGTGTTCGAACCAAGCCATTGCGTTCCAACGCTCTAAGCTGGGCTTGAAATCTGTTACTTCCACTTCCGAGTGTACCTAGTAGATTGGTGCCGGACAACGCTGAGGTATTTGTCGAAAAGTTGTTGGCCACTGCTCCTGCAAGATTGAAGATACCCCTATTGATTGCATAACCAGTATCAATTCCCAACTGCTTGAAAACATTACGTTGAACTTCTGCAACAGTTACTCGTAGCTGGACTTGTTCGCGGGCGGAAACGGAAATGTAGTTGGACACCTTTTTACGATCACCAATATAGTTGGCGGCCAGATCCATGGCTTTTTCCGAGTCCGCGGGCGACTTGGCAGTACCAGACAGGATAATCCCCTCACCGACACCTTCAACTTTAATGTTGGATTTCGGAATCATCCTACGGATCAACGATGTCAAAGATTTGCTATCACGAGCTACATTGATCTCGAACGAGGCGATCTGTGCACCTTGCCCATCAAACAATATAACATTGGCTTGTCCAACGGCCATTCCGATCAGGTATACTCTCCGCTCCGAACGTACCACGGCATCTGCAATTGCCGGGTTGGATACAAGAACATCTCTTACATCACGAGGTGTTTCAATGACAATCGACTTGTTCAAACCCAACGAAATATGCCGGCCATTGGCATTTGCCGCCTGTAAGCGCATTGAGGAGCCAGCCATTGCTGGCGATATCTGCATTGCCGAACCAAATATAATCAAGGCGACGAGAAGGACAGCTTGTATCCCGGCAAATTTGAGAGGCCGGTGATCTTTGAGCTTGTTGAAATTAATCAATCCATATGACATTATTTTACGCTCCCCTCTCATCACTGCCGAACCGTTTTCTTGGTGATAACACCAGATCGTACCATTACGATGGTACCGCTATCGGTTTGCTCCTGCTCGCCGTCACTTTCCGCATCTTCCAATGACCGTAGAGCAAGAGAGAGTTTGCCTTGAGTTTGCGCTGTTGCCAGAATTTCGCTTTGCTGTGGTAGAAGCTCCAGAGTGGCGGTCTCTCCTACGACAACCTTCTCACCATCTTGTTCTTCGACATTCTGATCAATCGCCAGCACACGAATGTTTGTCAGGATGGTCTCGGATGAAACGCCGTTATCGCTTTCCTCAGTCAGGATTACGTCCACACGATCTCTTGGCAGAATGAAACCACCGGCGCTGGTCTCTGCTGAAATACGCGTGGCAATTGCGCGGCGCCCTTTTGGAAGAATGGCAGACATGAAACCCTGACCAGCCATAGCAATCTTGCCATCCTTAATCGGTTCGCCTGCGGAGAAAGAACTGCGAACAACGGCTCCGACCAGGTCGCTAGCCGCAAGTGGGCGTTCATCTTTGCGTATATAACCCGTAACTGCACTTTCTGACGGCCACTTGCGCCACATGAAATGCTCAGCTGTCAAGCTTGTACCTAAGGGAATGTCATTGGTTGCGGTCAAAACCTCTACCACTTCCATAGCAGGCTGAGATACTTCAGCCAGCTCCTCAGATTGTGGAGCGGGGGCAGTCATGGATCGCGCCAGAATCATGGCAATCAATCCAGCCAATACAGCTACAGCAATGACGGCAATACGCGCTACTCTCATTTTTCCATTCCAAATGGTTGTACGCCCGTCCCAGCACCGGGCGCAGTGCTTTTCTGGGGTTAGTGTTCACCAGTTATGGTTAACGACAGGTAAGCGCTTTTGTTTAATTTGAAATTAATTTTGCAATTTGCAGCAATTACATCTTCAGCTGAATAACCGTGTTCTTCGAATTCTGATCATCCTCATCACAACAAAAAAGGGCCTTGCGGCCCTGATCATTCTCACTACTACAGCTGAACTTTATTTATTTCACGAAAGAAAAATTGCCTTCAGGTTAGCATTTCAATACCTTGGCGCATCCAATCGGAACCGGAGTATAGATGCATGCCTGATGCAGCCAGTGCAATGCCATAAGGTATTCGACTGTTGGTATACAAACGAGAGATCCATTCGATAGAAGTGAAAGCTCCAGGTAAAGGCCGGGATCTGACAACTAAAAAGAAGATTGCCAAGATTGCACCATAGATCGATGCCAGAGCAAGAAAAGCAATTGTCATATGAGGCCCAAGCCATAGGGCTGCCACCGCAGCAAATTTGGCATCGCCACCACCGATCGCATTGACCTGCCATAAAATAAAGCAGCCCCCCAGAACAATCAACGCAGTCCATAGATGAGGCAATGTGTCGTCAACCCCCATATCTACACCCCAAGCAAAAAGTGGAAATGCACATAACAAGACAAGCGCTACTTTGTTTGAAATTCGCATAGAGAACAGATCTGAGCTACCTGCATAAGCAAATACCAAGGGTGCAAACAGCAACAAGGCCCAACCAAATACCGCTTCAAACATACCACATTCCTTATTCAACCGCTTAAAGTACTTGTAACGTTTGCTCCAGCCCACGATGACATTGAAAGTTTACCAAAGACTTTATGAGTAGATTTATAACTCTTTGAATTATAAATATTAATTACAATTTCTCAGATACAAAAAATGGAAGGCTGCCATAGGCAACCTTCCACTTTATTCTCATGGCAACATTGTTGCCAAAAGGTCTTGACGATGCTTATACAGCAGCCGCGCCAAGTGCAGTACCAATACGGTTGAACAGTGCGGTAATCGCATCTTCCAAGGTACCCGCAGCAGCTACAATGCCGACACCAATCAGGCCAGCCAACAGAGCGTATTCGATAGCGGTTGCGCCAGACTCATCGTTCAGAAAACGTGCAAAATTCTTCATTTTGGACTCCTAAAATTCCATATTTGACAGCTCTTCCGTCCGGAGGCTTGTTTTTGTTTCGCCCCTCGAACAAGATCATTTCTAGCTGACAATTATTGATAACAAGTTAAACCCAACTTGATTTTAGTTTTTAAAATTCATCATGAAGTCTATAGTTAATTTTTTGATAGCAATCAACTTTCTCAAAACTTCATTCATACTAAGAATATATTAGTTAATAATAAATTATTACTAAATAACACCAAGATCTATATCTATTTAAATTTTAAATATTCTACAATATGTTTTATAATATAATATTTAAACTGCATATAATATCAGCAATCGGGCAGATGTGATCTATTGATGGCCAACGCGAATGGCTTCAATCAAAATGGTTTAAGCCTTCCTTCACCATTTTTTTCCATCATGGGCGACAATTATTCTATTCCTTAGACCAATTTGATGGATGTATCGGATGAAAATCCTCGCTCGCTTTCTTGCTCTGAGTCTGTTTTGCAGCCTTCTTCCTGTTTCTGCAAAAGCAAATCAGGAGACAGGAGCCATTCAAGTCAAAGTTGATCGGGCCAAGGTGATGAAGATTGCTCGGCCCGCCTCGATGATTATTATTGGGAACCCCGCTATCGCCGATGCTACTATTAAGGACAGCCAGACGCTCATCATTACTGGCAAAAGATACGGCACTACCAACCTTATTGTTCTTGATAGCGCCGGAGAGCCAATTGCAGATGAAGTTTTGACCGTATCATCTGACCGTAGTAGCTCGGTGGTCGTCTATCGTGGTGCCAAACGTAGCACTCTTAACTGTAGTCCGGAATGTGATCCGGTTTATCGAATTGGTGACGATCCTGATACTTTGAGCAATTTATCGCAGCAATTCTCACAGCATTTTTCAGATGCAACATCTGATCCTGCACAAATTGATGGCGAATAGGAATTCAACTCACTATATATAGGTCTTGTCTGGAAGATCATTTCCCCAGAACCATTTTTCCTCTTCTCGCTTTTAAAGAGCGGCGTTGTAGGTGGTCTGGTAGTATCCTGTTAACCAGTTTTCCCAACAAAACTGAAAGGTTTCTCGGCCAATATATGGCTCGTTGAAACGTGGATGCTGTATTACTGCACATACATCTCTTGCAGCATAAACACCTCCCCGTTTAAACAGCATATCTGGGGTCGCCTTTCCGCTGTCATGTTACTTATTTTCTGAATGGTTCCAGATCTATATTCGCTAGCCAAGCCTTCTGCTGTCACATTGCACCGCTGGAGATTGGCTAACTAGAACAGGATTGCTGCTCATGCGCCCGAACCGAATGTTGAGGATATCTCAGCTGGCAAAATTGCGCCACCGCTTCGTAAAAGACGAGAAAGGTGCAACCGCAGTTGAGTTTGCCATGATTGGTGCTCCTTTTTTTGCACTCATTGGCCTCATGCTGCTAGGCGGTCATGTTTTGTGGATCTCTCAAAGCATGGATACATCTATTCAATCTGTCAGTCGTCAGATTAGAACTGGCCAGGCACAAACAGCGGGAATGGGATTAGCCCAGTTTCGAAATGCTGTTTGCAGTAACGTCGCCATGTCTGAAAATGATTGTCGAGCAAACTTGATCGTTGACGTTCGACGTTTTGATGCACCGGAAGACATCAATTTCAATCCTCCAAGGAAGAACGGATCAATAGATCAAGAAGGCGGTGCGTTCCAGATAGGTGATCGAGAAGATTACGTTATTGTCAAAGTCTATCTCGCTGTCGAGTATTTCTCCCAATTGGCAAACTTGTTTGGAACGGGCCATGATCTGGATTTCCATTTAAGCGCTACTGCGGCGTTTCGTAACGAACCATTCTAATGCAGTGAGGCTTGAATATGTCGATTTTTTCTCCAATTTTGTGTTGTCTGCGTCAATTCCGCAAGGATGATCGAGGCATTGCGGCTACGGAGCTGGCGGTTATTCTGCCTGTGATGGTGGCTTTCATTTTCACATCATGGGAATTGTCCATGGTTTATCTGGTGAAGAAACGCACGGATCATGCTGCAACGGTTCTGGCAGATTTGACAACCCAATCGGACGTCATTTCAAACGCCACTTACAATGGATATGTAGAAGCTGTTGAAGCGGTTATGTATCCCTTCAATGATCAAACATTGAAGTTGCACTTGATCGGTGTATCCGTTGATTCCCGGAGCAGAGTTCGCCTTGCCTGGCAACGAACAACAGGTGGTGGTACCGGTTTGGGCGTAAATGCATTGCCAGCAGGATTGAGAGTCCCTAACAGTTTCTATGTCATTTCGGAAACCGAGGTAGCCTATAAACCCAGCTTTCTGAGCGGTATAACTGGAACAATCGATCTCAAGGACAGTGCCATCATGGTACCGCGTCTAACCACGAGTGTTGCCAGCACCAACTAAGTTGCGGGCTCGCACTGTCGCTAATTGGTTGTAGCTATATCCAGCAAGGGCGCATAATCTTTAAGCTGGACAGATCGATACCCACTTGCATGATAGCGCTCCACTGCGTCATAGGCATCCGGGGCATCCTTGACCATTGCCATAAGCATCGTGGTCAAACGTGCTCTGTCCTCCTTGGACATATCGCTGTGCACAGCATGCGGACTTGGTGGCACCGGACGTGATTGCCAGATGGTAATGAAGTCCGGATCTCCCAAAGTTTTACGCTTCTTCGCCAAACCGTCAATATAGGATGCCACTGCTCCCGGAGCGGTCAACAAGCTATGATTGTAGGGCGTGGAAGACCAAACCAATGCCGCATCCACCTCTCCCTTGAACAGTCTTTCGAGAGCCAGTTCCGGTTTTTTCTCAGCCACCACTTCAGCTAGATCAATCGTCGGATCCAAGCCAGCGAGGCGCAACTCATTCATCGCCATATGATAGGGCACTGCAGCTTTGGTAGACGATAGAGCCAACTTCTTACCTGTCAGATCTGACAAGGACTTGATATTGCTGTTCTGCTTGACCACCAGCACCATGAAGGTACCATTGTGACCATTGTCGAGAACCGGTGCCACCAGCGGCAATACACACCCACAAGAGGCATAGGCCTGTGCAAAGGCACTGGCTGGATAATAGGCATAGTCAATCTGTTTGGAAATATGAGCCAAAACCAGCGCTTTGGCCGTTGGAAAGGCTATGATTTCGACAGGACGCTGAAGACCAGCCACCATATATTTTCGAAATGGTTCAATCCGTGCCTGCAAGTAGGCAGCACCACGAGTGGCAACCAGACCGATTCTCAGAATTGAGGGTTGGGCTTGTTGGGACAATTCTGGCAAGATTTGACTTTGCACCTGATCCGGTGATTGCGCCTGAACGACTGGCAGAAGGAATTCACCCTTTTCATTTTCATGATTAGGTTGGGTCACCTGCTGCTGGTTCTGCTGGCTATGGCTTGCGGTCAGCAGCAGCAGATTGCTGACGATAAAGGCAATCACAATCTGAAAAAGGACTGAACGAAGGCGACTGGTGGCCTGAAACATCAAGGGCATTCGTATTTCCAAACATTGAAAGCGATGTTCGAATCATTAATGCCATAATGAGGTCATATGACGATGGGATCAAACTGGTCTTATCATTGCTTTGTATGAATCAGGAGTATCCATGTCTGCGCCAATCTCTGCCATTATCTTTGATATCGGAAATGTCCTGATCCAATGGGACATGCGACTGTTATATCGAAAGCTCTTCCCTGATGAGGAAGCTATCAACCGGTTTATCGACGAGACTGACTTATGGGCCTGGAACCTTGAGCAAGATCGTGGACGAGATTGGAACACGGCCGAGGAAGAACTCGTTGCACGCGCCCCACACTATGAAAATGAAATCAGAGCTTTTCGCTCCCGTTGGCATGAAATGGTGCCAGGTCCAGTTTCGGGCACCGTTGCCATCAAAGAAAGCCTGAAAGAACAAGCTGTTCCGCTTTATGCAATTACCAACTTTGCCTCTGACACATTCATCGAGACACAGCAACGCTTCCCTTTCCTCTATGAGTTTGAAGATATAATTGTCTCAGGGGAGGAAAGGCTGATCAAGCCCGACAAAGCCATCTATAATATGCTGTTGCAAAGAAACGGATTGCGAGCAGAGGAATGCCTCTTCATTGACGACAGTGTTGCCAATATCGAAGGAGCAAGACAGGTCGGACTGCAGACACACCATTTCATCAAGCCAGAGCTACTCGGACAAGACTTGCGCACCCGTGGCTTCCCCATCTGAGTGCCAAAATGCAAAAAGGCGCTCGAGGAGCGCCTTTTCAAGAAAGCTATCAGACTGATACTAGCCTTTGAGGGTCTGATTGTATACTCCGACTTCAGGATTCTCGCGCAGAACAGCATCGACTGCTTCAAACATCTCCTCCAGACGCTGCTGACTTGCAGGGCTCTCGATCACCACCACAATTTCAGGCTTGTTGGAGGAGGCTCGAACCAGCCCCCAGGTGCCATCTTCGACCGTCACGCGAATACCATTGACCGTGACCGCATCGATGAGTTTTTGGCCACCAAGGCTTTCACCCGCTTCGACCATGCCTGATAGTTTGGCTACCACCCGATCCACCACTTCATATTTGATCTCATCAGCGCATTTGGCCGACATGGTGGGTGAGCCATAGGTTTTTGGCAGATCGCTATACAGATCACTCATACTCTTGTCCGAATTGCGATCCAGCATATCGCAGACAGCTAACGCAGAGAGAATACCGTCGTCATAGCCACGGCCAATAGGTGCGTTAAAAAAGAAGTGACCGGATTTCTCAAAACCCACAATGGCATTCAAGTCCGTTACTCGACGTTTGATATAGGAATGGCCGGTTTTGAAATAATCGGTCACTGCACCATTGGCGTTCAATACCGGGTCCGTCTTGAACAAGCCAGTTGATTTGACATCCACCACAAATTGCTTGTTGTCATGGATTGCCGAGATGTCGCGGGCCAGCATAACACCAACCTTGTCAGCAAAAATCTCGTTACCTTTTTCGTCGACGACACCACATCGATCCCCATCACCATCAAAAGCCAGGCCGACGTCAGCTCCGGTTTCCAGTACCCGGTCTCGAAGCGCATGCAGCATCTTCAGGTCTTCCGGGTTCGGATTGTAATTGGGGAAGCTATGGTCGAGGTCGCAGTCCATCTCAATCACTTCACAACCAATGGCTTTCAGCACATGTGGAGCAAAGGCCCCGGCAGTCCCATTGCCACATGCGGCAACAACTTTGAGCTTGTTCTTGAGTTTAGGGCGATTGGCCAGATCATCCATGTAACTTTTGGCAAAATCCTCGACAATTTCCAGACCACCGCCCTCGCGTATTTCCTGCTGACCATTCAGCACCACATCCCGCAGCATCGCCATTTCATCGGGTCCAAAAGTCAAAGGGCGATTTGCGCCCATCTTGACGCCGGTCCAGCCATTTTCGTTATGAGAAGCAGTGACCATGGCAACAGCCGGACAATCCAGCGCAAACTGAGCGTAGTAAGCCATGGGAGACAGAGCGAGACCGATATCCTTGACTTTGCAACCAGCTGACATAAGGCCGGTGATCAAAGCCATTTTGATAGATGCGGAATAGCCGCGGAAATCGTGCCCTACAATGATGGAAGGTTCCACGCCCAGCTTATGCAATACGGTGCCAATACCAGCTCCAAGAGCCTGCACACCCATCAGGTTCAGTTCTTCTCCAAACAACCAGCGGGCATCATATTCCCGAAACCCGGTTGGTTTGACCAAGGGTTTGGTTTCGAACTCATAAGTGTTGCTCTTGATGGAAGCCGATGGCTTTGGAAACATGAAAAGTTCCTCTCTGATACGAACTGGTCCGCAAGATATAAGCTAAAGATTATGAATACAGGCTTACAACAATCCCGCTCTGTGTTGAATATGCTAATTTTCCAGAATGAGCCGATTGCGTGATAGTTCAAAGCGTTTGAGCTTTTTCAGGAATGTCATACCCAACAGGCTCACCTGCAATGTGCCCTTGGGTGCAATCATGGCTTCAATATTGTCTTCCCGGATCCCCCCCAGCTCAATGGTACGCAGTTTCACCCGGGCAGCTCTTCCCTCACCATTGGCCGTTTGCACTCTGATCGTGAAATCCGAAGATCTGGGATTCAGACCTATCTTGCGAGCATCTTCATAGGAAAGAACAACGCTGGAAGCACCTGTATCCACCAAAACCCGAACCGAGCGTCCGTTCACCCGGGCACGTGTCAGGAAATGTCCCCGACTATCTGCTTTCAATCGCAGTCTCCCGGGGGAAGAGGAAGATCTGGCTTGATCCCGGTTGGTCTCGGTTCTGACGGCATAAGTGCTAGGACCCGGATCGTTATAGCCATTGGTTTCCATGAAATTCGTGACCAAATGAGGCATGTAGGAGAAAATGCCGATAGCAAGCCCCGCAAGAATAATCAAACGCACCATTTTGCCTACTCCTTGTGTTGGCAGGCAGCATGATGGAAAAGCGCCAAGAAGGAGTAAAGGGAAGGAGGCTGGCGACTGAATGAAGTGCTTTTTTTGAAATCTAAAGTAAACAAGGCCTGAAGGATCTGCTCCTTCAGGCCTTGTATTAGGACGTAGACTTATAAATCTACCCTGTCAGATAATTTGGCTTATTTGGTGCCATACATGCGGTCACCCGCATCACCAAGACCAGGAATGATATAATTCTTCTCATTCAATTTTTCATCAATGGCTGCTGTGATGATTGGTACATCCGGATGCGCATCAGTGAAAGCTTTCACGCCCTCTGGAGCTGCCAGAAGAGAAACAAATCGCAAATTATGGGCACCGCGCTCTTTCAGTTTTTCGATGGCCAGGATAGCGCTGTTGGCGGTAGCCAACATCGGATCAACTGCAATAACCAAACGGTTTTGCAGGTCTTCCGGCGCCTTGAAATAATATTCGACAGCTTCAAAGGTCTTCGGATCACGGTAAAGGCCAACATGAGCAACGCGAGCGGATGGCACCAGATCCAGCATGCCTTCCAAAAGACCGTTCCCAGCACGCAGGATAGATGCAAAGACCAGCTTCTTGCCAGCAATCATCGGCGCTTCCATTTCCATCAAAGGTGTTTCGATGGTTTTGGTGGTCATTGCCAGTTCGCGGGTGGCTTCATAGCAGAGCAAATGAGAGATCTCGCGCAGCAAACGACGAAAACTGGCGGTTGACGTATCCTTATCCCGCATGATGGTGAGTTTATGCTGAACCAGCGGGTGGTCTACGACTGTTACCTGTTTCATTGCGCCCAAGTCCTTGTCATTTTGATATCTGATCTTATTCCTTGTCTTTAGCCCAAGCGCTCCCCTGCCTGCAAGCTCCAGAAGCAGGAGAGATAGGGGCTTATGCGGGGTTTTCCGCCGTTATTTTACACGTTCACACAAGGCACAACGAGTTGTCTCATCGAGATAGGCGGCCTGCAGGGATCTTTTAGTGAAA
Organism: Cohaesibacter gelatinilyticus; assembly: GCF_900215605.1. NCBI lineage: Bacteria > Pseudomonadati > Pseudomonadota > Alphaproteobacteria > Hyphomicrobiales > Cohaesibacteraceae > Cohaesibacter > Cohaesibacter gelatinilyticus. The sequence goes on along the minus strand of NZ_OBEL01000005.1, from coordinate 276,758 downwards.
CCGAGCATTGTCGTTCGGTCCCATCCCTTGATTTGCGCCATAGCATCATAATCCTCACCAATGGAGGTATGGAAGAACGGAGGGTCATCCGACGAGATAGTTGTCTTGATCCCCGCCTGTATCAATTTATCGATTGGATGATCTTTGCGGCTATCATAAAGGCCAAGCGAGACATTGGAGCCGGGACAAACTTCGAGAACGATATTCTCATCAACCAGTCTCTTCATAAGATCTGTGTCCTCGCTGGACCGGACACCGTGACCAATGCGATCAACGGGCAAATGATCCAACGCATCAATAACACTTTCCGGACCACCAAACTCCCCTGCATGGGTCGTACATTTCAAACCAGCTTCAGTCGCAATTTCATAAGCAGGTGCAAAAGCTTTCTGGCTATGCATGCGCTCATCCCCACCCATACCAAAACCGGTTACCAGTGGATGAGGCCTATTTGCAACGGTATTGGCGACACCGATTGCTTTTTCCGGCCCCATGTGACGCACGCAGGTCACAATGAAACGGGCCTCAATTGGAAAGCCATCTTTCTCGCTCCGGGTTTTGGCACGTTCATAACCCTCGGCTACGCCTTCCAACAGATTATCATAGCTCATGCCCATCAGCGCAACATGATCGGGAGAGATGAAAAACTCGGTATAGAGACATCCTTCCTCTGCATTGCGCTTGAGATAATCTTCCACCAGATCGGCATAATCTTCTGGCGTACGAATGACGGCTGCCACTCGGTCCCAACATTGCAGAAAGCTGGTGAAGTCGGTCCAAATATACGAACCATTATCGTCGATGATATCGTCAAGGTTTGCCCCATGACGCGCTGCGAGTCTGCGCACCAAGTCAGGATAGGCAGCTCCTTCCAAATGGCAGTGCAATTCCGCCTTTGGCAGCTTTTGACCTGTTGGTTCATAGCTCAATGAACTCAGCTTATTTGTCATCCGATTTTCCTTTTTCTTATCTTGGATGATGGATAGAGAAATCCCGGCGAGATGCCGGGATTATCTTTGCTTCATGCGTTCAGGAACGATGTCCCGTGCTTGCCGGGTGCAAGCCCCAGATGGTCGGCCACAGTCTCGCCTATATCGGCAAAGGTTGCTCGACTACCGGCATATCGTGCCTTGATACCCGGGCCGAACATCATCACTGGCACCTGCTCACGGGTATGATCTGTTCCCGGCCATGTGGGATCGCAGCCATGATCTGCGGTAAGGATCACCATATCCCCATCACGCAACACAGCTTCCAGCTCCGGAATGCGCTTGTCGAAATATTCCAACGCAGCCGCATAACCTGGCACATCGCGACGATGGCCATAATGCATGTCAAAATCGACCAGATTGGAGAAGACCAGATCACCGTCCTTCGCCATCTCAATGGCTTGCAGCGTGGCATCAAAGATATTGGGATTGCCCGTTGCTTTGATTTTTCTGGTTACACCCTGATGCGCAAAAATATCGGAGATCTTGCCAACCGATATGACTTCTCGCCCTGCTTCATTTGCACGATCCAACAGGGTTGGTTCCGGTGGAAGAACCGAGAAGTCCCGGCGGTTGCCGGTTCGCTCGAAGTTGGCAGGACTATCGCCTATGAAGGGACGCGCAATCACACGGCCAATATTGTAAGGTTGAACCAGCTCATAAGCCGCTTCACAAATCTCATAGAGACGGTCAAGGCCAAAATGCTCTTCATGCGCTGCGATCTGATAAACCGAGTCAGCCGAAGTGTAACAGATCGGCATGCCTGTACGGATGTGCTCTTCGCCAAGCTCATTGATCACAATAGTACCAGATGCATGCTTATCACCCAGAATTCCCGGAAGTCCGGTCTTCTCCAGAAAAGCCTTGGTCATTTCAGGAGGAAAGGTTGGCTCGGTCTCAGGGAAATAACCCCAATCGAAGGGAACCGGAACACCTGCAATCTCCCAATGACCGGAAGGCGTATCCTTGCCCTTTGAAATTTCTGACGCGTTTGCGCACAAACCGTCAATCTCATCGCCATGGTTCAAGTTGGCCGGACGTTCACCGCAAGCCTTTTCAGCCACCAAACCAAGACCGTAACGATCCATATTGGGTATCTGCAGCGGCCCCGAACGCAATTCATCCTTATCACCATCGCCCTTGGCGCAGGCAGTTGCGATATGGCCCAGAGTATTGGAGCCTGTATCGGGATGGTTTGGATCACCATATTGAGCAGCATCGGCAGCACCACCAATGCCGAAACTATCTAGTACCAGAAGAAATGCCCGTGCCATGATGGCACCTCCTTCTATTGGGTTTTGACAGGCTCTTTTCTAGCCTGTGATTGTTTCATAAACCGCACGGCTATCGATCTTGCTTTCGCCAATCTGATAGGCCTGTTGCACCATTTCCATAGCGCGTTTCACCTGATCATCAGTGTGGGCATAGACCCGGGCAATCGGCTGGTCTTGTTCAATCTTGTCGCCAATTCCAGCGAGATTGTCCAAGCCAACGCTGTGATCAATTTCATCACTAGCCTTGCGGCGACCACCACCAAGCTCAACCACAGCAATGCCAATCCGACGGGTATTGATCGCCTCAACATAACCGGCTTTTGGGGTGATGATATCGACGACCTTTGGAGCCAAGGTTAGATATTTATCCATCTTCTCTACAAAGTCGCCCGAACCGCCCAAGGCAGTCACCATATGGGAGAATTTCTCAGTTGCCGCACCCGAACGATAAGCATCTTCCATTTTGGAAACGCCATCTTCGAATGTCTCTACCAGCTTTGCGATGCGGAGCATCTCCGCTCCAAGAGCGACCGTGATTTCCCAGTTACGTGGATCAATATGATCCCCTGTCAGGAAGTCCACTGCATTTTTCATCTCAATGGCATTGCCGGCCGCAGTTGCCAGTGGCTCATTCATGTCTGTAAGCAGAGCAGATGTTTCCACGCCAGCACCATTGGCAACAGTGACCAAACTCTTGGCAAGGATCTGACTTTGCTCGTGGCTTGGCATGAAGGCACCAGATCCGGATTTCACATCCAGCACCAGGCCATCGAGACCTGCCGCCAGTTTTTTGGACAGGATGGAAGCCGTGATCAGGTGAATGCTTTCCACTGTCGCTGTGACATCGCGAATGCCATAAAAGCGCTTATCCGCCGGGGCCAAATCCGCCGTCTGCCCGATGATAGCACAGCCGACTTCTTTGGTGACTTTGCGAAAGAGTGCATTGTCTGGTTGGGTGACATAGCCCGGGATGGAATCAAACTTGTCCAATGTACCACCGGTATGGCCGAGGCCGCGACCAGAGATCATGGGAACATAGGCACCACAAGCCGCCAATGCCGGAGCCAGCATCAGAGAGACATTGTCCCCTACACCGCCGGTGGAATGCTTGTCCACCACAGGTCCGTTCAGCTCGGACCAATCCAGAACGACGCCGGAATCGCGCATGGCCAAGGTCAGCGCGACCCGCTCATCCAATTCCATACCTTGAAAATAGACAGCCATGGCAAGAGCGGAGATCTGGCCTTCCGAGACGCCACCATTGGTGATGCCATCAACGAAGAACTGGATTTCGTCCTTGTTCAGACGCCCGCCATCGCGTTTTTTACGAATGATTTCCTGAGCGAGCATCAATAGCCCTCCCCAGCCTGTTCTATCTTACCTTCCATCGCGGCAAGCAAAGCATCCAGAACGCCAGACGCACCAAAACGGAAAGTCTCAGGCTTGGCCCAATCTGCACCCATATATTTGTCAGCGATAGCCAAGTAAGCCCCTGCATCTTCCAAGGAACGCACGCCACCAGCTGGCTTGAAACCAACCGAACGACCGCTTTGGGCAATGGCTTCGATCATGACTTCGGCAGCTTCTGGCGTAGCGTTGACCTTGACTTTGCCAGTGGAGGTCTTAATGAAGTCAGCACTTGCTTCAATGGCCATATCGGACACTTCGCGAATGATCGCTTCGTCTTTCAGCTCACCCGTTTCCAAAATGGTTTTCAGCTTGGCAGGGGCTGGAATGGCTTCACGCACACGAACAACCATGGTCTCGGTATAACCCCGACGACCCTCAAGCCAGCATTTGTAAGGCACCACCAGATCAATCTCGTCTGCACCATCAGTCAGAGCCTGTTTGGTTTCTTCGACCACACCTGCAACATCTTCGCCGCCAGCAGGGAAGTTGACCACGGTGGCAATCTTGATGCCGGTGCCGTTCAACAGTTCCTTGGCTTGTGGAATGAAACGTGGCCAGATACAGATTGCTGCCGTATTGCCATAAGGCGTTTGCGCCTTGGCGCAGAGTGCTTCGATATCAGCAGGCGTACAATCGTCATTCAAATTGGTCAGATCCAAAAGAGAGATGGCCTTTTGGGCAAGCTCTTGGTCTGTCATGCTCATGGTCTTTCTTCCTTTAAATCTTTGCCTTATTGGCCAGATAGGCCCGGATTACTTTTATCAGTTTCACAGCACCGATGGGGCCGACTTCCTTGGTTTCTTCATGAGACAATTCCGTGCCGCTCATGCCAGCGCCATAATTGGTGATGGTAGAGACCGCGCCCACTTTCAGCCCCATCCAGCGCGCCATGATGACTTCTGGCACCGTGGACATGCCAACAGCATCAGCGCCGAGCATACGGATGGCTCGAATCTCGGCAGGTGTCTCAAAGCTTGGACCGGAGAACCATGTATAGACACCACTTTTCAGATCAACGCCTACATCGACCGCTGCCCGAGTTAAATTGGCACGAATGGAGGCATCATAGGCTTCGGTCAGTCCAACGAAACGATCTTCGCTTTCAATACCGATCAGTGGATTACGGCCGGACCAGTTGATGTGATCGTCAATCAGCATCAACTCGCCTGGTGCGATTTCTTCGCGCAGAGAACCTGCAGCATTGGTCAACAATATCTCCTCGCAGCCCAGAGCCTTAAGAGTTGCAAGCGGAACTTCCATCACACGTGCATTGCCAGATTCATAGAAATGCGCACGGCCAGCGAGGATCGCAACTTTCACACCCATCAAGGTGCCAACAATCAACTCTGATGCATGAGACGAGACTGATGAGACTGGGAATCCGGGCAAATCGGCATAAGGAAAACGCACCGCATTTTCTACCTGATCAGCCAGAGAGCCGAGACCAGACCCCAGCACCATACCGATTTGGCAAGAGCCGGGAGCTTTTTCCATTACGCGATTTGCGGCATCGCGCGCCAAACCTTGCGTGGTCATTTAAGCATCTCCTTCCAGATTGAAAGCGGCTGGAAGCAACTGGCCCAGCGTGAATGAGGATTTTATGCCACCTGGATCTGCGGCATGAATGATTGTGTTCGTCGTGCCGAATTCGCTGATCCGTTGACGGCATCCTCCACATGGTGTGATGGGAGGATCTAGTTCTGCTATCACCACCAATTCCACGATTTGGCGATCAGCACCACTTTCCGCTGCCATGATCATGTGGGAAATTGCGGAGGTTTCGGCGCACCAACCTTCGGGATAGGAGGTATTTTCTATATTGGCTCCTACATGGACTTTATCGGATGCAGTGCGCAAGGCGACCCCGACATTGAAGCGCGAATAAGGGGCGTGGGCCTTGTCACGAGCTTCCACTGCCATTTGGAATAGCTCAAGGGTTTGAGGAGTGACCTCAATTGCATTGTCTGTCATGTCAGCCTCGATTCTAGCGTTCTTTGGTGTAGGCCACGCCACCAGCCTTTGGTGGAATTGCCTTGCCAATGAAGCCCGCAAGCAGGACCACAGTCAGGATATAAGGCAGCGCTTGCATGAATTGAACAGGCACTTCACCAATAACCGGAAGCACTGTGCCTTGGGCACGGATCGCAACAGCATCGAGGAAACCAAAGAGGAAGCAAGCCCCAAGGGCATTGATCGGTTTCCATTTGGCAAAGATCAGCGCCGCCAAAGCGATGAAACCCTTACCTGCGGTCATATCCTTGGAGAAACCCGCAGACTGGGCAATGGACAGGTAGGATCCTGCAATACCGCAAAGAACACCTGTGATCATCACCGCTTGATAGCGCAGAGCAATCACGGAAATACCAGCCGTATCCACTGCACCGGGATTTTCACCAACAGCACGCAAACGCAAACCAAAGCGGGTGCGATAGAGGATCCACCATGTCAATGGAACTGCAGCAATGGCAGCATAGACCAGAAGGCTATGGCCAGAGAGTAGTTCCGAATAAAACTGGCCGATGATTGGCACATCCCGCAAGCTTTCAGCGAATGGCAATTCGATAGGACGAAAGCGCGCTTCGTTTGGTAATTGTGGCGTCTTGCCACCCATGCTGAACCAAGCCTGACCGAGCAGGGCTGTCAAACCAGCGGCTACAAAGTTGATGGCGACACCAGAGACAATCTGGTTGCCGCGTTGGGCGATAGATGCATAGCCATGGACCAAAGCAAGCCCGACAGAAACCGCGATAGCAGCTAACAATCCAAGCCAAGCGGAGCTGGTGATATAAGCAACGGCCCCTGCTGCAAAGGCTGCACCCAACATCTTGCCTTCCAAGCCAATATCGAAAATACCAGAACGCTCGGAGTAGAGCCCCGCGAGACAGGCCAATAGCAGAGGCACCGACAAACGTAAGGCTGAATCAAGAATCAGGGTGAAGGTTTCCAGAAATTCCATCGTTTCTCTCCTTCTCCCTTAAACCGCGCCAGCGGCGATTGGCTTGCGGACGAAAATCTTGATCAAGGCAGGACGGAACATATGCTCCATAGCTCCGGCAAAAAGGATAACCAGACCTTGAATTGAGATGATCATATCACGGGTAATTTTTGGCATCTCGAACGCCAGTTCAGCGCCGCCCTGATAGAGCATGCCGAACAGGATTGAGGCCATGATGATGCCCACTGGATGGGAGCGCCCCATCAAGGCCACCGCGATGCCCACAAAGCCATATCCCGCAGTAAAATCAAGCAGCAAACGATGCTGAGTTCCCATCACTTCATTCAATGCCAGCATGCCGGCCAAGGCACCTGAAATCATCATGGTGACGATGGTCAGTTTGGAGACATTCATACCGGCATAAACAGCAGCATTGGGATTGGTCCCCATGGTACGGATGGCATAGCCAAGACGAGTACGCCAAATCAGCGCCCATACCATCACACAAGCTACCAACGCCACGACAAAGGACAGGTTCAGCGGGCTGTGTTCAATCTTGATGCCAATCCATTCCAGAACTTCATGCACAAACGGAAGACGGCCTCCTTCAACGAAGGTGCGGCTTTCCGGCTGCATGGAACCAGGTTGCTTGAGGATATTTACCAAGAGATACGCCATCACCGCTGATGCGATGAAGTTGAACATGATGGTGGTGATAACGATATGGCTACCACGTTTGGCTTGCAAATAGGCAGGAATGGTTGCCCAAGCTGCGCCGAAAAGTGCGCCTCCCAGCAAAGCAAACGGGAAGGTCATCCACCAGGGGATATAATGATCAAGCGCCAGACAAGCGAGTGCGACGCCGAGACCAGCGAAGTAGGCCTGACCTTCACCCCCGATATTGAACAAGCCTGCATGGGCAGCTACTGCCACAGCAAGACCGGTGAATATGAAATTGGTGGTATAATAGAGTGTGAAGCCAATGCCTTCGCCGTAACCGAGGGAGCCCTGTACCAGCCAGTAAACCGCTTCCAACGGATTTTCACCAATCAGGAGCACCACAAGTCCTGAGACCAGCAAAGCCGCAGTCAGGTTCAATAATGGAATGAGGCCATAATCAACCCATTTGGGAAGTTTTGCCAAAGGAGCACTCATGATGGCTCTCCTTCTTTTTGGGAGGCTTTGTCATCTTCTTTGCTGATACCAGCCATCATCAAACCCAATTCGCCCTCAGACGCAGAGCCGTCACGTTCACCAACAACCTTGCCGGCAAACATGACCAGGACTCGGTCGGACAGAGAACGAATTTCGTCCAGTTCAACGGAAACCAGAAGGATAGCTTTCCCTGCATCACGCAGCTGGATGAGGCGCTTATGGATGAACTCAATCGCACCTATGTCTACACCACGGGTTGGCTGACCAACCAGCAGGATGTCTGGATCGCGTTCCATTTCGCGAGCCAGAACCAGTTTTTGCTGGTTGCCACCTGAGAAATTGGCAACCTTGAGGTTCGGATCCGGTGGTCGGACGTCAAAATCGTCCATATAGGTTTGCGTTTCTTCGAGAATGGCGCCCAGATCCAGGAACATGCCGGAGCCATATTTGTCGAGATCCTGATAACCAAGGATCATGTTTTCCGTTGCCGGGAATTTTGTCACAAGGCCAGTACGGTGGCGATCTTCTGGCACATGAGCCATTCCGCGATGACGCAACTCGTTGGCATCAGCTTTTTGCGTCACACCGATTGGATCATCATTCAGCAGCACACGGCCAGAACTTGCTCTGATCATACCAGCAATGGCTTCCATCAATTCTGATTGGCCATTGCCGGAGACACCTGCGATTCCGACAATCTCACCTGCACGCACAGAAAAGGAAACATCATCCACCAGTGTCACGCCACGTTTATCGGTGACAGTCAGGTTCTCAACCTTCAGGATTTCTTTACCCGGTGTGGCCGGCTCTTTCTCGACGCTCAGCAGCACATGCCGTCCAACCATCAATTCAGCCAGCTCTTCGACAGAGCTTTCCGCAGTCTGGACTGTCGCGACCATTTCACCGCGGCGCATGACGGATACTTCATCGGTGATGGCCATGATTTCGCGCAGCTTATGAGTGATGAGCAGGATGGTTTTACCCTGATCACGCAATTGCTCAAGAATTCGGAACAAGTGATCAGCTTCTGCCGGTGTCAAAACACCGGTCGGTTCATCAAGGATAAGGACATCAGCTCCACGATAGAGCGCCTTGAGGATCTCGACCCGTTGCTGCAAACCAACGGGGAGTTCTTCAATCAAGGCATCCGGATCAATATCCAGAGCATATTCATCTGCCAGGCGCTTCAATTCGTTGCGTGCCCGGGACATTCCACCAGCAAGCGTCCGGCCGCCTTCAACACCCAGAACGATATTTTCCAACACACTGAAGTTATCGACCAACATAAAATGTTGATGCACCATGCCGATACCGATTGAGATTGCTTTCTGACTGTCACTGATCTTTTCCAACCGACCGTTGATATAGATCTCACCAGCATCCGCTTGATAGAAACCATACAGAATGGACATCAAGGTCGATTTACCTGCACCATTTTCGCCGATGATGCCGTGAATGGAGCCCTTCTTGACGGTCAGATCAATGTTGCGGTTGGCATAAACCTGCCCAAACCGTTTTTCAATTCCGACCAACTGAATGGCTGACTGATCATTGCGCGCCCCGGCCTTATGTGCCTGTGCGGGGAGCCGGGGGGAGTCGGTAGAGTTGGCATGCTCACTATCCAAGGCTTAGTTCCCTATTCTTCAAGACATTGCCAGCGATCCTTGAATCACAAGCAATGCTTTAAGTTTTCGTTTTGAAGCGAGTCCTTGTCCGAAAAGTGCTTCAACTTTTCGAAAGGCACGCCCTAAGCCCGTCGTCCCACTGGATCCAGTTAACCTGTCTAGCGCTGCACTTGTCTGCTCTGGCAATGCCAGAAGCACATGTGCCTTATCTGGTCCGCTTGTCAGCCATTGGCAAAGTGCGGAAATGTGTGGATGTGAAGAGCTTGTCAAACCTTTTTCTCTCATTTCATCGCAAAGAGGAAATGATCAGAATTTTGGTTTCGGCTCGAAAAAAGCGAACAAGAATTCCGCGATTTTTCCGAACTTCGGTTTGCCAAAAGCTTTAATGACGGGCAACCCAGACGGGTTTGTTCGTCATCATAAAATAAAAAGACGCTCCGAAATTGTATTTCGGAGCGTCTTGTTTATCTTAATATGGGCATGTGTTATCTGCACGATAATCGTGAACAACAATCTTGCCTGCAATGATGTCTTTGGTAGCCTGCTCGACAGCGGCACGCATATCATCAGAGATCAAAGGCTTGTTGTTGCTGTCATCCGCCCAGGCAACGCCATCTTCAGCCAAACCCAGAACATTGATGCCAGCGGACCATTTGTCATCAGCCAGATCTTTGAATGCATTGTAAACAGCAACGTCAACGCGCTTGACCATTGAAGTCAGAACTTTACCCGGATGAATGCCATTCTGATTGGAGTCAACGCCGATGCCGAGTTTGCCAGCATCTGCTGCTGCCTGCAGAACGCCAGCGCCGGTGCCGCCAGCTGCGTGATAAACAACGTCAGCACCGCGGTCGATCTGAGATTTTGCAAGCTCGCCACCTTTCACCGGATCATTCCATGCCGCGCCGGTGGTCCCAGTCATGTTTTCGAACACTTCAATTTTAGGATTGGCTGCTTTGGCACCTTGCTTATAGCCGCAAGCAAATGCACGGATGAGCGGGATATCCATACCGCCAACGAAACCGACCTTGTCAGACTGTGCAGCTTTGGCAGCCAACAGACCGACCAGATAGGAACCTTCATGCTCCTTGAACACAACAGAGCGCACGTTTGGCAGATCAACAACCATGTCGATGATGGCAAATTTGGTGTTCGGGAATTCCGGCGCTACTTTCTTCAGAGCTTCGGCCTGAGAGAAGCCGATCACAACAATCGGATCGTGACCTTTTTTGGCAAAACGACGCATGGCCTGCTCGCGCTGGGTGTCGTTCTGAAGCTCGAAATCCTTGTAGGCAGTGCCTGTGTCTTTGGCGTATTTATCAGCACCTGCATAGGCGGACTGGTTGAATGACTGGTCATTCTTGCCACCGAGGTCATAGACCACAGCAGGTTTGATTTCTGCAGCAAGCGAAGGCGCAGCAACCATCATAGTCGCAAGCGCTGCAGCACCGAAAAACTGACGCAACATAAGCATCCCCTTCATAAATGTTATGATTCTATTTCCATAATCATCGATATTGGAGCCATATCGTCTCCTATGCGCCCTATACAGATCGATCGACTCGCAAGATCTGTCAGTTCACCCAAAAACAATACGGCCCAAACTTCAACCTTAGTCTTGCACGGTCTAGCGCTCTTTGCAGCCAGAATCTTTGATTTCCACCATGGAGGAATGATTTTTGTTGTTTTTTGCGTAAGAGAGAATGATTTGGCGGTTTTGAGCAATAAATTTGCACCTCACCGATATGATTTCACGCTCATATCGCTGCTGAAATGCTATCATTTGATCTTTAAATTCGCACAGATGCACAATTTTTGACCTAAAATAGGCATCATCTTTCCGGTAAATCCTGCGACTCTTTTTCAGTTGATAACCTATAGATCAGGTCCCAATCGCCCTCTTATTTCCGAGGCTTTACTCTTCTTGTTGCTTCTGCTGCCAGGGGATCATCAGGCCAAACATGCTTTGGATATTGCCCCTTCATATCTGCCTTGACCTCTTTCCAGCTTCCCCGCCAAAAGCCAGGTAGGTCTCTCGTCACCTGTATTGGGCGTTGAGCCGGAGAGAGCAAATGCAGAAGCAGCGGGATCTGTCCGTTCAGAATCGTGGGATGCTGATCCAAGCCAAACAGTTCCTGCACACGTACGGCCAGCACCGGACCATTCTGCTCCGCATAGTCGATTGGAATTTTGGAACCTGTGGGTACAACGAAGTGGCTTGGCAACAAATCATCCAAACCGGACAGCTTCTCGTAAGGCAATTGTGCCTGCAAGGCTACCTTCAAATCCCCAGATGTCAGCTCGTCGACAGCCATTTTCCCGGCAAGGAATGGCTGCAACCAATCTTCCAGTGTGTCGAGGAGAGCCTGATCTGAAAAATCTGGCCAGCCCTCTTCTCGTGTAGATGCAAATAGAACGCGCCCTCGCCAACGTTCCAGTTCCTTGGTGAAAGGAAGCGCTTTCGTACCTTTGCGGCGAATGGCATCAATCAAGGCTGTCTGCAGCGCTTCGGGCGATGGGTTCTTGAGCTTTTTCTCTTCCAGTACCACTTTGCCAAGACAGAGCTGTTGGCGTGCCCGCACGCTATTGCTCTGCCTGTCGAACTCGACCTGCTCTCGTTCTTCAAAATGATGACCAAGCTCGGCTTCGATCTCGGATCTGGTGATCGGTGTCGCCAAGGTTATGCGCGCCTTACTGGCAGCGCCCTGCAAATCTGCAACCACCAGAAACTGGTTGGCATTGAGAGGATCATCTTCTTGCAGTATTCCACCACGGCCAGAAGCCAGCAGATAGCCCCCCTTTGCACCGCGTCGCATCGCAACGCGATCAGGATAGGCGAGCGCCAGAATACGGCCCGCTTCCTCAATTCTAACTGACCCTGCTGGCTTACCACTCATCCAGCGTTTGGCGAGAGATTTGATCTGTTTGGCATTGTTCAACCGGTTTGATTGTAAATCCTGCAACAGGCGGCGCAGGTCATTGTGACGTAAACGCCCGCCTTCACTCAGTAACGCAGCGATCAGACAGGCGAGATATTCGTAACCCTCTCCCGTTGCCGTAACAATCATATGGCCGAGGCGTGGAGGAACAGGAAGCCGAGCGAGCTGTTTGCCGTGATCGGTCAGACTACCTTCCTCATCCAATGCGCCCAAAGATTGCAACAGTTTGACCGCCTCAATCCAACCGGCTTTTGGAGGTAAATCAAGCCAACGCAGGTTCTCTGGATCCCTCTCTCCCCAAACGGCAAGATCAAGTACCAGGCGAGACAGATCGGTTTGCAGTATTTCGGGTGGCTCGAAAGCAGGAAGCGCTGCCATCTGGCCTTTGTCCCATAAGCGATAACAGATACCGGGCTCGGTTCGCCCAGCGCGACCTTGGCGCTGCTCTGCGCTGGCGCGCGAAACACGCACCGTTTCAAGTCTCGACAGACCCAATCCGGGCTCAAAATGCGGACGTCGAACCAGGCCGCTATCGACAATAATGCGCACCCCTTCGATTGTCAGTGACGTCTCGGCAATGGACGTTGCGAGAACAATCTTACGCTGTCCCGACGGTGCAGGTTGAATGGCTCGATCCTGCTCTCGACCTTCCATTGCACCGAAAAGTGGGGCGAGCAAACATTCTTTTGGGATTTTGCCGCTCAATCGATCATTCACGCGCATGATCTCCGCTTGGCCGGGCAAGAATACCAAAACAGATCCTTGCTCTTCTGCGATTGCTTCCAGAATAGTGGTGCAAACGCCATCTTCCAGACGATCTCTTGGCTTGCGCGGTCGGTAGCGTGCTTCAACCGGAAAAGCCCGCCCCATGCTTTCAATCACTGGTGCGTCACTCAGCATGGAAGACACCCGTCCACCGTCCAGCGTGGCCGACATGACCAAGATACGCAGATCATCGCGAAGAGCTTCCTGTGCATCCAAAGCAAAAGCAAGGCTCTTGTCGCCATCAAGATTACGTTCATGGAATTCATCGAAGAGAATAGCTGCAACCCCATCCAGCGATGGATCTTCAACGATCATGCGTGCAAAGACGCCCTCCGTTACCACTTCAATGCGGGTTTTGGCGGAGACACGGCTTTCCATGCGCACTCTATAGCCGACACGCTCTCCCGACTTCTCACCAAGCATCGACGCCATGCGGCGGGCGGACGCCTTGGCAGCCAAACGGCGCGGCTCCAGCATGATAATTTTGCCGTCTTCTTCCTTGCGCCATGGCTCATTCAGCAAGGCAAGCGGAACACACGTCGTTTTACCAGCTCCAGGAGGAGCAATCAGTACTGCCTTGTTGCCGTCCAGCATCGATGTTTTCAATGCAGGAAGTGCTTCCAGAATGGGCAATTGAGGTAAAGATATTTCGGCCATAACCTCGCCTACCCGTCTGCCTTTCACAAAGCAAGGAAAAAGATTGTCTGTTTCGTGTTCGGATCGCGCCTCGGCTTACCGCCCGAGATCAATCAAAGGCCCGGCTGCGGCTTTGGCATCTTCCTCATCGTGGGTGACGAGCAGAATTGGAACACCTTGTGCTTTTGCCTTATCAAACACCCATTGACGCATTTGCGCGCGTAATGATGCATCGAGTTTGGAGAATGGCTCATCCAGCAGCAACGCTTGCGGCTGTGAGAGTAGAACCCGGGCCAGTGCCACCCGTGCTTTCTGACCACCGGAAAGCGTTGCTGGATCCCGATCATAAAAATCAGCTAAATTGATATCTTTCAGCGTGGCACAAACCCGCTCTTTCCGCTCGCTCCCCCGCGCATCCTTCGCGAGACCAAAGAGCAGGTTCTGGCCAACAGAGAGATGAGGAAAGAGCAACGGATCCTGAAAGAGGATGCCAATCTTTCGCTCATGGGCTGGCAGCGCGCAGATATCGCAGCCATTCAGCATTACCTTACCTGAAGCCTTGAATTCTGATGCCAGGAAACCACCGATATAGGCAAGCAAGGTAGATTTTCCAGACCCCGAAGGACCCATGATGGTAGCAATCTGACCGGGTTTCACATCCAGTGAGACCGACAACAAGGACTTGCCATCCAGAGCAATGTCGATCTGGCTGAGTTGCAAACCGGAAGCAACCAGCTTGTCCTGCACCATTTCTGTCGCGATGGAAGGATCGATCATATCGAATGTTTCTGATTGGGTCATGCTCTTCTTTCCAACGGGCTAATGATGATGCGGGCTCATATCACGCCGGTTACGGTGGATCCAAGCAGGCAATGCAATGGCCAAGGCAAAGCCCACGAATGGCAGGATCATTTGCATAATGGCATAAATCCCGATGATGCGCCTGTTACCGCCGGATGAGAGCGCAACGGCTTCTGTCGTGATCGTTTCCCATCTGCCGCCACCAATCAGCACAGTTGCCAGATATTGACCGATGGATACTGCAAATCCCACAGCTGCCGCTGTCATGATAGGTCGTAGGAGAAGTGGCAAGCGAATACGGAAGAAAATTTTCCAAGGCTGAGCACCAAGGCTTGCTGCCAGTTGCGCATAGCGAGGCTCAAAATGTCGCCACGGGTCACCCAACGACAAGAAGACATAGGGCAATACGAAGACCAGATGAGAGAGCAGTAGGCCCAGAGCCGAATGCTCCCATCCCAACAACAAGAACAGCAATTGCAGTCCAAAGAGAAAAGCAACTTGCGGAATGATCAATGGAATATAGAGGAGCGTCAACGCCCCCTCCCCGGCCTTCTGGCCAGCTCTCGTTTCCTGTTCCAGACAAAGCAGCGTGATCACAAGGGCAATAATAGCGGCCAGCAATCCGATGCCAATAGAGTTCAGCAATGGTTCGGCAAGCATTGGCAATTGCTTGATCCAACTTTTCAGAGTGAAAGCCTGTGGCAAACTTTCTGGGAAGCGCCAGAAACCGGCAAATGACCAGACAAGCAAGCCCGCCAATCCCAGAATAAGAGAGAGAATGACGATAAGAACCAAGGTTCCCGAGGCCAACCGCCAAGCTGCATCACGCTGGAAACGCCAGCCACCGCCGACAAGAGCTTTGAAAAGGGTTGCGGTCAGTTTTTCGCCCAGCCACCAGACCGCCAAAGCAGCCAAGGTCACAAACAACTGTAGAATCGCCCCGGCAGACGCCAGAAAGCGATATTGCAGATCCGGATCAGACATCCAGCGCACCAGTTGGACCGCCAAGGTCGGAGGATTGGTTGGGCCAAGAATGAGGGCAACATCCACTACAGATGTTGCGTAGGCTATGACGGCAAAAACCGGCAACCTTATTTGTTTGTAGAGACGTGGCCAGACCGCGAATAACCAACTTGCCATCGGACCATAGCCAAGAGTCTGGGCAACCCTTGCATTGCGTACAGCATCCACTTGTGGCAAGGCGGCCAAGGTCACCAGAAGCAGGAACGGCAATTCCTTGGTCGCAAGACCTGCAATCAAAGCCAGGCCTTCCGGATCTTTTGGAAAGAGCCAATCAGGCGGACGTGTCCAACCAGTCAGTTCTGGCGACAGAAAGCGAACGATCCACCCAGAAGGTGCCAGCAGAAAAGCGAGCCCGAATGCCGTCGCAGCATGAGGGATCGATAAAAGTGGTGAAATCAGAAGCTGAATGAAGGAGAAAAAGCGAGTGCCACTCCAGGCACTGATCAGCATCACGACCAGACTTAGGGACAAGAATGTCGTGATCAGTCCTGACGAGAGGCTCAACCAAATGGAGCCGGACAATCCCGGTGTTTGCCACAATCTTGCAAAATGACCGATTGTCACTTCTTCCCCGCCCAATGCTGGCAAAAAGCCAAAGGCTGGAGCCAGTGAGCCAGCAAGGCCGAACAGAATTGGCCCTAGCATAAGGCCAACAGCCAACATGGGTGCAAATTGAAGCAAGAGCCTTTTGATCCTTTTCAGATCTTCTCATCTAGTTTCAGCTTAGCGCCGAACACACTCTTCTGACAGGGTAAATCGAAACCCGATAGCCGGTTGGAATGGGCCATCGGGTTCAAATTCAGTCCAGCTATTCGACAGTTATGAAAGGCAACAAATTACTGGGCCCCGTAACGCTTGGTCCAATCCTTCTCGATACGCTCCATCCAGCTGGCATGAGGCTCTGGCAATGCCTGACCAAACTCCTCCGGCTTCAGAGTAGCAACACCCAAGTCCAGTGTATCAAAACGCGCTTTGTCTTCACTTTTCAGGCTCGCTATGTTCAAAACGGTCGGATCACCCCAGACATTTGGATCTTGCTTGCGTGCCTGTGCCTCAGGCGACAGCAGGAAGTTAGCGACAATGAAGGCACCAGCCTTGGCATTTGCGTTATAGGGAATGGCCACGAAATGGCTGTTGCCGATGGTACCATTCTCAAACACGAAGGAACGCACACTGCCTGGCAACTCATTATTTGCAATTGCAGAAGAAGCAGAGCCAGGATTGAAGGTAAAAGCGATATCAATCTCACTGTCGGCGAGCATGGTTTTCAAGCTTGTGACATTTTCAGGAAATGCCTTGCCCTTGCGCCAGAGAACCGGGTTGAGTTCATCAAGATAGGCAAACAGCTTTTCGGACACTGCTTTGTAAGTTTCTTCCGTAACCTGTTTGGACAGAACGGTAGCATCCGGTGCCAGTTCCAATGCGATCTGCTTCAGGAAAGTCGAGCCGATGAAATCTGGTGGTTTTGGATAAGCAAAACGACCGGGATTCTTCTTGGCCCAATCAAGCAAGGCGGTTGCAGACTTCGGAAGATCTTTGGTCACTGCGCTATCGTAATAGAAGGATAGTTGAGCCATACCCCAAGGACTTTCAAGACCATCTGTTGGCACGGTAAAGTCTGTGGTCAGGGTCGGCTTTCCCTTGATATCTGCATATCGATAATTGGGCAGATCCGGTGCCCAAGCTTGCGGCAAAAGCAGACCTTTTTCCTTCATGGAGGCGAAATTCTCGCCATTGATCCAAACCAGATCAACCGAACCGCCTTTATCCTTACCTGCAGCTTTCTCTGCTACCACCTGACTGACAACGTTGGCAGTGTCACTCACTTTGACATGCTTGAGCGTTACGCCATATTGTTTCTTCACCTCATCGCCAATCCAGGCAATATAGTCATTGATGCGATCGCCGCCGCCCCAGGCATGCCAATAGACTGTCTGGCCTTTGGCGACGTCCTGAACCATGGCCCAGTCTTTTGCAGATATCAGATTGGCGTGACCATCCGCCAGAGCGAGCGGACTTGCTACCAGCATGGTACCCAATGCAAGACCAGACAATCCAGCCAGTAAATGCCGGCGGCTAATCCTGGAGCGTTTGATATCAGATGAGCTGACATTCATTGAGCGGGAAACCATTGCAAATCCTTTATGTTGTTCGGTATCGAGAAACATTTCTGCCTTTGTTTCAGCTTTGTCGTCACGCCGTCAATTCACATTCCTTTGAGTGAACGGTGAGATTGGGGAAATTGCGACCTTTTCAGGCCTTTTCCAAGATCAGGGTAAATGCCTAGGCATGGATACAAAAAAAGCCTCGCATCGTTCCCAATGCGAGGCTTTGATCTATCAGGATGCCAGACCTTAATCGCCAGCACCAGCATCTTCGGCCTGTAGTTGAGCATATTTCTCGTTGCCCAGCTGGGCAAGCAGATTCAGCTGGGTTTCCAGGAAATCGATGTGACCTTCTTCATCACCAATCAATTCTTCAAACAGCTTCATGGACATGAAATCACCCGCCTCATTGCAAGCCTTGCGCGCTTCCATATACAATTCACGGGCAGAGATTTCAGCCTTCAGATCACTGTCCAGAATTTCTGAAATAGACTGGCCAATCATCAGCGGATCAAGCTGCTGCAAGTTTGGATGACCTTCAAGGAAAAGAATACGCTCAATCAACTTGTCTGCATGTTGCATTTCCTCGATGGATTCTTCACGCCATTTGGCAGCCATTTTCGTGTAACCCCAATCATCCAGCAGGCGATAGTGCAGCCAATACTGGTTCACTGCGGTCAGCTCATGGCGCAGAGCCTTGTTCAAAAATTCAATTACCTTTGAATCACCCTTCATGACGGTCCTCTTTCAATGTCTGTTTTATTTAGCACGAACCCGTTGGCCTACGCCGCTTTCGCTCAAGATTCGTAAATTAGAATAATTCTAAACTAATCTTATTGGATGTTAAGGTCAATGCATTTACGAGAAAATACGCTGCCAGTATCAACCAAGCGTAGCAAACGTGATTGAAATCCTTGGAGATAACGCCTCCTGAATATGCAAATCCGTATTCTCAAACTCTTTTCGATAGCTGGCCTTGGAAGCAATCCGAAAAATTCATGAAAAACCCGGACAATCGTTGGGTGCAGCTGTAAAGCGTCTTTGCCGCAAACGGTCCAGATCTTCACGATGCGCTATGGTCACTTCATGGCCAAGATCCAGCAGAAGTGCCTCAATCATCGGGCGGCAACATCCACATTTGGCCTTGCATCCACGTCCGCGATAGATCTGGTTTGATCTTAGAGGCTTACCAGGATTTTCGTCCGCCAGTTTCTGTGCGATCTCACGTATTTCGTGATCGGTGATATGATTGCAATGGCAGATGATCATATTGGACCCAATTTTTTCTCTTGCTGACCCTTTGCGGCCAAGTCCCATGCGAGCTATAACTCAACCGGACGCACTTTCCCTTGTGTTAGATCAAGCTTATCAGGGCTTGTCCGTATGACAAAGAAATGTAGTCTTTCAAAATCAAGTTTCCAGTCCATAAGATACAATTGTCTTGTGACTAAAAGAGAAATGTTTGTCCAGCACACTTTTATGCTCGCAACCGGACTGGCATCATCCTATCTATAGGGTGAAAGGATGTGCAGTATGTCAGACACTGAACGCAAAACTCTGGTTTTGACCGGCGCCAGCCGCGGAATTGGTCATGCAACCGTCAAACGCTTTTCGCAAGCAGGATGGCGGGTTATCTCCTGCTCCCGGCACCCGTTTTCCGACAAATGCCCATGGCCCATGGGGCCGGAAGACCACATCCAGATTGATCTATCAGACCCGGATAATCTGGGTGTTGCAGTAGGCGAGATCAAGGATCGACTGAAAACAGAAGGTGGGCGTCTTCACGCTTTGGTCAATAATGCCGCAATCAGCCCCAAAAATAGCGAAGGGCAACGCCTTGATAGTCTTGAGACTCCCATGCATTTGTGGCGGCAAGTTTTTCAAGTCAATTTCTTCGCGCCCATCATGCTGGCTCGTGGCTTGTTCGACGAATTGAAAGAGGCGCAAGGCTCTGTTGTCAATGTTACGTCTATTGCCGGCATGCGCGTGCATCCTTTTGCCGGAACCGCTTATGCCACATCCAAGGCTGCTCTTGCTTCATTGACGAGAGAAATGGCCGCAGACTTTGGCCCTCACAAAATCCGTGTCAATGCCATTGCACCCGGTGAAATCGATACCTCCATTCTATCACCTGGAACCGACAAGATTGTCGAAACCATTCCATTGCGCCGTTTGGGCCTGACATCCGAGGTTGCTGACACGATTTATTATCTGTGTTCGGAGAGCGCTTCCTATGTCTCCGGATCGGAAATCCATATCAATGGCGGTCAACATGTCTAAGCTACTTTAACCATCAGCCTTTGTCGGGACTTCCAAAAGCCTGCCATATCAAGATTTGGCGGGCTTTTTTCATGACTTCATTGGATAAACTTGGCACTGCGATATCTATTTTCGCTTTTTGACAATTAGACAAACTCTCTTCATTACGCTGGGGAAACGAGAAACAAATTTTCTCAAATCGGCATTTAAGCTCAGACTCGAGCGAATTTATTTTAACTTTAGATCTAGATTAGGGGAAAACTCGTAAAAAACTATGATGCAGTGCATATAAATCCGTATTTCAGATGCTGTAAATCTGTTATTCGCGCAGTTTCAATCAACTTGGAATTCCTCTCCATGCGGACTAACAAATTGAAACATGATCATAATTTCTCATGATTGGGCACTAAGTCATTTGAATTTTTCGTAAGACGGTTGCAATGTATGCGATACATACAATGTCAAAATTTCTCTCCTTGTGGAGCAAAAATCCCGAACTTATCCTGCGCTGCGTCATAAAAAGCGCATTTTGAGACATTGTGTCGCACTCCATTCTCGCTAACATAGATCTCAGGACCTTTGGCATTTTTGCCAATTCAGAGGATCTGTCGTCCAGCGCATTGAGCGGAAAAAGACAGTCCCGCAGACAGGTAGGAGAGGGATTTTGAGTGAAGCAGTAGAAGGCACAACCCTTTCAACGACGCAGCATGAAGAGCATGCCAGACCCAAGATCAAACCGATCATTCGTAATATTTCATCCGAAGATATTTCCGCAGCTTTGAGTGCGGGTTTTCGTGATTTTCAGGAAAATTTCAAATTCAGCCTGTTTTTCGGCCTGTTCTATGCCGTCGGTGGCTGGATCATGATCTGGTTTTTGACGGGATTGGACCTTCCTTACCTCGTTTATCCCCTGGCCTCAGGTTTTGCACTGATCGCACCTTTCGTCGCCGCAGGACTGTATGAAGTCAGCCGTCGCAAAGAAATGGGTGAAACCATGGAATGGGGTGGTATCCTGGGTGCGATATTCTCCAAGCGCGGAAAAGAATTGCGCTGGATGGCCATTGTCACCGGCTTTGCTTTCATCATCTGGATTGATATTGCGATTTTCCTTTATGTCATCTTCTTCGGATTGCAGGAAATCAACATCTCCGATCTTTTGGGTGTTGTGATTGGATCTCCACGCGGCGCTCTGTTCCTTCTGGCAGGGAATATTACCGGTGCCATTCTCGGCATGGCAGTTTTTTCGATCACCGTGGTGGCTTTTCCGCTACTGCTTCACAAGGACGTTGATTTTGTCACCGGCATGATCACATCCGTTCAGGCCGTTCTGAAGAACCCCAAAACCATGATCAGCTGGGCTGCTTTTATCGCCGTTATGCTCGCTGTATCCCTTGCGTCATTCTTCGTCGGCATAATCGTGGTGTTGCCCTTGCTTGGTCACGCAACCTGGCATCTCTACAGACGCACTGTGAGCTTTGAAGGCGATGAAGAAGCCTGATTTTGCTTCTTGTCGAACGGTGGGCATGGTGCCAGCTTCCCACATGTTGGTACCATCAGGCGACGATGATGCGGCAACGTGGGTAGAAAGAGCCAGGATAATCTTGGCTCTTTTTACGTGTCAGAATTCCTGCGACCTATATTCAGGCTTGACTGCCTGAATTTGCTGACCCGGCTGGATGGATCATTCGCTTGATAAGATGCTTGATATCGCCACCAATGCCAAAGAGGGTCGGCACCAAAAACAAAACAAACAATGTTGCTACTGCCAGACCAAAGACGATGGTCACCGCCATTGGTTTCAAGAATTGCGCTTGGGTAGAGGTTTCAAACAAAAGCGGTGTCAGTCCGCCCAATGTTGTAAGAGACGTCAACAATACTGCCCGGAAGCGGTCACAACTTGCTCCGATAGCTGCATCCATCAGGCTTTCGCCATGAGCCAAGCGTTCATCCAGTCGACTGACCAGAATAATCGAGTCATTGACCAGAATTCCCGACAAGCCTAGCAAGCCTATCATCGACAAAATGGTCAGATTTATTCCGATCAGATAGTGCCCCAATACCGCACCTACGAAGCCGAATGGAATGATCAGCATGATGGCGAACGGGCGAGTATAGGAAGCAAAGACCCAGGCCAGAATGATGTAGATAACAGCAAGCGCGATCAGGACACCGACCTGCAAGTCGGCAAAAGCTTCTTTGCGCTCCTCGTCACGGCCTGCAAAGGCATAGTCGATACCATGTTTGACAGCGATTGCGGGCATCAGCTCCTCACCCAGCTTGGCAACAAGATCCTGTACGGTGATGACTTTGGAATCCACATCTGCAGTGACTGCGATGGTGGTTTTCCCGTCTTCACGCTGAATAAGCGAGAAACCCTGGCTTTCTTGCAAGCTAACGACTTCGGTGATCGGCACATATTGACCGGAGGGACTTTTCAGCCAGATCGATCGAAGATTATCTACATCCTTGCGGCTCACTTGCTGCAAGACTATATCCACTTCTTCATCCAGAATGGCCAATTTGCGTGCGGTTCGACCCTCCAGGAGATCCCGAACCTGATCGCTGACGCTCTGTGAGGAAAAGCCAAGAGCAGCACCACGTGGTGTCAAACTGAGTGTAAGCTCCGGCTTGCCATATGGCATATCATCGTCAATCTCGGAAATGCCGGCATAAGAGGTCAAACGCTCGCGCACATCCAGTGCCGCCGTTTTAAGGGCCGATGGAGATGCACCGAAAATCTTGATATCCAGATCTGCACCCGGTGGACCACCACGTTGACCCCGAATGGAGACATTTTTCAAGCCCGGAATCTTTGGCATAGCCTTATTCAGAGCCCGTACCATGGTACGTGTGCGCACTGTCCGAACTTCGGATGCGGTCAGACGCAGCCGGATGGAAGCCACATTGTCAGCCGTTGTTCGGCCCGATTGGCCAAGAGTAGTAAAGGCTGCTTCGACCAGCTTTTCGCCCTGCCCCAACCTGGCTTCGGTCTCATAAACCGTTTTGTCAATCTGCTTGATAATGTCCAAGGCCTCGGATTCCAGAATACCGACATTGAACGTGACAGACATGTTGACGGTTTCTGACTCGGGCGACGGGAAGAAGACAAAGCCAAGGCGCCCTCCCTTCAACAAACCGACCATCAACACCAATGACGCGATGCAGAGGACTATAGTGGTATAGCGCCAGGCATAAGAAAGCGTAACCAGACGATGGAAAGGACCGTCCCGAAGAGCTGCAAATCCTGCATCGAAACGTCTTCGCAACTTGCCTTGCTTCAAGCTCGCGTTTGCTGCATGCCCCTTGGCAAGCTTCTTACGCTCCAGATGATTGAACACCAACTCCAGAATAATGGCAAAAGTCAGCGCGAAACCCGCCAGAACGAATAAAGCTGTTTGCTCCGGCATAACGGAGTGCAAACTTGCCCATGACTGTTCGATCAAACCGCCAAACTTTGCAGCCAGGCTTTCGGGAATGACATAAAATCCCATCAAGACCAATGAAAGCCCTATGCCGACAACACTCACTCGCTTGACCGACCAGCCACGATGATAGGACGGGGTCAAGGAATGTGCCAAATGGCCAGGTAGAATGAAGAAACATTCGATCAGACTGGCTATGAGCACCGCGATCACGACGACAGGCAGAACCGCCATCATCTTGCCGATGGTATCACCAATAATGAAAATGGGTGCAAAGGCGGCTATGGTCGTTAGTGATGCGGCCGCCACCGGCATCAACATTCGCATTCCGCCATTCTCGGCCGCGACAGGCCCGGGATCGCCATTGGAAAACCGGGTCGCTGTATCCTCAGCAACCACAATTGCATCATCGACAATGATTCCCAGCATCATGATGAACGCAAAAAGGGAGATCATGTTGATGGTCTCTCCTATCAGGAAGAGGACCAAGAAAGCGGCCAGAATGGCAACCGGAATCCCTGCTGTCACCCACAAGGCAATCCGGGCGTTGAGGAAGATTGTCAAAATGATCACGACCAGCAGAAGACCTGACCCTGCATTCTTCACCAACAGCAAGATGCGATCTGTCAGATATTCGGCACGTGCATCATATTTGATAACTTCCAGTGTCTTTGGCAGGGTCGGAGTGATCTCCTGTAAATAGTCATCCACGATAGCAGCAGCTTTGAGGCTATCTGCCGTTGGTGCGCGCTGGACCGTGAGCTGAATGGCTGCCCGTCCTCCGAGAATTCCGCGAACCTGGTCGGGATCAAAACGACGCTCGATGCGTGCAATCTCATCCAGCTTGACACGGGAACCATCTTTCTGGGAAATGATCTCGATATTGCCAAGATCTTCCGGATTTTCTTCTGCCCCCAGCGTGCGAACCTGTTTCTCGATTCCATCATCAATGGAGCCGGATGGCAGATCACGGCTGTTGGAGCTAATTTGGCCAGCAATATCCTTGACCGTCAAATTCAGGCGCCGCAGATCGTAATTCTGCAGGCCGATAAAGAATTCTTCGTCACGCACCCCTGTGAAATCAACCTTGTCGATACCACGATCCAAGAGATCATCACGCATTCGTTTGGCAAATTCCTTTAAGGCTCCTTCTGGAAATGGTCCTGTCAGAATAAGTCTGACCACACTGTCACGAAACTGAAAATAAGAGACTTTCGGTGTATCTGCCCCATCCGGTAATGTAGAGATCCCATCAACAGCCGCCTCGACATCGCTCAAGGCGATTTGCATATCGGCTTGCGGATTGAAATCCAGCACTACCGAGCCATAGCCTTCACGAGCGACAGAGTCGATTCCCTTCACGCCGTCAATAAAACGCACCTGTGGCTCGATAATTTCCAGAATATTGGCTTCCACATCTTCGGCGCTTGCTCCATTCCAAGTGACTGCCACGCGGATCGCATCGGTATCGATGGTCGGGAAAAATTGGCTATTCATCTTCGAAAGGGAGAACAGGCCAACGATGATCATCAGCACCATCAACAGATTGGCAGCGTTGGGATGACGAACAAAAAATGAAACCGCGCTTTTCTTGCCTGAATCAAACCGGCTCATGATTGCCCCCCGGTTTTATCGATCTTTTGTTGTTTCCCGTTCGAGCTCTTATCTTTATTCCCTACTGGTCGAACTTTCTCCTTTGCAAAGCCTGTTGCTTTCAGATCAGGTATGACAATTTTCAAACCATCGCCAGCCTCTGCAATACGGGTAGTGATGACCTGTTGTCCGACCCGCAGACTGGATGCATCAACCAGAACTTCTTCCCCGAGATAGGCCTTGATTGCCACTTTTTCCGATTTCATCCGCCCTTGACCATCTACCAAATACAAAAGCTTATCATCATAGACTGCCGCCTGAGGCACACGGATTACATTCTGGTAGAGCTTGTCCGGGACTGACAATTCAACAAATGTGCCCGCACGAAGGGCCGAACGCCGGTCAAGGCGAGCATACACCTGGATGCCACCATTTGTGGCATCAATCTCCGGTGTAATTCTTGAGATGGTTGCACTATGGGTCTGGCTGACATCACCCAGTTTCCAGACAACCGATATGGCACGTCCTACCAAATCGCTCTGATCCGAGATCAGGCGGCCATATTGTGCATCTGATAAGGTGAAACGCACATCCATCTGCTCTGGATCATACATGGTTACCAAAGCATCATTTCCGGAAACATTGCGCCCCAGATCAACATTCTTCTTCTGAACCAACCCGGTGAACGGCGCCTTGAGATCGGTATTGGCGAGATTCCGGTTTGCCTGATCCAGGCGCCAGTGTAGCCGTTCGGAATTGGCGAGCTGTTGTTCAATCCTGGCTTTAAGAACCGTCAGATTGTTGCTGCGTGCTTCCATCACCTGTTGACGCTGGGAAAGCACCAATTTGCGATTTTCCAATGATTGCTGTGTAAGCGACCCCGATTTTGCCAATTTGTTGGCTCTTTCCAGATCACGCTCCGCGAATTCCGTCTGCTCTTTCAGGCGCTCAAGAGCAGATTCTTCGGATTTGATGGTTGCGCGTGTTTCGGTGAGCTTGGCTTTTGCCTCATTCAGATTAGCTCGGGCTTCGCGCACTGCACCCTCATAATCAAAGGCGTCAATTCGCACCAGAGCTTCTCCCTCCGAGAGAACCTGCCCTTCCGCAAGCCCTGGATTGACCCAGATGACTTCACCTCCCACAAGAGCACGCAGTTCAACCGTACGAGCAGCAAATACTGTCCCAAACAAAGATATACTCGGTTGATATTGGGTCGGAGTTACAGTTTTGACTTCAACTGCATAAGCCTCCTCGCGTGCAGCAAGCTTGCCGATATCAGGCTTGGAGCCGATCAATCCACGAAAGACAAATACCGTCACGGCTATCAATAAAATAGGCAGAACGATCCGAGCCACCCAGTTCAGGATCGATGGGTTTCGAATAGCTATGGATTGAGCTGGAACCGGTCCCTCTATCCGTGAAACACCACCTGCAGGAGCTGACCGGCGTGATGGATTGGGTAATTCTTGCGGCAAGGGGTGCTTGGGCTCATGTGTCACGATTAGTCTATCCAATAGCTGGGCAGGGCTCGGAAACCGTCACCAAACCAACTCTGTCGTGCTGTTTACGAAGCAAAGTCAGTAACGGATGCCTTTTCCGTTTCATACGATCAATTTGCGGACATTTTAGGTCCATGGTCCTGCTTAGTGGTTATCAGCATTCAGATAACCCGTTTGTTCTATTTCAAACCGTAAGCGGCACTGGGTCAAGTTTTCGCGGTCCGGTTTTACGCCGGAATTTTGTAACCAAGTGTCGCAACCTGTCGTGACTTGGATACAGATCCAAGTAATTGGAAATATTCAGACACAAAAAAGCCCACCAAAGGCGGGCTTTTGTTAATGAAAGCTTTATCGAACTCTTACTTCTTGATCCAAGGCTTGGGATCATAATGGTAGCTCACACCACAAAATTCGCATGTCACATCGATTTTGCCATCAACCACCATATCTTCGATCTCTTCACGCTTGAAGTTTGCCAGCATCGCCTCAATACGCTCATTGGAACAGCTGCATTGATGACGCACTGCACCCGCCTCAAAGACACGTGGCCCATTTTCATGGAACAAACGATAGAGCAATGTTTCAGCACTGACCTGGGGATCGACCAATTCGTGATCCTGAATGGTACCGATCAGAGCTTCCGTCTCACGCCAGGCATCTACTTCCTCTATCAGGGCTTCACCTTGCTTTTCAGGATCCGGGTGATCGCCGGGATGCAGATCACGATGCGGAATATCCTTTGAACTTTCAGGCAGATATTGCACCAGGATTCCACCAGCCATCCAGCTGGAACGAACCTTTTCATCCCCTTTGGCACTTTCCATCATCTGGCTAGCAGCAAGGCGCACAAGGGTTGGCAGCTGCTCTGATTGCATGAAATAGTCATGGGCAACAAGTTCCAGAGATTGACCGGTCAGCGCAACAACACCCTGGTAGCGGTTCATATATTGGCCCTGATCGATGGTCATGACCAGGTGCCCTTTGCCCAGCAGATCTTCTGGCTTTGTTTTGCCAGCTTCAATAAGGGCATTCAGTGCATCGGCATCATAGCGCACATAGGCACGAACCGCATCAGGAGCCGTGTAATCCACGACCAACACATTGACAGCTCCTTCACTTTGAACCTGAAGGATGAATTTGCCTTCAAACTTCAAAGACGATCCAAGCAAGGCGGTAAGAGCGACCGCCTCTGCCAGCAAACGATTGACAGCATCAGGATAATCGTGGCGCTCGATAATGGTTGTGACGGTTTCATTGAGATGCACCATCCGCCCACGCACATCGAGCCCGTCAATCTGGAAAGGCAAGATGCGGTCCAAGGGCTGCTGGGGCGCTTGATCTGTGCTGATTTGGCTCATGCTCAACCTGTTCTTTTGTAAACGGCAAAGGGCGGACGTGCCTATAGCCCATCCACCCTCGCTTTCAAATCCCAATATACCCGTTCGCACCGAAGCACGAAAGATGGGGTTATTTCAAATCATTGTTGGCCTTGTTGAAGCACCAGGCCAGCACACCTTTTTGAGCATGCAGGCGATTTTCCGCTTCATCAAAGACGACTGATTGCGGGCCATCCATGACCTCATCCGTTACTTCCTCGCCCCGATGAGCAGGAAGGCAATGCATGAAGAGGGCTTCATCGTTGGCCATTTCCATCAATCTGGTATTGACCTGATAGGGTTTCAAGAGGTTATGACGACGTTCTGCATCTTCATCACCCATGGATACCCATGTGTCAGTAATGATCAGATCAGAGCCAACCGCAGCTTCTTCTGCCGTATCACAGACTTCAATCTTGAGACCTTTGTCTTTCAGACGATTGATCTCATCCATGCCGGTCATGAGTTCGCTTGGGACTGCAACGCGAATGGTGAAGTCGAAATGCTCCGCAGCATGCAACCAGGACACCAGAACATTGTTGTAATCCCCGACCCAAGTCACAACCTTTCCATCCAATGACCCACGATGTTCTTCATAAGTCATGATGTCGGCCATGATCTGGCAAGGATGGGAATAATAGGTCAGCGCGTTGATAACCGGCACCGTGGCAGTCTTTGCCAACTCACACACTGCCTCATGGTCCAACATACGGATCATGATGCCATCAACGAAGCGGGAGAGAACCTTGGCCGTGTCCGAGATGCTTTCGCCACGGCCGAGTTGCATTTCCTGACCGGTCAACATAAGCGGCTCGCCACCCAGTTCCCGCATTCCGACATCAAAAGAAACACGGGTTCGAGTGGATGGCTTGTCAAAAATCATCGCAAGCGTTTGATCTTGCAAAATATCCGAGCGACGCTTTGTCTGACGCGCTTTTTTGATGCTGTGGGCCGTTGCAAGAATATCCTTGATATCAACGGTATCCATACCTTCGATATCAATGAAATGACGGACTGGATTGCTTGTCATTGTATCAATCCCCTCTCTTATCAGGAGGCAGTCTGTGCGTCTTGCAAATCAGCAAGGGCAGCATTCAGGGCCGAAATGGCAAATTCAATTTCTTCCTGACCGATGGTCAGAGGCGGCAACAGGCGCAATACATTGTCTCCCGCGGGAACAGCCAAAAAGCCATGTTCACGTGCTTTGGCAAGGAGCTCTGTGGGGGTATTCTTGCATTTGATGCCAAGCATCAAGCCTTCACCACGGATGGTCTCGATCTGGTCTGGATATGTATCAGCAAGCGCAGCGAGCTTTTGCTTCAAATTCAGTCCGTTGCTACGAACCTTCTCCAAAAAACCGTCTTCCAGCACGACGTCAAGAACCGCGTTGCCGACTGCCATAGCCAGCGCATTACCGCCATAGGTGGAACCATGAGTGCCTGCAATCATGGCTTCTGCCACTTTTTCGGTTGCAAGGCATGCACCGAACGGGAAGCCACCACCAATTCCTTTGGCAACGCCCATCACATCCGGTGTGATACCTGCCCATTCGTGAGCAAAGAGCTTGCCTGTCCTGCCAACTCCGGTTTGCACTTCATCAAGCAAAAGCAGTGTTCCGGTCTCATCACACAAAGCCCGCAGCGCCTTCAGGAATGACGGATCGATTTCACGAATTCCACCTTCGCCTTGCAATGGCTCAAGCAAAATGCCTGCGACCTTGTCGCTCATCGCAGCCTTGACAAGCTCGATGTCTGGTTTTGCCAACATTGTAAAACCTGGAGCCTTTGGCCCGAAACCTTCGAGATATTTTTCCTGACCGCCCGCCGCGATGGTTGCAATCGTTCTGCCATGGAAGGCACCGTCGAAAGTCAGGATTTCATAGCGATCCGGCTGACCATTTGCATAGTGATAACGGCGTGCGGTTTTGATCACACATTCCATGCTTTCCGCACCGGAATTGGTGAAGAAGACCTTGTCGGCGAATGTAGCCGCGCAAAGCCGCTCTGCCAGTTTTTGCTGGAGAGGATTTTCGTAAAGATTGGAGACATGCCAAAGCTTGTCCGCCTGATCCTTCAAGGTAGCGGTCAGGTGCGGATGGGTATGACCCAGGGAGTTCACAGCTACACCTGCCGCAAAGTCCAGGAATCGTCGGTTATCCTCCGTTGTCAGCCAAGCTCCTTCACCCCGAACAAATTTCAGATCAGCACGCGCATAGGTAGCAAACAACGGATTTTGTGTCATTTCTAGATTCCTCGTCCCAAGGTCTTGGTCTCCCAAAAAGGTCAGAATAAAAAAAGCCGCGGAAAGTCGCGGCAAGAAGAAGGCATTCTTTTGCAAGAAAGTCTGGTATTTGTCAATCAACTAGTTGTTCATACCAAAGCTCAAGGCAAATTCAGCAGATTATAGCGATAGCAAACTAACAACTTTATACGCAAACACCACGCGCTTCGTCGCCTTTTTTTGATATCTAGCAAGCAACATTCGCTCCGCTCATGATGCCATCTCATTATCCAAAGGCATTGCACAGGTTATCCACAAATTGATCACA
The DNA here is from genome assembly GCF_900215605.1 of Cohaesibacter gelatinilyticus. Classification (NCBI taxonomy): domain Bacteria; kingdom Pseudomonadati; phylum Pseudomonadota; class Alphaproteobacteria; order Hyphomicrobiales; family Cohaesibacteraceae; genus Cohaesibacter; species Cohaesibacter gelatinilyticus. The sequence goes on along the minus strand of NZ_OBEL01000005.1, from coordinate 246,404 downwards.
AATTTTCCCTGAATCGCAAAATATCGCTTGGAGCAACAGTGAAGGCCGCAAAACGATTCGGAATTCTGGGGAAAAGGACCATTTTGATTCGTCAGGATGTTGCGACGATGCGTTTGCATATAGTAGTTTACAAAGTGTTAATCACTATATCTCGTGCGGCAAACATATACATTGGAAAGATAACACAGCTCTTGGTTGCGAAAGCTTCGCAAGAGGACGGGTCTGTTTTGTCATCTTTCACAGTCTAGACGGAGGCTCCTAGAATGTCTTGGACTGACGAACGCGTCGAATTATTGAAGAAATTATGGGCAGACGGCCTAAGTGCCAGTCAGGTAGCAGCGGAACTTGGCGGAGTTACGCGCAATGCCGTTATTGGCAAGGTTCATCGTCTGGGTCTTTCTGGTCGTGCAAAAACGACCACCAGCACCCAGCGCGCCCGTAGACCACGCAATCAGGCAAGCCGTCCAACACGGCAGGCTCCCAGCAATCCTGCACCCACTGTTGGTGCAACAGCCTTGAAAGCGGATACCAAACCACAATCGGCTCCACAACCTAAAGTAAAGGAAAAGCCTCAGCACGACGCTGTTGTTGTTCCTATCTCCAAACGGGCGTCCATCCTGACCCTTACGGAGAATACCTGCAAGTGGCCAATTGGTGATCCTGGTGATGGCGATTTCCATTTCTGCGGATGCAAATCCGAGGCCGGATCGCCATATTGTGAATATCATTCTGAAATTGCTTATCAGCCAAATGCTGATCGTCGTCGCAAACGCGCGTAAGTTTCATATTTCAGTCACAATCAATAAAAAGGCCGTGTTCATATGAGCAGCGGCCTTTTTATTTTGCACCTGTAACAGATCATCGGGTGAAGCCTAATTTGAGCCATATTGGCAACTCATAAGCGGAGTTGGACTTTTCTACTCCATGGCTATCTCATGTTGCGCTTTCGTCTCTTTGTTTTCTTTCTTGCACTGTCTTTCAGCTTGGCTGCCGGCCTTGTTTTCTGGCTTTGGCCGCAAGCTGTCGCCGCCCCCACAATGGTAACCGAGAAGCAGCAAATCGATAGCATCGTCATCGAAAAAGCCAAGCGCAAGATGAAGCTCTATCGTCAAGGACAGCTGTTCAAAAGCTATGACATAAAACTGGGCTTTACCCCCAAAGGTCAGAAGACAAGAGAGGGAGATGGCAAGACACCAGAAGGTGACTATCTGATCAATCGTCGCAATGCCGGTTCGAAATTCCATCTCTCGCTTGGGCTGAATTATCCCTTGCCTGCCCAACGGGCCAACGCAAAAGCCAAAGGCGTTGATCCTGGTGGCGATATATTCATTCACGGTCAGCCAAACTGGATGTCAGAATTACCAGCCCTTGCCCATGATTGGACGGATGGTTGTATTGCCCTCACCAATCAGGGAATTGAGGAAATCTGGCGCCTGACACCAATTGGTACCAAGGTCAGTATTCGGCCCTAGTGTGGTGGAATTGAAATAGGTATCATTTGTCTGCAGGTTCGTTTGCCTATTTCAATTCCTGAAATCACGCTGGAAACATTATCTGCTCGTCACTCGAATCCAAAGTTCGTTCGGTGCTCACTAATCGATGTGACGAACTTTGGATTCGAGTGATGAGTGAGGCCGAACGCCTTGCTTTTGCCACAAGCAAAATCCTCCCTTGAAGCGCAGATCAATGCACCCCATATTGATACAAAGTCAGATGCTTCTTGAAGGTCTGATCGAGGGCTACTCCCTCCTCAAGATGGGACTGATTATTCTGTCTTGACGTGTCGCTTAAAATAGAAGGGCCGTTATGTCTCGAATTTCTGCTTTTTCCAGCCCGTTCCTTTTGGGTTTCGATGAAGTTGAGCGCGTGCTTGACCGGGTCACAAAAGGGGCAAATGAGGGTTACCCTCCTTACAATATCGAACGCATTGCCGCCAATGAGAGTCAGTTTCTGGACGGACGCATGGAAGGCGGCGATATTTTGCGTATCACCCTTGCTGTTGCAGGCTTTACCCGTGATCAACTGGACGTATCGCTGGAAGAGAGCCAATTGGTTATTCGAGGTCGTCAGGTCGAAGACCAGGATCGCCATTATTTGCATCGCGGCATTGCTGCTCGGCAATTTCAGCGAGCCTTTGTGTTGGCTGAAGGTATAGAGATTCTCGGGGCAGAACTGAAAGACGGCCTGCTTTCCATTGATCTTGCTCGCCCGGAACCAGAAAAAGTCATTCGAAAAATTGCAATTGACGTGAAGGACTGATAAACCAGCCACGCTTTTGGGCATGCTCAGCAAACCAATCATCCACGATGATTGGAATGAGCTGCTCTTGACGTCATCCAGGAGAAAGCCAATGACTGACGATTCCGCATATGAATCTGAAGAAAATTATGACGGCATGGAATCCATCATGCTGGAGCGACGCATGGCTTACATCCGCCAAGTAAGTGTCGAGGAAGTCTCGGAAATGTTCCCTGAAGCACCGGATCTGCCGCAAGATCAGGAATTATGGGCACTTCTGGATATACAGGGCCATCCCATTGCCTTGGCCAATTCCGAGTCTGCGGCCAAACTCAGCGCCATGCGCCATGATATCGAAACCGTAAGCGTGCATTAATTCGCTCACGGCTATTCCGGCGGCTAGCCGCCGGGCCTACACGGGTGCGCAGTCATGCTGCGGTCACCTATCGGTTCCCGAATGCAAATGCGTTCGAATTCTTCATGATTTAAAAATCTTGCCTGCACTCATGGCTATTCTGGCGGCTAAGCCGCCGGGCCTACTATGTGGGCACAGCGTTCGATAGATATCAAATTTCGGATAAATCTTTGAGCTAGTACGGCCTACGTCAGGCCGCGTCTGACCGTTCCATCTCACAAAGAACGGCCCGGATGGCATCACTGTCGGTTGCCGAACGCAATTTGGCAAGGGTATCCGGGCTGCGTAGAACGCGGGCCACCCGCGCCAATGCTTTGAGATGATCTGCTCCCGCCCCTTCAGGTGCCAAAAGCAGAAAAACGATATCAACCGGCTGATCATCCAGAGCTTCATAATTGACCGGTTTGTCCAGAACTGCAAAAATGCCCCAAAGACGATCCAATTCAGCCAATTTGCCATGGGGAATTGCGACCCCTTGACCAACTCCGGTGGAACCCAGTCTTTCACGCTGGAGCAGTTTATCGAAAATCTGGCGCTGCGGAAGACCTGTGAGGCGCGCTGCTTTTTCAGATAGCTCCTGAATGACTTGTTTTTTGCTGCTAGCCTTGAGCAGAGGCACAATGGCATTGGGAGCAATAAGATCGTTCAGTTCCATGAAACTCTCATGTGTAGCAAACGCCTGGGGCGTACATTTCTTAAAAAGGCCCCTCCAATCGGGAAGGGCCTAATGTTCCGGCACTTATTTGGCGAGGGTAGGATTGACCCAACCAATATGACCATCTTTGCGTTTATAGACGATATTGATGCCATCGTCACCAGCGTTACGGAAGACCACAACCGGTGCGTCAACCAAGTCCAATTCCATTACGGCATCGCCTACAGACATGGCACGAATGGGAGAAGTTGATTCAGCTATCACGACTGGAGTGAAATCTTCAGCCACTTCCTCATGTGCATCTGGATGTTCCAAAACACCATAAGCAGCTTCAATAGCCAAGTTCTTTTCGTTACGATGGTTTTTTAGCTTGCGTTTGTAACGGCGCAGACGCTTTTCGATATGCTCTGCTGCCAGCTCAAAGCTTTTCTGCGGATCGCCATCCGATCCACTTGCTTGCAACACCATCCCGGTATCAAGATGCACGACGCAATCACTCTTGAAGCCAATGCCTTCCTTTTCCAAAGTCATATGGCCGGAAAAGCTTCCGTCAAAATATTTTTCAACACTCTCTGCGATACGTGCTTCTGCATAGTTGCGTAGAGACTCCCCTACATCCACTTGCTTGCCAGATACTCGAAGTGTCATAGAACCCCCTAATAATTTGGGTCAAAGAAACGGTCACATTATCCATTCTCATCAAAAGAATGGCCAAGGCCCTGACATATGTCATTTGGGCCAATTAGACCACAAGCACCACACATCAGACCACAGCAAAGCATAAATACCCATTTGGCTGGACGGGGCCATACAGCGTTTTTTGCCCTGCATCCAATCCTTGCGGCTGATGCATGTAGGCTTTTCGCTGCCAAATGTCAATGTCGTGAAATTTTGTCTGGTGCATATGGCCAGTGTGCCAAAAAATTTCCAATTTGGCCAGAAGCCAGCGCATATTTGGTTAGGAAAGCCCTTTCTTCCAATCCTTATCCACCGGGCAAAATTATTGAAAGAAATGGTAAAATTATAATTTCAAATTGTTATAAAATTACTCACATGCATTTTGGCAGAGCCAAGCCTACGGAGATCTTCCCCAGAAGCTAGGAACGAATCAAATAGGGATAAACACTTAAGCTTCACATTGCCTTTGATATGCATATTCCGAAAGGACAAGGACAAGAATGGAGATATAATAGCTTCAGTAAGGGAATCACCCTATTGGGCTGTTGGCCTTCTATCAGAACATCCGAAGACAAGCTGGTCACCAAAAAATGATCAGCATCTTCTGTCAATAAGGTATCTGAACAGCGCAACCTGCCTGTCTGTCGCTCTTTTCAAGCCATATTCAGAGTACCTTGATGCCAGATTCGCCAGATTGATGGTGTATATCCTAACCAAGAGCTGCTTTTTTCTCGCGCCTTCTTTGTACCGAAGATTGGATATTCATAGCTTCACGATATTTGGCAACGGTTCTGCGAGCGATGTCGATGCCTTCGTCACGAAGTAATTTCACCAATGCATCGTCTGAGAGAACCTTTTTGACATCCTCTGCGTCAATTGCTTGACGAATACGATATTTTACCGCCTCAGCTGAATGACTGTCTGCTCCACCTGTAGCGGAAATGGCCGATGTAAAGAAATATTTCAGCTCAAATACACCCCGATTGGTCGCCATATACTTATTGGAAGTCACTCGACTGACCGTTGATTCATGCATCGAGATCGCATCTGCTACCGTCTTCAATGTCAAGGGACGCAGATGTGTTACGCCATAAGCGAAGAATGCATCCTGCTGTCGGACAATCTCGGTCGCTACTTTCAAAATTGTCTGCGCGCGTTGATCCAGACTCTTCACCAACCAGTTGGCATTTTGCAGACAATCAACCAGAAATTCTTTTTCCCGACTGTTCTTGGCTGAATTACTGATCTTGGAATAATAAGTACGATTGACCAGTACACGCGGCAGGGTTTCACTATTCAATTCCAGCTTCCAACTACCGTCATTGTTCTGGTGCACAAAGACGTCGGGAATCACGGGCTGAACTGTTAATTGCCCAAAAGCACTTCCCGGTCGCGGATCCAGCGCACGAATTTCCATTATCATTTCGCTGAAATCGTCATCATCAACATTGCAGAGCTTTTTCAACGTCAGGAAATCACGCTTTGCCAACAAATCCAAATTATCCAGCAAAGCTTCCATTGCCGGATCAAAACGATTTCTATCTTTGAGTTGAAGCGCCAGGCATTCTGCCAGTGAGCGTGCAAAAACACCACAAGGCTCAAAAGTTTGCAATACGGAGAGAACGTCTTCCACTTCCTTCAACTCAGTACCCAGCCGATTGGCAACCAGCGTCAAATCAGATTTCAGATATCCCTGTTCGTCCAATTCATTGATCAGGAATTGCCCGATAATCCGTCCCCTGGTCTCAGCAATGGATGTGATCAACTGTTCCTCCAGATGATCCGACAGACTTTCTGTGCCTGCCAAAACCGCCTCAAGATCGAAATCAGGATTGGCACCACCATTGCGAGTTGGCGTAGACATCCATGGATCGTTTAACTGTGGTCCGTCACTTTGGTTTGGGCGATCATTGTCATCGGGAAAAACGTTATCAAGTCGAGCATCCAGATCCTGATTGATCGCTTCAGTATGATCGGCAGCCTTTTCGCCCATCTGATCCGCAAGATCCGGTGTAGCATGCACTTCGTCTCCCGTAGCGTGTTCTGCAGAATTCTCAGCTTGATTGGCAATGGGCGCCTCTTGACCAAACTCAGCCATCGCATTATCCGTCTCCGGCTGTTCGAGCAACGGATTGCTTTCAAGCTCTTTCTGGATATGCGCGGTCAGTTCCAGATTGGACATTTGCAGCAACTGAATAGCTTGCATCAGTTGCGGTGTCATGACCAGAGACTGGCTTTGTCGAAGGTCTAATCTGGGCGTCAATGCCATGAAAACTGTCCGCTACAAGAGGCTGTACCAATTTTGGTATGAGTCTTGCTTATCACTATAGCAGCCTGACACAGACATGCACAAATTCTAACTCTGCCTACTAGTCCATTGTCTTAAAACGGCCTAAAGCCGGTGTTAAGTCATTGGAAAACTAGGAAAAGAAAACTACATGGTAAAGCTCTCGCCGAGATAGAGACGACGGACATCTGGATTGTCGATGATCTCTTGAGGGCTACCATTGGTCAGAACATTCCCTGAATGGATGATAAAGGCCCGATCAATCAAAGATAGCGTCTCGCGAACATTGTGATCGGTGATGAGAACACCAATCCCACGCGCGGTGAGATGACGAACCAATTGCTGGATATCGCCTACCGCAATGGGATCAACGCCGGCGAATGGCTCATCAAGCAGCATGAAAGAAGGACGAGAAGCCAGCGCACGGGCAATTTCCAGGCGACGGCGCTCACCACCGGACAAGGCAATGGACGGGCTTTTACGCAAGTGAGTGATGGAGAATTCTTCCAGCAGCTCATCCAGTTGCTCTTTGCGCTTCTTGCGATTTGGCTCGACAAGCTGCAGGACAGCCATGATATTCTGTTCAACATTCAGCCCACGAAAGATGGAAGCTTCCTGTGGGAGATAACCGATACCCAGGCGGGCACGGCGATACATTGGCAACTTGGTGATGTCATAGCCATCAAGGGAAATAAAGCCCTTGTCCGGACGCACCAATCCCGTGATCATGTAGAAAACCGTGGTCTTACCCGCACCATTGGGACCCAGGAGACCCACAGCTTCTCCGCGCTGAACTGATAGCGATGCAGACGTCACGACCGTGCGGCGTTTGTAGCTCTTGCCAATATCGTGGACAGTCAACCAACCCTGACCATCCTGCATGCCAGATTCATCCGGGCCGGAAACTGGCTCCAGATTGCTCCCGGAAATCTGAGATGGCTGCGCTGACACGTTCATTTTCACCTTCTTGAATCTGCTCCACGCTTGGAGACTGTCAATTGCCTGAATAAAGGCTCTTGGGTCTGTTGTCGAGCCTCAATGCAATCCACATTGTCTCTCAAAATCAAATGAGATACAGATAAAGCGATATTTGAGGAGCAAAATGGGCGTCAGGCCCTATTTGGGACGTCTATTGGGAGTGAACAAGCCCTGTACCCGGCCTTTTTTCTGACCTGCAGCATTAGCCGGTGCTGCTGAAGCAAGTCTCGCAGCGCCAGTGCGCATATCAATGAACAGCTCTTTCCCACGCAGTACGTTCTTTCCCTGGGTCAGCACCACATTTCCCGACAGCGTGATCTGCTCCTTGGTCATATCGACAAAGGCACGATTGCCAGTCGCCTTCTGATCTTTTTGAGAGACGATTACCCCGCCATTCGCTTCAAGACGCGTAATGGACTGCGCCGTTCCGGCCCCACCCCCGGAATAGTGGATGGTCAGGGTTGAGGTATTGAGTTGCGTTTCCCCCTGCTTGGCAATCACGTTCCCCGTAAAGATTGCAACCTTTTTCTTGTCGTAAATATCAAGCTGATCTGCTTCCACCTCAATCGGGGCATCCGGATCCGTTCTAAGACCCGAAGCGACGTCCGCCATACCTTGCGCCTGTGCAAGACTGGGAGTGAGGAGCCCGCTACATAGAATGACAACAACAAACACCATTGATGCATGATGAGCCCAGGCAGATGGCAGTTTCAAAGGCTTGCAAATATGGGATAAAGCTTCGATCATCGCTCTTCTGCTTTCAATGTGGCATCTGGCTTGGCCTTCGAGGCATCCTTGTGCTTATTCAGCATACTGGCATCAATACGAAGCTGTACTCGGTTCTTGAAACGCAGTTGATCGCCATTATCGATCACTTCCAATTGCTCTGCCCCCAGTCGAACATCACCGGAAGCAATTGTCACAGGACTGGTGGTAATCATGTAGCCACGCTTCATATCAACCTGTGCCCCTTCGGTTGTCATGTCATAACCAAGAGAGGATCGCACGTCGACGTTGCCGGTCAATTCCAAGGTTTCCTGCTCCTGATCGAACAGACCAGAGAGCGAGGTTATGGTCACCCATTGATCCTTCTCATCATTCACTCGAGCTGAAATCTGACGCAGATTGATGATGTGAGGCGTTGCCACCTGCTGAACAGCTTCTTCTGCAATCACCTCATAAGCACGACCCTTGGAAAATCCATTGAGCTTGGGATTTGCCATTGTCAGCTCTTCCTGCTCGAAGTTACTTTCCTTCAGCGCTTCCTGAACCGGCGCGGGATCCGGCTGATTATGCAGGACCCACGCAATGAAACCAACAATCCCGACAAGAACGACCAGCGGCAAAGACCATTTCAGAATCTTCACACGCATGGAGTGACGGCGTGCGCTGCGAAATGCCCTTTCCTGCTCTTCAGCAGATATAATTGTCGGACGTGTCGCAAGGTCCTCCCTGGAAGGCGGGACGCGCAGATGACGTGTCGGGCCACTGCCTCGTGCTGGTGACGAATATGTCGGGTCTTGCTGCATGGGCGCCTTTTGCCTGTTCCGTTGCCAGCATGAACTGCATATCGAGGCCAGAAAACCGGCTACTCTGTGTAAAAGCCCGCAAATATTGCGGGCTCTGATCATTCCGTCCTGTTCACTTAGCTGCCAAAGGCGGCAGGAATAGGATCAGAACAAAGATCTGTCTGCCATTCTCAGGACGAGAAACGACCACCCATCTTAGGAATGTGCAAAGATGTCTGTATCCGGCCAACCCGCCAGATCCAGTTTTGAGCGCGTCGGCAAATAATCAAAAGTAGCCTGCGCCAGTTCCTTGCGCCCTTCGCGAGACAGACGTGCCCTGAAGATGCCCATCAAACCATGGAGATACAGGACATCTGATGCTGCATATTTCTTTTGCGCATCGGTCAGCATATCAGCACCCCAATCAGAGCTTTGCTGCTGTTTGGAAATATCAACATCCAGAAATTCTCTGCAAACATCCTTCAAGCCATGGCGGTCTGTATAGGTACGGGTCAGTTTGGATGCGATCTTGGTGCAGAAAACCGGGCTCGGCATCACACCGAAGGTATGGTAGAGCACAGCTAGATCAAAGCGTGCAAAATGGAAGATCTTGGTAATCTTGTCATTGCCAAGCAGGGTTTGCAGGTTGGGTGCATTGGTCTGACCCTTTTCAATCTGGATCAGATCGGCACTGCCATCCCCTGGTGAGAGCTGAACAACACAAAGCCTGTCACGCAAGGGATTGAGCCCCAGGGTCTCAGTATCAATTGCGATGGCAGAGACACCATCATAGTGATTGAGATTTGGCAGGTCCCCTTTGTGCAGACGAATTGTCATGGATATGCTCTTTTTTCCTTGTGATTGGCCATGCAGCTTATGGCGAACCAGATCTGTTGATTTTATGTCCCAACCTTACGGGCTTCCTTGTCAGCTCACAAGAGAGCGCACGGGGTAAAGGCGGAAAAAAACGCACCTATTTACGCTTTAATCCCCATGGTGATCTTGCAATTGCCCGAGCAAAAGTCTGGCGGATGCCTCACAATCTTTCTGAAAGGTGCTGCGCAGATGCGAAAGCAGCGAAAGAGAGTCGGCATTGAAATAGATTCCCAGCAATCCAGTTGCAATGATCGAGCGCTTTTGCGCTTCACAATCCGGGAATGCCTGTGTCAGTTCAGCTTCCAGCAAGTTTTCAAAATTCTCGACCCATTCCGCCAGAGACTTGGACAGATTGGCATATTTGGGTGCAACCGAGATGAGAGCGTTGGCCACCAAGATCAACATGCTGTCGCTATGATCGGGAGAAAAAAGCCAAGTGACCAATTGGTCAAGGCGTTCTGGCAATTCAGTATCACTCGATCTGAATGATTTGGAAACTGGCAATGCCTCGACCATATCCTTCATGACTTCCGCTGAACGAGTAAAGAACCGTTCCTGAAAGGCTTCAAGAAGATTGTCTCGATTGCCAACATGGTGACGGATCAGAGCACGTGCCAAGCCCGCTTCCTTGGCGAGAATTTCGAGCGTTGTTCCCTCCACGCCGAATTTCGCGATGCAAAGCTCATAGGCATCCAAAATTTCCTGGGTTCTTTTTTGTTTGGTACTTGGTCGCCCCATTCTCTCAATCCCTCATCGTTCTGCGCTCAAATTCAGTTTGTCTTGTTTTGATGCGAACTTTGCTGACAGACATATCCGAGTTCTTCTTTATTTTCATTATTGACAATAAACCTTGTGATATCTAATTTATTATCAAATTTGATAATTTATCTCAACCAACCAATGAGACTTCCAATGCAATCCTGGTTCGAGAATTTCCGGACACATCGGTTTGAAGATACCCAAATCTACCAATGGGAAACTTTGATAGACGACTGGTTTTTTGTCGCAGCAATCACTTTTCTGGGATTTGAGCTGATCCGGCTTCTGGTCAAACAGAAAATGAGCTGGACCACCATCGGCGATGTCGGTGTCAACTTTCTGACCCTGACTGTTCATGTTGGAATCATACTGTTCACAGGCGGTGTCTATCTCGGAACGCTTTACTGGGTCCATCTGAATGCCAGTTGGACCTTCCTTCCCAACAATTGGTGGACTGTTGCATTGGTTATCCTGCTGGCTGATTTCGCCTATTATTGGGAACATCGCGCCGCTCACAGGATCGGACTAGGTTGGGCAACTCATACCGTTCACCACAGCTCACCCTATTTCAACATCTCAGTTGCCTATCGTCACGGGCCACTGGACGCAATCTTCGGCCTGCCATTCCTGATGCCCATTGCTCTATTGGGTTTTGATCCGGCGCTTATTCTGTTTGCGGTGACAATCGTACAGCTGTTTCAGACTGCTTTACATACCGAAACCATCGACAAGCTTCCCTCTTTCATTGAAGCGATCTTCAATACACCGTCACACCACCGAGTGCATCATGGCTCCAATCGCCGTTATATCGATAAGAATTATGCCGGCATTCTGATCATCTGGGACCGTATGTTCGGCACCTTCGTGCCGGAGGAGGAAAAGGTTGTTTACGGGGTCAATCCGCCCATCAATAGCCTGAATCCGCTCGTGGTATTTGGGCATGGTTTTGCGAAACTGGCTCGCCAAATGTGGAATGCGAAAGGGATAACAGCCAAACTGAGTTATTTGATCCAACCTCCTGGATGGCAACCAGCCTCTGCGGCATCAGACAAACCAACAAAGGCGATATCTGAGAAAAGTTAAACGTGTGGCCCGATGAAATGGCGTATTATTTCCTGTCTAACAGAGCTTTCAGTACCATTTCGTCGGGCACTTTTTCAGGATAGGCGATCAGTCCAAATCCATCTGAGAAGTCCCAATGGGTCCAGCCAAGACACACGTCTTCAGCTCCCTTGGTGACGGCTTCCAACCAGCGCAATCTTGATTTTGTATCAACCGCATGGGTCAGCACGCCAAACTCGTTGACCAGAACCGGTACCTCGTGACGTTTGGCCCATTGCCCTACTTTTCGCAGATCATTGGCCACCCGCTCACTTGTCCATGGTTCGCGTGTGGTGTTCTCGATTTCAGTGATCGCCGCCTCTTTACCCAATTGCCGCAGGTCTGCAATTTGTGCCTGCACAGCTCCATGCTTTCGATGAAGCGGAAATGGAAGAAAGGCGATATCCTTTAACGGACTGTTATCATCCCACGAAATGGCCTGATGGGTAAAGGGAAAGGGATCGTAATAGTGAACGGCATAGATCAGCTTCTCACCCTTCAAGGGTTGGGCACGAGCCAGAACTTCGTAGCGTTGAAAAAAGGCCGGGCCGACGATCAACCATGTCTCCGGCCAGCTGCTTCGTAAATGATCTACGAGCTCTTGCGCCTGTTGCCACCATACATCTTCGGCGGGTGCCGGTTCATTCAGAAGCTCTAGCAGAAGGCGGGATGGATCCTTGTGTTTCAATGGCAGTTTTTTTAGATGCCTGGTCATCACATCCCAAGCAAGGACAAGCTGATCATAACCGACTCCAGGATCACGCTCATGCATCCTCGCAAAATCGCCACCAGGATGCATATCAAGACTTATAACAAAGCCCAAATCCTGTAATCGAATAATCGCACTTTCCAACTCTTGCAAATATTGCCGCTTGATCTGCTCATCAGAAAATGCAGGCATAATCTGCTCGCCATCGATCGGCAAGCGTAAATGGGTCAAGCCTTGCTTTTGAAGGCTCAGCAACATCTCATTCGATGGCTTGAAACCATCATAGAGGGGGGACCAGTTAGGAAAGTTCACGCCGCGAGCCAAGCGCTCGAACAGATCGCCTTCAGATTGTTCATAACCGGCAAAACAGAGAGATGAGTTGGCAGTTTGAGCCTGAACTGGAGGAGATTGCATCAATGTCACTGCCAGGCAAAGCAGGGTGATGACGAAACTTTTCCCGATCCAGTGCATGTCTGATCACCGTGAACGCGTAAGCAAGAGCAACAAGGCATGGGGGTTGGTGGTCAAATACCGCCAAGCCAGACGCTTGGGCTCCAACCAGGTGCGATAGGCCCATTCCAGACCCCAGTTCTGCATCCATTCGGAAGCGCGTTTGTTACGACCAGAGAGGAAGTCAAACAAACCGCCGGATGTTTTGATAACACCCACATTGGTCAGTTTGTGGCGGTTGCGCACAATGAAACTCTGCTCCAATGGTACACCCATGCCAATCCAGAGGATATCTGGTGCTGCTGCATTGATCTCGGCCAAAACGTCCTCTTCCTGATCCGGTGAGATATAGCCATTGCGAAAACCGGCAAATTTCAGATTTGGATAGGCTTTTTGAACATTGGCGACGGCGGCTTCAATCACGTCCTGAGCCGCCCCCAGAAAATAGAATGTGACATCTTGTTTCTGTGCCAAATTCGCGGTGTTGTGCACCAGATCAGTGGTCGCGACACGCTCCGGCAAGCCCGTTTCACACATCAGGCGGGAGAATTTCACCATCGGCTCACCATCGGCATGGATGATGTCCGCTTGTTCAAACAAAGTTCGAATTTCTGGCTGGGCAGCACACATGGAAAGAACCTGACCATTGGCCGACGTCACATATTGCGGTGGGCGGTTCTGCCCCCTGTATCGCAATGCCGTCTCAATCATATCCCGGGCCGCACTGTCACAGCTGGCGACTGTGATGGGCAGACCGCCCAAGGTGATTGCTTGATTGACCATGGTCTTCTTCTTTTCCTGTCGATGGATGTCCAACTGCTCCGACATCCAGAACCAACACCCGTTGCGTGATAGAGTATCATGCAACCGTGCCCTTTCAGTTAAACCGCTTGGTTAACCGTTCCTTTGTTTGTGACAGCAAGGAAAACGAAAGCCTTCAAACGCGATCCAGAACCAGAGCGCCATCGGCATCCATTGCCCAATCTTGCCACTCCGACAGGTCTTGATGGTCCAACAATGTTTGATCCAATACCGCTATAACAGCGTCAAACAGATCCACCATATCGTCCACCTCTTCTTGCGGCAGGTCAGTTGGTGCAACCACAATGACCAATCCGTAACGCTGCTCACAAATTTGCATCAAGTGTGCAAATTGCTCGCTTTCCAGCGCATGGATACTCCAATGCATATCCTCATGAGCGAAACTGTGTACAGGGCCAACGGTGAAATGAATGACATCATGGTCATCATATTCCTGCAGACCAGACCAAGGATCATCCTCTTGCACTCCAGCAATTCCTTGCTGTTTTCGATCCGGGGCCTCAGACAAAGTCACCAGAACGGGACGCTGCCCTGATTGGATTGCATAATCCCTCAACACATCCGCTACCAGATCCTGCGCCCTTTCGGACGAGAACGAGGCAAGAAGAACAGACCGGAAAGCCTGACTTTCAGAGCTCCGCAAAAAACTGTCGATGTGGTTGAAGTTATCTTTCAAAAGTGCCGACAATTCAATATTTCGCCGCAAGACATTGTCAGCAAGGTTACGGATTGTTGAATCTTCCATCCGGCCATGACTGCGCAATTTACCATAGATATCTTGCGGGATGCCAAAGAGAATACCATCATCACTCTCATAGGGACCGGACGGATAGAGTGAATGTACATTTTCGCCATAAGCCTCATGATGTGAATTCAACGCTCCAAACTCGGCATCGGAGACGCTCCGCATATGGCTTTGAGGTCCAATATTCCTACGTTGTGACCGACCCAAGTTACGCAAGCTCGGATGGTTGGGTTCATCTTGCATTCGTTGGTAAACTCGTGGCTGATATGAGCTATGCTCGGGCTGCTCACCGAGGGAATACACCGAGTCCATTCCATCAAATTCATCCGTTGTTTCAATGAATTGATCAGAACCGACATGAAATTCGTGATCAGCATACCGCTGATTCACTGTTCTCATTCTCTGTTTCTTCTGCGCGTTCTTTTCTGCGATTTGACGCTCAATTGCAGCACGACGTCGAGGCGACAGCGACTTGTTTACCAATGGATGCCGTTGTTCCCGTTGCTCGGCCCACCGAGCCATTGTCATTTCTTGATCCTGCTCGCCCTCGTGAGGCCATTCTTCCTCACCTTCCATTTCCTTCTCGGGAATGGATGAATGACGGGCACGTTTTTTGGTTGCCTGAGCCGATCTGCGTCGCCCTGAAGCGGCAGCTGTCATGCTCGCAGCCCGGGCCGAAGATGGCGTGGAAAATGCCTCGAGGATCAATGCGGTTATCAATCCCAGAATTCCGCCCAGAACTGCCAGAATAGGTATAACCAGCTTTATGGAAGGCTTATTGGATTTGAGCGGCACCGTCGCAGCAGACGCAATTTTTGCTTCATCGCTTTGAAGACGGCTTTGTTCGTCAGTAACCTTGTATCTCGCCAAAAACTGCTCATACAAATCCCGATTGGCCTTGGCTTCACGCTGCAAGTTGACAAGTTCAACGGATTGCTTGTTTTGCCGGATGGCACGGGAGCGAGCATCAGCCAATTGGCGCTGTACGGAAGCACGTTTGGCCTTGGCTGCTTTGTAAGCCTGACCCGCCTGCTGCACCAAACGCCGTTTCTCGCTCTGTACTTGCCCGGCAATGATGCGCTGCTGTTCCTTATTGGCCATGATGCGCGGATGACGAGCACCCAAAGTCTGGTTCAGTTCGGCAGCTTGTCGACGTAATCGGCTTTGCTCTTGCAACAGCTGGTTGAGATTGAGAAATTGATCTCCCTGACCACTGGAGCTGGAGGCTGGCACACCATCACGCTTTGCCTGATCAAAACGTGCTTTGGTATCCTCAACTTCAGTTGTTGCATTCGACAGCTGGGTCACCAGAGATGTCAGCTGCTGGTTATCCAATGTGCTTTGGTTACCGGTATCGACTATGCCTGCTTTTGCCTGATAACTGGCGACTGCATCTTCTGATTTTTTCAGATTTGTGCGTAACAAAGTAAGCCGCTGGGATAACCATTCTGCCGCCTCGGTGCTGGCATCCAGGCGATTATCATTGATCTCATTTATAAAAAGCTCGGCCAAACCGTTGGCATAGCGGGCCGCTTTTTGAGGATCCTTGGAGCTGACATTGACTTCAACAATGTAAGTCGCACCTTGTCTTGAGGCACTCATATTCTTCCGAAAAGAATCAATGAGCGCTTTTTCACTTGCTGCCGACGCATAGTCTGGATCCGAACTGAGATCGAGAGCATTTACTGCTTTGGCCAGAAAGCCATCGGATTTCATGATTTGCACGAGACTGGTCAATGCGGCAGCATCGCCGCCAATGCCCGGCAGAACATCTTCGGTCAAGGTGACCCTTGGTTGTCGTGGGTCAACCAACACAAGCGCTTGCGAGGAATATTTACCCGGCAACACCATATAAACGGCCAGACCCAGACCAAAAACAAGCGAGGCGACCAGAAGAATAGTGGTAAATCGCCGAGTAAAAAAAGCCAACATGGCACGTGGATGGATCAATCCTGTCCAGGTATCTGACGGCTCACCCTGCTGAAGAGCAGCTGCTTCATGCTCAGCTTGCTCTGGCTGCCAGTCCAGACCACATTGTCCATGTCCGCGATTGCGCATTTATTCTTCGTCCGCCAAGTCACCGCAAATCCTCTGGGAAAAGCGGCATTTTCTCACCCATTTTGCCAATTCATCATATAGATGGCGACAATGGTGCATTTCTCTTCATACCGCACTATGGAGGGATGAGATTGAGGTTTGGTTAACCATGTTTGCTTGCCAGCAATTGAAGTGCATTTTTCTGAATTTTGCTCGAAGAGATTTATCTATTGAGGACTGTATTTGCGATCGAACCAAGGTCGTAACTTCTGCCATTTTGGCCGTAGAACCGCACCATCGATGACTTCAAGCTGGCCAGCCCTGTTCAAGCTGTGCAATTTTCGCCCCGGCCAGGCTGCATCTGGCGCCAGTTTTTTATGCACAATCTGCTCAAACCCACTCTCATCCAGTCGAGTGACTTCACAGAGAGCCAATTCGGCCCCATAGGAGAGCGAGCAATCCTGTACTGGACGCCAAAGTTTGCCGTTTTTTTGAACCATATTGCCTGCAGGACGGGCAGTTGCGCGATCAATCAGAACCGGATTTTGGGCATGAGCTTGCCAAGGCCCGAGCAAGTGATCAGCATGAAAGAGAGAAAGACAGTCAGAATATCCCCCTGCTCCATCGCGGGTGACGCAGAACATCCAATATTTACCATCCCATCTGGAGATGGTCACATCTGCTGCATCAATATCGCTTATCAGCACATGTTTCTTTTTCCACCCAAAGGGAAATTTGTCTGCACGATAAAGAGCTATTTCACGATTATTGGATGTCTCCGGGATCATGTAAAGCTCATCCTCTTCCTCAATGAAGAAAGGGTATGAAAGATGAAAGTCCTCTATCAAACAAGGTTGAGCCGGCCCTGTTGGGCCAGTTTCGTCAAATTCGATAACAGACAAAATTCCCTTTTGCTCATACTGATTGAGATCTTCAAAAAACAGATAATGCTTCCCTTTCCAAAAAAGAGGGAAAGGGTCTGCATAGAAATTGTGGCCCGGATCTTCCAGAATTTGCCATTTTTCACCGGATAAATCCTGACGGTTCCAGACATCCTGATCATCCACCCATCGCCAACCCACACGCCAATGGCTGGCATGAAAGAGTATCCGATAGACCTTCATGACTGTTTCACGCAGCACACTTTTGGCAGCTCGTTTCACAAGCGACATGGGCCCAGGCATGAAGCTATCCGTCTTTTGCAAAGGGGCTGCAAACCGTTGTGGGTGATGCAAGAAGGCATCCAGAAGCGTGATGACACGCGCATATAGTTGGTCCAGACCTCCAACCACACCTGCGGCCAATTCTCCAGAAGGTAAAGCGCTTGCAAGAATTTTGTCATTCTTCAGATCGCGCAAAGCTACTTGTGGCAAACCATTGTTGCCGAAAAGAGAAGCAATCGCGGCATCTTCCCCGGTTTTTCCGTCGAACAAGAGCTGAATTTGCATCGCACTTTCAGGGCAGGCGTCGTCACCGGCCAAATCGATGACCATATCAACGGCATCATTGCCGAGCAGCGGCAGATCCAATCTATCGAAACCCAGTCTAGAAGCTCCAGCTGTTTCTGCCTTGATATAGAGCCTGGTTTCAAACTCCATATAGACTTCAATGGCTTTCGCCAAAGGCTGTTCAACCGCACGAGACAAGCACAATTCGATATCATTGTGATCTGCCAGACGTTGAATCAGAGTTCGGTGCCAAGCTCTGGTGCGTGATGGATCGATATGTAGACAAAGCTTCATCAGGCTTGTTGCCCCATGGGCATGAAGAGCGGTTGTTCTTGTTCCAGAACCAGATCTTCATAATGATCAACCATGGTGTCTAGCGAATAGAGCCGGCTTAACCGTTCCGCCGAGGTAGCAAGTTGCTTCACCAGTTCCGGATCAGACAGCAATTTTTCGATGGCAGTGACATAACTTGCAACATCATCGCTATTTGCGAATAGTGCGCATGGTACCCCATCGGTTTGCAAGACTTCACGCAAGACCGGTATATCATTTGCCACGATTGGCAACCCCACTTGGGCAGCTTCCACTGCAGCCAAACCGAATGTCTCTGCTTGCGATGGAAAAATGAACAAATCCAATGTCTTCAGGAAATCACCGACCTGCTCGGACCTCATCTCGCCAATGAAGTGAACCCTATCCTCTACCCCCAAATCTTTTGCTTGCTTACGCAGATTGTCTTCTTCCGGCCCTTGTCCACCCAAAGCCAGATGCCAAGAAGGATTGGCAGAAAGAACTTCGATCGCGATATCAAGGCGCTTCAGCACATTCAGTCTTGCGACAGAACCCAAAATTGTTGCATTTGACGGAAGGCCATATTTCTCCCGGGCACATCCTTTGCTCAGATCAGAGGTTTTGGTCTTGAAGCCATGGGGGACATGAACAATCCGTTTGGTATAAACCTTCGGGAAATCACCATATTCACCCGCCGTATCCTTGCTATTGACCGTTATGGAATCAAACACGCCAATGGAGCCCATTGCCATATCCAACTTGCGGATCACAGAATTCATGGTTGCCTGTGCCGAGACCTGATTGGCAATAACATGGGGTACTCCAGCCAGACGAGCAGCAGGGCCGCCGAACAAATTTCCATAATGCTGGAAAGTCAAAACAACATCGGGCTTGAGATCGCGGATAAATTTGACCAGATCAATCAGGAATTTTGCAAATGCCAGTGGCGTTGACGGACGTTGATCACACAATATTGTCGTATTGGGTGCATGATCATATGCATCGGTCTTGCGATAAAAGAAAAGATGGTGAACTGCATGTTGCTTGGTCGCCAACCCCTCACCTACCAGACGCGAAATTTCCTGGGCGCCTGCATTCTCGGCCTGGGTTTGAATGAACAAGATTTTCTTTTTCATTTTCATGACTGACATCCATTTTATTTATTCGGCCGGGCTGGGGCGTATAGATGCGGCAGAGAGAGCATTGGGGTTGGTCGTCTGTTCACTCACATCCGGAATGCAGTCCGCCTTTTTACGAAGCAGACGCAAAATGGACGGATCCATGCCAGTTTTTGAACGACATTGCATATTGAGATAAATAGACAAGAGAACCAGCATGCTGGCAGTCACACAAGCCGCACCGACGATACCGAAAGCCGGAATGACCAGCATGAAACCAATGATCCGCCAGACGACTGAGGTCGCAACCGTCTTCATATAGGCATCTTCGTGCCCTGTGATCATCAGAAAGGACGGAGCCGGCCCTGCAGCCGCCGCAATCGCGGTGCCGACCGATAGAATGATCAGAACCAGGTGATAGTCCATGTAAGTGGTGCCAAAGAGCGCAAGCAACCAATGACCAAATAGAAGAACGGTGCCAAGGCCGGCTGCAACAATCACCAAGCTCATCAGAGCCATGAGCCTCAGGGTTTGAGACAGCTCGCGTTGCTGGCCGGTAAAATAGAGGCCGGGAACCCGACGAGTTCCAAATGTGTTGATACCATCCGCCGCCAGTGCAAAGGCGTTGGCGAGGCGAGCTGCAACGAAATATGCCCCTGCCGCCATGGGATCAAGCAATATTCCGATCAACAGCACTTCCAGATGCTGATTGGTAGCCTCCATCATCGCAGCGAACCAAAGACGAATGCTGCGAGGCGTCCAGGTCTTTACATCATAGCTTGCTTTTACAGGCCCCAATTCTCGAGACAATTTTCGGCTGATCAAAACGGACTGGATGGCGATGACCAGCATCAATCCGAATGCTGATACTGCAAAAATCTCAGCTGTTGTAATGGAATGCCCAAATATCAAGCTGGCAACAAGCATTGTGATAACCAGCGTACGCCAGGTCAATTCATGATGCCCATCTCCGACGCGAATAGAGACAATCGCTCTCGCGGCATGACTACTGAACAAGGACAATGTATTGGTGATCAGAAAGGCAACAGTCGCCAGTGCAAGCATCCAGTCGCCGTTGATTTGCAAGGGAGTGGCATTCCAATCAGCCAATAGGAATGCGCCAAAACTCAACCCGACAACAGCCGTTCCGGCCAAGCTCAATATCCAGCCATACCGCAAGGCCCCCAAAGCCAAAGCAGGTTGCTTTTGCGCCATATATTGGTTCCAGGCGCGCACAACTTTCAGCTCTTGCCCCATCGCGGCAACAATGGAAAGCAATGAAGCCACGGAGAAGAAGATTGAGAAACGTCCAAATTCCTCTGCCCCTGACGCGTTCGCAGCCAAGGTGAAGAGAGAAAAGGCAATGATCGCACTTGCGGCTTTCAGGGCCATGGTACCCAAGATACCTTTGGCGACACTATTGCCAAATAAAGCTTTGAGACTCTCCAGAGACGCACGTGATCCGGGATGTAGCTGGGTCATACTGTCTTGTTTTTTCCGGCGACTGCCATTTGCGCTGAATTTCAGCTACAACACTAAGCATCGCGTGCGAATTTTCCGTTTACCGAGATGCTTAATAAAGTCCTATCTGGATAGCTGGGCTGGTTACCGAACGGCTCTCAAAGATGCGCCCAGGATATGTCCGTTGAGTGCCATCATGGACCCCAAAGCAAGAGGGGAGAACAGAGCTTCTTCCTGAAAAACACCATTGACCAGAATGATGAAGAGGCCAAAAGATGCAATGGAATGCAAAGCCACCTTGCTTTGCAGGGATAGTTTGAAAGTCTGATATCCAATCCAGGCATAACAGGCCAGCAGTGCAAAGGCAGCAAATCCCATTTGGCGCATCATGACTCCCACTGCACTTTCCATGGCTGTTGGAGTTCGTCCCGCCGCCTGATAAGCAGACCAATCCAGCTTACCAAAATTCGTTGCAAGATTACCACCATCACCCAACCCATAACCAATTGGATTGCCTAGAAAATCATAGACACCACCCATGAAACCGAGGACATGGAAATCTCCAATATCAAGACCAATAATAATGCCCAGTACAAAATAACAAACGAGGACAAAAACAAGAGAAACAAGACCGAATACGGCGCCGAACAGAAAACGGGCAAGCAAAGCGCAAAAAGCCAGAAAGATCATGATCATCGAACCCTTGGCACTGGCCAAAAGCAAGAGTGGCAGCAACGGCAGAACCCACCAACCTCGCTTTGAGAACCACATTATGAGGGCCAGAATACTCAAAGCATAGGAATATGAAATCGGATGCAAATTCGGACCGTTCATGCGCGTGATCTTGATGGAATTATCGCCGAGCAAAGGGGTATTGAGAAAATCCACTCGCATGGAATCAAGTATGCCCAAAAGAACCTGACCTTTTTCCTTGGCATCCTGATCCCATGAAAGGTTCAGAATGTCCTTCTCCATGATCTTGCCCCAATAGGTCCATCCATTGGTGAGATCCAGCCAGAGGGGTCGATCCAGCATCTCGATCCAACCCGCAATGATGACAATCACGGTAACGGTGGTGAAAAACGGAAGAAGCGGTTGATTGAACCTCAGCGCAACAAAAAAGAAGAGCTGGAACATCACCATTGGTGTGATGATATTTCGCAAATAGATGGACGCTGCCATTGGGTTTTTGGCCATTCCAAGCAGCAAATAAAAACCAATGATAGCGAAAGCAATCAAACCAACTGCCATGATGCGATTGACCTGTCTGCTATGCACCCGCCAATTCATGGCATAACTGCCAAATAGCCAAAGCCAGGCCACCATCATGGTTAGAAAGTTAAACCCTTTGAGGATATTGAAACTTTCCGCATCACTCACGAAACCCGAAAATATCGAGATAATGATATTCTGGAACAATAGAGCGAAATAGACGATTTGAGGCAATGCAGGAGCAAAATAGAAGGTGACTGCACTTACCAGGATCAGATGACCGATAATCGCAATAAGCGGGGAAATGAAGAAGGCAGCAATCGGGAATGTCGTCACCAACAGGCACAGTGCCAATGTCAAGCTCAAATGGCTGGTTTGAATGGCCAGCCGTTCTATTGCATGGCCGCTCACCGGTTGATAGGGCGAGGCCGCATGTTGCATTTGATTGTTGACCAATGTGGACATGAAGTCTTTGGATTCGCTCTGAACAAATATTGCTATATATGGCTGGAAACCGGCTTTCGCTCAGTTTATCTCCGGGGCTATTGCAAAACACTTAAGAGTTGACCGCTTTCCTAGTTTGCCGTTTTTTACTCCGACTTTTGGTGAAGTGACAAAATATCACTTGCAGCGTCCAGGAAAATTCGCGTAAATCATAAAAACGAACGTATGTACGTTTAATGTTCATTCGAGCCAATTAAAAGTCTCGGGCATATACCGAAATACACATTCATTTTAAATGTCTATCAATCAGCATGGCATTTGAGGGAGGAACAATGAGCGATTTAGATAGCATTCTGGCCGCCGCCAGAACTCATGCGCAAGACGTCATCAGCCCGCAGGTTCATGACTGGAACGAACAAGGCCAATGGCCGCGCGCCGCTTCTGATCAAGCTGCAAAAGACGGACTTCTCGGGCTTTACTGCCCACCAGAATTTGGTGGACAAGGGTTGTCGTTAGGCGATGGTATTCAGGTTTATGAAGAATTGGGAAAAGGTGATGGAGCTTATGCCTTCGCACTTTCCATGCATAACATCTGCTCCTTTGCTCTTTGTGGTTTCGGAACCGATGCTGCCAAGGAAAAATGGGCGAAGGACCTCACCTCTGGCAAAAAACTGGCAGGCTTTGTTCTAACAGAGCCACAGTCAGGTTCGGACCCCATGATCATGCACACCAGGGCCAATGTGGATGGTAATTCCGGATCCTATACCATTTCCGGACGCAAAGCCTGGGTTTCTCTGGCAACGGAGGCTGATGTCTATTTTGTGGTGGTCAAAACCTCTGACGAACCGGGTCATAAAGATATGGCGATGATAGCAGTCCCTGCCGACGCACCCGGTGTGAGCTTTGGCCCACGCTATGAGACCGCTTCCTTCAACTTCCTGCCACTTGCCGACATGTATCTGGACAATGTGGAAGTGCCAGCCGAAAACATCATCCTTCCACCCGGCAAAGGTTTGTCCGGCTCCTTGATGGCCATTGACATTGCCCGGGCTTCCATTGCATCAGGCTGCTGCGGTCTTATGGAAGCGGCCCTTGATACAGCGCTCTCTTTTGCAAAGCAACGCGACATGTTTGGTGGCAAAGAACTGGATCTGGAAGGCATTCAATGGATGATGGCAGACATCGCCACCGATCTGGAGATTTCACGGCTACTCTACAAAAAGGCAGCTGGTCTTGTTGGAACTCCGGATGGTCCGCTGGCAGCAGCACACGCCAAGCGATTTGCCCCAGATGCTGCCTTGAAAGCGGCCAATGCCTGCACCCAGATGCTGGGTGGTTATGGCTTGCTCAAACAATATGATCTGGATCGACTGTCACGCCTTGCGCAGATGCTCAAATTGGTGGATGGCACGACAGAAATTCAGCGCGTTGTGATTGCCCGTTCATTGATCAAACGATCCAAAGGGCTGAATAATGTGCAGATGCCATAATTGAAACTGCCGATCATCTTGATCAATCAGACTTTGTCCTCTCCATTGCCGATATGGAGAGGACGGAAAGCAAAGCAGGTCACAATCGTGTCCTGTTTTTTCATTTCACTAACATGTCCAACCCAAAATCCCCTGGAAACTGGTTTATAGACCACGTCTCTCTCCAAAGATTGGTCATTTTATCCAGACTATTACTCCAAGATCATCACGGCTCGTCGTTCAAACATGAATTGCAGCCATCTCACCACTCTTTGGCACTTGATAAGGGCATTCATTTTAAATTTCGAATATTTATGGCAGGTAGCGAAGTGATGGCTCGTCTTTTCGGTATGCCCTCACGCCATATCCTGCCGAAGGCGGGTACCTGAGATCCCCTCTCTCCGCACTGTTCGGCCGTGATTGACGGGGTGGAAAGTCATTGCCGCTCTCTCATTCCACCGCGTTTCGAAGGCTCGAAGATTTTAGAAGGAGCTGGCAGATTGATCGATGAGGCGAATGTTGCTGATTGATCCAGTCGTCCCAAAGGGAGACCGGTGGTTCTTTGCGCACATATCAGACTTGGTACCAAAAACCGCAGTATTCTATCGTTGGAAGCCCTTCGCCAGCATGGCCTTCATGTGGTTGGTGCGACATTCATTGGCAAGACCAATGATGACACGATGAAAACGCTTGGCGATTTTTTTGGCGATCTCGGTATTCTGGCCGTCTGTCCGTTCTGTCGTCAATTTCCAAAATCAGTATTACAAAGGCATTTGCCAATAACTTTCATGTCAAAGATTTTGCCGTGGCTTGAAGATCATGCTCGAATTGGCCATCCAACCGAGAGGCGAAATCGGAACTGAAAAGCCATCAACATGCTACCGTTTCTCTATCCAACGCCTTTCCAAGCTGTTGACGCAGGCTTAACTGTGAGAATCATTTTTCAAAGCCTCGTCACATTCAAAAAGCGCTCTGTTTTTCTTGAAGAGCGAAAAAAGCGCTCGCGATGTTTTTTGAATATGTGGCAACTTCCTGTTTTCCTGGTGGCTAACAAGCCATTGGGTGTGGGTCAGTTCTTCAATCGGCGCGCTACAGCGCTTCAGCCGCTCATGCATTTCCCCGACAAAGCAGGGCAATATGCATAGCCCCATACCTTCGGCAACGGCCTCCAGCATGGCATTGGAGTTGGCGCAAACCATACGTGGCCGGCAGTCCATACGCTGAATGATCCATTTCGATGACGCTCCTGTAGCACCACTCATAGCCGTTATGACCCAATCGGCTTGGCCATATCGAAGATCTCCGTATGCCTTGGGGGTCCGGTCCAGATATTCTTTGGAGCCATAGATGGCAAAACGCACAAGACCGATACGTTGACGCACCAAACCCGGTTGCTCCGGCATCTGGTTTCGGATTCCGAGATCTGCTTCCTTTCTTGCAAAACTCAAAAAAGAGGCTCCGGTGATCAATTCAATTCTTGGTCCAGCTTCTCCAAACAACGAACCGATGGAGTTAGCCAAATTCTTTGCAAGGAATATGCTTGTCCAACTTCCAGCCGTAATTTTCACGGTGGGTGTCTCACTGAAACCATTGCGCCACGATGAAATCAGTTGTGCCTGTTCATCCATGGCATACGCATAGTCAAAGAGTTCTGTTCCACTTTCGGTCAAGGTGTATCCTCCTTGCCTGCGATTGAACAATGTTATTCCTAACGACTGCTCCAATGTCGTCATTCTTCGACTTAAAGTTGGAGCACTTGCACCCGTAATGGCAATAGCACCTGTGAGTCCGCCAGCACGCGCAATATTGAGAAACAGACGTAGATCGTCCCAATTCATTCTTTCATTTTCGAAAGACATTTTTTGAAACTTCCTCTCTCCATTGAAGTCAAAACTGAAGTATATGTTTATAGCATAATTTTTTCAGCTACTTACTGAAACTGAATGATAATCGTCCAATGCAATTGGATTTCAAAATTGGAAAATAAATTAACATCAATTATCAGGTAGCCGGCCAACAGAGGAACTTTCAGTTTGGAGAGAGAATTGCCTAAGAGACATAGCGTTATTGTCACGCTTACTGCAAAGCCTGAACAAAAATCCGCTTTGAAAAAAACGTTGAGATCAATCCAACGCGAACTACCACAAGTCGACGGATGCCTGGACGTTCGGGTTTTATCACACGCGGATAAAACCGGCTGCTTTACGTTGGTTGAGGATTGGAGCAGTCAGAGCCAACATGAAGCCCATATCCAAACTCTAACAAGCAATGGAGATTGGGCAAAACTCGAAGCATTATTAAGAGAACCGGTATTGGCGAACAACTATATTCCATTGGAAACGGAAGACATAAATTCTTGAATCTCAATGGTTTGGCAGATGAGCCTCTTACTTCCAAAAAGAAAAGAGTGTCAGGCGAGCAATTGCCTGGCACCCTTTTCAACCTTACAGATGCGCCGTCAGGCGCGACCAATGGAGCTGTAATCGAATCCTTTGGCTCGCATGTTATCAGGTTGATAGACATTTCGCATATCAACAACGACATCCCCATTCATGGCGTCGTGCAGACGGTTCATGTCCAACGCACGATATTCGTTCCACTCGGTCACAAGTGCCAAAGCATCCGCCCCTTCTGCCGCATCATATGCATCTGAGCACCAGATGACATTGTCCAGTTGCGGCTTTGCCTGATCCATACCTTCCGGATCATGGGCCCGAACAATCACGCCGGCCTCCTGCAAGATCGGGATGATTGCAAGGGTCGGGCTTTCACGCACATCATCGGTATTGGGCTTGAATGCGACACCCAGAATGCAAACCGTCTTGCCTTTCGGATCTGGCCCCAATTTAGCAAGAACACGCTCGGCCATGTTGGCTTTTCGGCTCTCATTCACTTCAATCACGGCCTCAACAAGGCGCTGAGGCGCGCCAAATTTTTCCCCGGTCGCTGCAAACGCACGCGTATCTTTTGGGAAACAGGACCCACCAAAGCCAGGACCTGCATGAAGGAACTTGCCGCCAATGCGCTTGTCCAAACCAATCGCTGATGCCACTTGCTGAACATTGCCACCCACCTGCTCACACAGATTGGCCACTTCATTGATGAAAGAGATTTTAACGGCCAGAAATGCATTGGCTGCATATTTGATCAGTTCGGCATCCTCCAGACCTGTAAAAACAATCGGCGTTTCACGAAGAAAGAGCGGGCGATACAGATTACGCATCACCTCCTCGGCACGCTTGTCCTCGACACCCACAACCACACGATCAGGACGCATGAAGTCCTCAAGAGCCGAGCCTTCACGAAGGAATTCCGGGTTGGAGGCGATGGAGAAATCCAGATCCGGATTCTCCTCCCGGATAATTTCAGCAACTTTACGATTGGTTCCGACCACAACGGTCGACTTGGTAACAATCACAACGCCCGGTTTGGCAGCATTGGCGATCTGACGCGCAGCCGCCCAGACATATTGCAAATCTGCTTCACCATCTCCACGTCGCGACGGGGTACCAACAGCAATGAAAATCGCGTCAGCTTGCGAAACCGCTTCATCGAAATTGGTGGTAAAGGTCAGGCGACCAGCCTTGGTGTTGCGATCCAGCAATGTATCGAGCCCAGGCTCAAAAATTGGCACTTCACCTTTATTGAGGGTGTCAATTTTACTCTGATCGACATCGACACAAGTCACGTCAAAACCAAATTCAGAAAAACATACACCGGACACCAAACCGACATAGCCGGTTCCAATCATCACTACCTTCATGACACTCTCAATTTTCGTTCAGCCTGAGGCCTTTGTTTCTTTGGGCACTTTGAATACCAGCAAAGCCTTGAAAAAACGTATCCAATTCCATACAGGGTTTGTCATCCAAATCATATGCTGATTTGGCATTGATTTCATGACAACACCCATCTCTTACCAAGGATGTTGCCTATCCCGCAAACACCTTGGTTCAGATATAGTCCAATCAGTTCCATTT
This sequence comes from Cohaesibacter gelatinilyticus, assembly GCF_900215605.1. Classification (NCBI taxonomy): domain Bacteria; kingdom Pseudomonadati; phylum Pseudomonadota; class Alphaproteobacteria; order Hyphomicrobiales; family Cohaesibacteraceae; genus Cohaesibacter; species Cohaesibacter gelatinilyticus. Next base: position 218,723 of record NZ_OBEL01000005.1, on the reverse strand, counting down.
GTTGACCGCCATTCCAGAAATCTCTTCGATGAGATAACACCTGCTCGAAACAATATCAGCTAATATAAAGATTTCTTTATATCGTTATTGCTTTCTTTAAAACTTGGCTCTATATCAGACTTAGTATTGAGATTTGGGCCGCTGGTGCCTGCATTCCCTTGCCCGCGAGGGCCTTATGTCACTGATCTGTTCCCAGACCGGGGCAATATTAGGAGCGAACATGGCTGATTTTGTCGTTAAAGATCTGTCTCTGGCCGATTGGGGCCGTAAGGAAATCAAAATTGCAGAGACCGAAATGCCCGGTCTGATGCAGACCCGTGAAGAATATGGCCCATCGCAGCCATTGAAAGGTGCAAAGATCACCGGTTCTTTGCATATGACCATTCAAACCGCTGTCCTGATTGAAACTCTTCAAGCGCTTGGTGCGGAAGTTCGCTGGGCAACCTGTAACATCTTCTCTACCCAGGACCACGCTGCCGCCGCCATTGCAGCAACCGGAACCCCTGTCTTTGCCGTGAAAGGCGAGAGTTTGGAGGAATATTGGGATTATGTGGATCGCATCTTTGATTGGGGTAACGGCGAAGGCCCAAATCTGATCCTCGATGATGGCGGCGACGCCACCATGTATATTCTGCTGGGTGCCAAGGTTGATGCCGGTGAAGATGTTCTGGTGAATCCAGAAAATGAAGAAGAAGAATATGTAAAGGCACAAATCTATAAGCGTGCAAAGGCAACTCCGGGTTGGTTCACCAAGATCCGTGATGGCATTCTGGGTGTTTCCGAAGAGACCACCACCGGCGTGCATCGTCTCTACCATCTGGCAAAGTCTGGCGATCTGCCTTTCCCTGCCATCAATGTCAACGATTCCGTCACCAAGTCCAAGTTTGACAATCTCTATGGCTGTCGTGAGTCTCTGGTTGATGGCATCAAGCGCGCGACCGACGTGATGATTTCGGGTAAGGTTGCTGTGGTTGCAGGCTTTGGTGACGTTGGGAAGGGTTCCGCTGAATCCCTGCGCTCTCAGGGAGCTCGGGTGATCGTCACCGAAATCGACCCAATCTGCGCGCTGCAAGCATCCATGCAGGGTTATGAAGTCACCACCATGGAAGACGCTGTCCCTCAGGGCGATATTTTTGTGACCACCACCGGCAACAAAGATGTCATCACCATCGAACATATGCGTGGCATGAAAGACCGTGCAATCGTTTGTAACATTGGTCACTTCGATTCCGAGATCCAGATTGGCGCTCTGAAAAACTATGAATGGCACAATGTGAAGCCGCAGGTTGATGAAGTGGAATTCCCTGATGGAACACGCATCATTGTTCTGGCCGAAGGTCGTCTGGTAAATCTGGGCTGCGCAACTGGTCATCCTAGCTTTGTCATGTCCGCTTCCTTCACCAACCAGACTTTGGCACAGATGGAATTGTGGGCAAACCATGCCAATTATGGCAAGGATGTCTATGTTCTGCCAAAAGCACTGGATGAGAAAGTGGCAACCCTGCATCTGGAGAAACTTGGCGTAAAATTGACAACGCTGAGCAAAGACCAAGCTGACTATATCGGTGTGCCTGTGGATGGTCCTTACAAGCCAGAGCATTACCGCTATTAACCTTTTGTTAAGAAAATGGCGGCTTTTCAAGGATCGGGAGTCACCAATCTTATCATTTGCAATGAATGCGTCTGGATCAATACTGATTCAGACGCTTTTTTTTTATCTTTTTGCGGGTGGACTCTGTTGCGAGATTCCGTGAACAGGTAAAGTGAAAGTGATTCGGTCAGAGCCGGGAGGAGGCCCCGGTGCTGCATCGAAATGAGTGCGTGCGTTCAAGCTTGTAATAGTTATGGGTTCCGAGTTTCCCCCGGTCACGGCAATGGCTGGTTTGGGAAGACGTGAGAGGAGTCCAACTTTTACAAGATCTTACGACGCATGGCTCTGACAAGAAAAAGAATTGGAGCTATGAAGTCAGCTTGCTGGCTGTGCGGCGGAAAGGGCTAAGACATGCCAGAAGGCGGTCTGTTGGAACAAAAAGGGCAAGTGCGGGCCTTTTTAACGACATCTCTTTGTATGCTGGGAGTAGGTGGAGTTCTGCTTCTTTCGCCTTCCTCTCTTTTAGCGCAGGAACAAAAAACCATCTTTGCCGATGATATGTCCCTGACCGCGCAAATGTCGGAATCAGAAACCAGCACATCCGAGCCCCTGGTCATTGCCGCTCCTGGTGCAACAGAAGCCTCGCAGCTCCCTGACATTCCATCTCTACCGGGTGAAGGCAGCATAAATGACTTTGCCATATCAACAAACGATGGATTGTCCAGCTCCGCTATTTTGGGATTGGCTACTTTTGGTGGCTTATTGATTTTCACATTGATAGCTGGTTGGTCTTCAATTCGCGCCCGCAGACAGGCCAATATGCAACTGCGTGAGGCGCATCAGGCAATCGTAACATTGCAATCTCGTCTGGATCAGTCTGAATCGCTTTTGGATGCTTCTGACCAAATGATGATCATTTGGGATAATTCAGGTGATGCTCCAAACCTGATTGGAAGCCTGACCAGCAATCATCAATTGCCCAACGGCGATGCAATTCTTGCTTTCGGCTCATGGCTTAACAGCGACTGTGCGCAGCAATTGGAACAAGCCATCGAGACCTTGCGCTCAAATGGACAGCGCTTTCAACTCATTGTTGAGGCGCGAATGGGTGCTTACGTCGAAATCAAAGGTCGCACTTCGGGGGCACGCGCTCATTTGCAATTGCGTGTTTTGGAAGATGAAGAACGGGACAGAGCGCACCTACGTCATAAAGCCAATCGCTTGTCACAAGAAATGAAGCGCATGAAGAGCCTTTTGGATGCGGTGCCCATGCCTGTTTGGTCCCGCGATGAAAAAGGAGAGCTTAGCTGGATCAACGAAGCCTATCGCTTGGCCGTTGATGCAGAAAATTTACGTGATGTACTGGAAAAGCAAACCGAATTGCTCGACCAGCAAGGACGCGATCTGGTTCGCAAAGCACATGTTGCACGAGCCGAACAATCAATCAACGACGACAAGCGCTCTATTGATGTTGCCGTCGAGCGCCTTCCGGTCATCATGCAAGGCAAACGCCAAATTCTGGATGTGGTTGATATTGCCTCCACACAAGGCAATGTTGGCATCGCGACAGATGTGTCCGCCATTGACCACGCAGAAAGGGCATTGGAGCGCATGCAGACATTCCATGCGACAACCATGGATCAGCTGACAACCGCTGTTGCGATCTTTGATTCCAACCAGACCCTGCAATTCTATAATGCTGCCTACCATAGTCTGTTCGATCTCGATCCGGCCTTTCTGGATCAACAACCGACAGATGGTGCAATATTGGATCGCCTCCGCGCTGATCGTCAATTGCCAGAGCAAGCCGATTTCGCTGTCTGGAAATCAGAGATGTTCTCAGCCTATCGCTCGGTAGACACGCAAGAGCATTGGTGGCATTTGCCCAACGGACAGTCCTTGCGTGTTGTTGCAGCTCCCAATCCCGACGGTGGTGTGACCTATATTTACGAGAATATCACCGAGCGGCTTGATCTCGAAAAGCGCTATAATTCTCTCATTCGTGTCCAGTCTGAAACTCTGGATCATCTGGGTGATGGTGTCATCGTGTTCGGGTCCGACGGACGAGTACGCGTATCCAACCCGGCTTTTGCTTCCATGTGGTCAATGGATGAAGGTTTATTGGCGGAACAGCCACATGTAAGTGCCGTGCTGGAAGTCTGTCGCCGGACCTATTCCGATCCGGCTGTTTGGGCTGATTTAAAACAAGCCATTGTTGGCCTTGCAGACAGTCGTGAAGGCTTGTCTGGCCGGATGGATCGGGAAGATGAACGCGTTGTGGATTATGCTCTCGTTCCGCTTCCCGATGGGGCTAGCATGATCACCTTTGTTGATGTAACGGACAAGGTCAATGTCGAGCGCGGCCTGACGACACGAAACGAAGCGCTTATGGCGGCCGATCATCTGAAAAACACCTTCATTCAGCATGTATCTTATGAGCTGCGCTCACCGCTGACCAATATCATCGGCTTCACGGAATTGTTGACCGAGGAAACATTTGGTTCATTAAATGAAAAGCAGCGCGAATATACAGATCATATCATGACTTCTAGCTCTTCCTTGCTCGCAATCGTCAATGATATTCTGGATCTGGCGACCATCGATGCGGGAATCATGGTGCTTGAACTGGAGGAAGTAGATCCGGTTGGATCCATTCAAGCTGCGGCTGAAGGGCTGCAAGATCGTCTGGCCGAAAAGGACATCACCCTCAATGTCTCCGTCGCGGACAATTTGCAGAATTTCATGGGTGACAGCAAACGCGTAAGGCAGGTTCTCTATAACATGATATCCAACGCCATCGCCTTCTCACCCGACCACTCAAACGTCTCGGTGCTCGCCGATCAAACGGCAAGTGAAATGGTCTTCACCGTGCGCGATCATGGTTGTGGCATGCCAGAAGAATTTCTCTCGTCTGCCTTCGAACGCTTCGAAAGCCGCAAAGCCGGAGAGACCCGGAAAGGGGCAGGACTGGGCCTTTCCATCGTCAAGAGCTTCGTGGAGTTGCATGGCGGACATGTATCCATCGATTCCGTTGTTGGCAAGGGTACGGCTGTCATCTGTCATTTCCCGATTGCGCCGCAACCAGTTAGTCAAGCTGCAGAATAGACCTGACAAAGCAAGTCAATTGGCCTAGTCCTGCTTTTCTCTCTTCATTCAGATAGCCAGTGCATGCAACCAACCAATGTATCTTCACCTTCTTCTGATTGGCACTTCAGCTTCCCAAATCTTGATGAAGCTGCCGGTCAGGCTTTTGCAGGGGACCTGGCCGAGATTCTCCGGTCGGGTGATGTAATCGCACTGGATGGCGACGTTGGCATGGGCAAAAGCACTCTGGCCCGTGCTCTGTTGCGCTCACTTGCCGATGATGAGCTTCTTGAAGTTCCCAGCCCCACCTTCACTCTGGTACAGAACTATCATCTGGACGGTCTTGAGGTCAGCCACTTCGATCTCTATCGCATCAGCGATTTCGAGGAATTGTACGAGATTGGCTTTGAGGAAAGCTGGCAAGAAGGGTGCACATTGGTGGAATGGCCAGATCGGGGTGAAGAGCTGCTTCCCGCGTCTACTCTTTGGCTGCATTTTGAAGATGCGCATGGAGAGGAAAGCTCTGCTCGCCACCTGACCTTGCAGGGAAACAAAGCATGGAAGGATAGGCTGGAACGTCCCTGTCAGAAACGGCAATTGCTCATTGATTGTGATTGGGGAAACGCCAAACTCAGCGAAATAGATGGCGATCTTTCAACTCGCAGCTATCAACGTGCTTATCATAGCGAAACTCAGCAAACCGCCATCTTGATGGATATGCCAAAACGTGAGCCGGGCCCTGTTCTCGCTGATGGTCGTCGGTATGATTTGATCGCACATCGCGTAACCGAACTGGCGCCGATGATCACTGTTGCGGAAAATCTGGAAAAGGCCGGTCTCACCGTACCACAGTGCTTTGGCCATCAATTGAATAACGGATTGGCTCTTTGGGAAGATTTTGGCAGTGAATGCCTGAGCCTAAGCGTTCCAAATAAGGAAGCCAAACCGATTGCAGAACGATATGAGGCAACGGTGATCGCGCTGGCGGATTTTCATCAAGATGGCTGGCAAAGCAACGCCACCCAACTCTCGGGTTCTGGTGGGCCTCACCTCCTCTCCAATTACGATCGCGCAGCTTTTGAGGTTGAACTGGATATTTTCCTTGATTGGTATTGGCCATTTCTAAAGGGACAGGATTGTCCTGCTACCACAAGAGAGGTCTATGTTTCACTATGGCAGCCAGCTTTTGATATTCTGATTGAAGCAGAACAGTGCCTTGTTCTTCGTGATGTGCAAAATCCCAATTGTTTCTGGCTGGAAAAGATCCGCGACGATAAGTTGATCGGTTTTATTGATTTTCAGGATTGCCTCATTGGACCAAGCGCCTATGATGTTGCAGCTCTTTGTCTGGATGCACGGATCTCCATTGAGCCTGATCTGGAAAAAACGCTTAAAGCTGCCTATATGCAGCATAGATCCTTTGACCGTGAGGCGTCGCAGATTTTCGAGCAATCTTATGCTTTGTGCGGCGCACAGCGGACATCCAAGAATTTGGGGGCCTTCGCCCGGGCCAAATTGAGTTTGGGCAAAAGCTCCTATATGGCGCATATCCCACGGGGTATTGGTTACTTGGCTCGCTGCCTTGCCCATCCCGAGTTAGCTGATTTGAGCGCCTTTTATAATGAGAATAAATTGTTGGACCTGCCATCCACATTTTGATGTTGGCAAGCCACGCAAGACTGGCAGTACGTGAATGACAAATAACGAACATTTCAAGGCTCCACTCGGCGCCCCCAAGACCGGTATGATTTTGGCGGCCGGACGCGGTACGCGCATGCGCCCTCTATCGGCGATCACTCCCAAACCCTTAATTCCTGTTGCAGGTCAAGCACTGATTGATCGAGCGCTTGATAAACTGCGCATTGCTGGCGTCGAGCGCACAATCGTGAATGTTCACTATCTTGCCGACTTGGTGGAAGTTCATGCAAAACGCTCTGCCCAATGCGAAATCATTATCTCCGATGAACGCGACGTCCTTTTGGAGACCGGTGGTGGTATTACCAAAGCCCTTCCCTCTCTTGGGCAAGACCCCTTCTATCTGCTCAATTCGGACAGTTTCTGGATGGAAGGCGTTGCCAATAATTTATCTTTGCTGTCTGATCATTGGGATGATGACAAAATGGATGCTCTTCTCCTTCTGGCACCGACCGTCTCCGCTATCGGCTATGAAGGCAAAGGTGATTTCAAAATGGACAAGGATGGTCGTCTCAGTCGTCGTGACGCGCGGACTATCTCCCCATTCGTCTATAGCGGCGCTGCCATTCTGCATCCACGTTTGTTCAAGAAAGCTCCTGATGGTGCTCACTCCCTGAATGTGCAATTCGACCAGGCCATCAAAGAAGAACGTTTGTTTGGCCTATCCATGGATGGCATATGGTTACACGTGGGAGAACCCTGTGCTATTGACCAAGCAGAAAAAGCCATTCAGAACAGTACACATATGGGCCTGATTTAGAACGCGTTCCCGAAAAGTTGCAGATTTTTCGGATGAGAACCCGTTTCAAACAAATAGCGAAAGCTTTTCGGGCGTTTCAATTATCGTCGAAAGGCTTTTAGTCGGGCTTTGGTTTTGGCAATCTATGATGGCCGGAGGCTGGTTTGACGGGAGAGAGAGATTGGATCTTTTTTCATATAGCTCGAATATCTCTCACCCCAATGTCTATTCCATCAGTCCCGGTTCCGGCTTTCTGGCAACCATGATCGATAGCTTGATCGATGGTGACCTGATTCCAAATTTTGATGGCTCTGACCCTGGTGCGTTGGCCAGTGTTACCATTTATGTGCCAACCCGCCGTACGGCCAATGCGCTGAAAGAAGCTTTTGTCTCTCATCTGCGCCTACGTGGCTGGCCGAGCATCATTCTGCCTCGTATCCATGTCATTGGAGATGTCGACGAAGATCTGCTTCCCTTGAAAGTCAGTATTGGTGTTGATGATGGATTCTGGTCCTTGCCAAGCGCAATGGATCCGTTGGAGCGTCGGTTGATCATGACGCAGCTGGTACATTTTTGGGCGCAGAAGCAAGCACGTGAAATCTTGCGCCTCGATCCCAAACAACGTCTGAATGTTTCCAGCACACCAAGTGATGCTGCTTATCTTGCCATTGATCTACTGGCGCTGATCGATGCTGTCCATCGCGAAGAGAGCGACTGGTCATTGCTGGGAGATTTGGTGCCCGATGATTATGGCGCCTATTGGCAGATGAGCCTGGAATTCTTGAAGATAGCCACCCAATTCTGGCCAGCTATTCTGACCGAGCGAGAGCTGGTAGATCCGGTAGAGCGCCGCAATGCCGTGCTTTCTCGTGAAATTGAAGCACTGAAAGGTCATACGGGTCCAGTGATTGCTGCCGGTTCAACCGGCTCTGTCCCTGCCACTGCCGATCTTCTGGTGGCAGTGGCCAATCATCCCAAAGGGGCCTTGATCCTTCCGGGGTTAGATTATCAACTGGATGAGCAAAGCTGGCTGGCTATCGGCCATTTACATCCCCTTGAAGGTCAAGGTGAGGGTGTTGCCGGGCATCCGCAATTCAACCTCAAGCAATTGCTTGATCGACTGAAACTAACTCGTGGTGACGTTCGCAAATTGGGAAGTGTGAGCCATCCGCTTTCATTACGCGAAAAACTGGTCAGCGAAGCCTTGCGCCCGGCGGAAAGCACGGATCTCTGGAAACAGGCTCTGGATCAATTCCTAGAGGCCGATCGTCAGATCGCTTTATTGGATGTTGCCTTGGCAAGGGGTGCCAACGAGCAGGAAGAAGCGCGCATTTGCGCCCTGGCTTTGCGAGAGACACTAGCTGACAAAGGCAAAAAAGCCGCTCTGGTAACCCCTGACCGGGCCTTGGCACGTCGCGTGATGGTAGAGTTGAAACGCTGGAATATCGAGGTCGAGGATAGCGCCGGTATGCCACTGGGTGAAACACCCCCTGCTCTCTTGATGCGTCTGATGCTGGACTGTGTTTTGCAGCATATGGAGCCTGTGTCCCTGCTCGCACTGATCAAGCATCCTCTTGCTTCCCTTGGCATGGAGCGAAGCCAAGCCCGGCGGGCTGCCCGCTTCATTGAGGTTGAGCTGTTGCGCGGCCCGCGTCTTGGTGGTGGTTTGCAAACATTACTCAATGAATTTGCCAATCGTCGTGAAGAGCGCCACGCAAAGGATCCAGAAACTCCATTGCCGCAAAACTGGGATCTTGCGAAGAAGCTGCTAGAGAATTTGCAACAGAGCCTTGGATCTCTGGAGACGCTCGTTCTTCAGTCAGAAGAACCACAACCTCTGTCCGATTGGATCAAGCACATCATTGCTTGTGTCGAAGCAATTGCAGCAAACGAAGAGGCTGATCCTCAACGCTTCTATGATGAAGAAGCTGGTCGTGCCATGCGCAGTTTCTTTGAGCGCATACAAAGCCCCGCCAGTGAAAATATCATGCTGGGCGCACGCGATGTAGAGCCTTTCCTCGTTGCCATGATGTCCGGTGAGACGGTTCTTGATCATGGCAGTGGGCATCCTCGTCTACAATTGCTCGGTACCTTGGAAGCTCGTTTGATGGATGTGGATCGAGTGGTGATTGGAGGCCTCAATGAAGGCTCCTGGCCTGCTCAAACAAAATCTGATGCCTGGCTCTCCCGTCCCATGCGTGCCGGAATGAAACTGGAGCCACCTGAGCGGCGCACCGGCCTTGCCGCCCATGACTTCGCGCAATCCATGGGGCGTCGCGAAGTGATTTTGGTGCGCTCAGAGAAAAGTGGCGGCTCTCCCACTGTGCCAAGTCGCTGGATCCTGCGGCTTGAGGCCGTAGCCGGGCGCGAGGCAAGTGATGCGATGGTAGCACGTGGAGAGAAGTATATTCGCTGGGCACGCCAACTGGATGCTCCCAGGGCACCGAAGCTTATTCCGCGCCCCAACCCCAAGCCACCTTTGGAACATCGTCCGCGCAATCTCTCGGTCACCGAGATTGAAACATGGGTACGTGATCCTTACGCACTTTACGCAAAACATGTGTTGGGCCTGCGTCAGCTCGACGATATTGGCAGCCCCCCGGGCGGTGCTGAAAAAGGCTCCATCATTCATGACGTGCTGGGGGATTTTACCCAGAACTGGGAAGGTCCATTTGATCAAAGAGCCTATGACCATCTGATTGAGTTGGGACGGTCTGCTTTCACACGGTTCGAGAACTTCCCAGATCTGCTGGCTATATGGTGGCCGCGCTTCGAGCGCATTGCTCACTGGTTCATTTTCGAATGGGAAGCAAGACGCAATGATGATGTTGCCAGTCGTTTTGCAGAAATAGCGGGCGGCACTTCGTTGCCGATGCGTTCCGGCTCGTTCCATTTGCGCGGACGGGCAGACCGGCTGGATATCATGAAAGATGGCAGCCTGTCGGTGATTGATTTCAAGACCGGCCAGCCGCCTTCTGCAAAGCAAGTCCTACCCGGCTTTGCACCACAATTGGCGCTGGAAGGCTATATGGCCAAACTTGGCGGCTTCAAGGATATCCCTCGCTCGGTTGAAGTCTCAGACATGGCCTGGATCAAACTGTCTGGCGGACGCAAGGCAGGGGAAATCAAAAGCGGCGTTGAGAAGGATTATGCAGCCGAAGATATTGTTGAATTGATCGGTAAACGTCTGCTTGGACTGATCGTTGCCTATGACAATCCATCCAAAGGGTACATGTCTCGCGCTCGTCCGATGTTTGAGCGCTTTGAAAGCCCTTATGATCACCTTGCTCGCGTCAAGGAATGGTCTCAGCAAAGCGAGGGAGACGAATAGGCATGACTTTTCAGATCCCTGACAAAACACGGCAAGATCAAGCCCTTGCTTCCCATCCTCAGCAATCTGCCTGGGTGAGCGCCAATGCCGGTTCGGGTAAAACCTTCGTTCTTTCCCAGCGCGTGATCCGTCTTCTATTGGCCGGAACCGATCCCTCTCGAATCCTTTGCCTGACCTTTACCAAGGCCGCTGCAGCGGAGATGTCCAATCGTGTCTTTGCCCGACTTTCCGACTGGATCGGGCTGGACGATGAAACCTTGACCAAAGCCTTGCAGGATTTGGAAGGGCGACCGCCCAGTGAGCAAGAGCTTGCTTTGGCCAGACGACTTTTTGCACGAGCGCTGGAAACTCCGGGCGGTTTGAAAATTCAGACCATTCACGCCTTTGCCGAACGCTTGCTGCATCAATTTCCACTGGAAGCCAATGTGCCCGCGCATTTTGAAATTCTGGATGATCAATTGGCAGCAGAATTGTTGAGCAATGCCGTTGGATCCGTGCTGTCTTCAGCGCGGCTGAATAGCCAACCCTTGTGGGGCGAGGCTCTGGATCATCTCGTCGGTTCCATGGGCGATATGGATATCCGCAATGCTCTGGCCAGCTTGGTGCGCAACCGTGAAGGCTTTGGCCGCTTCATGGAAGCTGGGGAAGCAAACACATCAAATGGAAACGAAGATGCAGCAGGTGTAAGCGCCGCATTGGAAGCTCTCGCCAAACATCTTGGGGTAGATCCAAGCGACAGCATGGATAAGGTGCGCAGCAGCCAGTCAGACAGCCCACATTTCTCAACGGATTATATAAGCTCTCTAGTTGATCTGTTCGAAGCTGGCGGCAAGAGAGACAAGGATCAGGCGGCAACTTTGCGGGCATTTCTGCATGCGGAAGATCCAAAGCAAAAAGCTGCTCATTGGTGGACATTCTTGCGCAAGAAAGATGGTGCTGCCAAAAGCGCCAGCTTCATGGCCTCCAAGAAGGTCAAGGAAGCTGATTTGGCGCTGGAAGGCAGTATTGAACGCGAGCAAGCACGATTGGATGCTCTGGAAGAGCGCCGCAAGGCCCTGGTAACATTGGCGGGCAGTCGGGCGTTGTTCATCCTGGCGGACGGCGTTATCAGCCATTATGAACGCGCCAAAGCCGCACGGGGTTTAATGGACTTTGATGATCTGATCATCAAAGCGGCCAATCTGCTTGCCCCCTCCCAAGCGGCTGCATGGGTGCATTATAAACTTGATCAGGGCATCGATCATATTCTGGTCGATGAAGCGCAAGACACCAACCCTCGGCAATGGGAAATCATTCAGCAGCTGGGCGAGGAATTTTTCGTCAGCGAAAGCATGCGTGGGGTGGAACGCACCATTTTTGCAGTGGGAGATGAAAAGCAGTCCATCTATAGTTTTCAGGGCGCGGAACCAAAATGGTTCGCCCAGATGCGCGAGCTCTTTGCATCGCGTGCAAGAATGCAAGAAAAACCGTTCCACAAGATCGATTTGCAGCTCTCTTTCCGCTCCACGCCGCACATTCTGAAGGCAGTGGATGAAGTCTTTGCCAATGAAGCGCAATATACCGCGCTGTCAGCTGATCATGAGCCTACCGTACATGAAGCCATTCGGCACAACGATCCAGGGCTGGTAGAACTTTGGCCATTATTGGAACCGGTTGAGCAAGAGCAGGATGATGATTGGGCTGCGCCATTGGATGTACAGGGGGACAGCAGTCCATCCGTCACACTTGCACACACCATCGCCTCAACCATCAAGCATTGGTTGCAAAATGGCGATCATCTGGCTGGATCTGGCAAAAGAATCACTGCGGGCGACATTCTTATTCTGGTGCGCAAGCGTGGCGGCTTTGCCAATGCTGTCAACCGCGCCCTGAAAGAAGCCGGTCTGCCCGTTGCCGGCGCGGACCGCCTTGCCTTGCTTGATCATATCGCCGTCATGGATCTGCTCTCGCTTGGCGATGTCATGCTTTTGCCAGAGGATGATCTCAGCCTTGCCTGTGTACTGAAGAGTCCACTTTTTGGTCTCTCAGAGGAGCAATTGTTTGATCTGGCCAAAGCGCCTGAATCAGATGAAAAGCGTGAAAAAAACCTTTGGGAAATTCTGGGTGCGCATCATCAAAATGACCCATCCAGCTTGTTTGGTCGTATTTTCGGCACGCTCAGTCATTGGCGCGGGCAGATTGATTTCCAACCACCTTTCGACTTCTATGCGCAAATTCTGGGTCCGGGCGGTAAACGTCGGGCTTTTATTGAACGTCTAGGGCCAGAAGCAGATGAAGTGATTGATGAGCTGCTTTCCCGCGCTCTGGATTTTGAGAAGAAGCAAATCCCCAACCTGCAGGCATTTCTCGCTGCCATGCGCCAAGGTGGCGCAGAGATCAAGCGTGACATGGGCGCGGCTGAAAATCAGATCCGCGTCATGACGGTTCACGGCTCAAAAGGGCTGGAAGCTCCCATCGTCTTCATGGTGGACAGCACCGGCAAGCCTGCCAATCCTCGTCACCATCCGCACCTTGTCTCCCTGGATCAGAAAGACAGTTCCATCGATCTGATGGCACTCAAGACCGCAAAGGCTGATCAACCTGCCATCATTCAAGCAAGCCTTTCGGAGCTGGATCGCGAGACGGAAGAAGAATATCTGCGCCTTCTTTATGTAGGCATGACCCGTGCGGAAGATCGGCTCTATTTGTGCGGATATACAGGAACTAACGGGCCAGCGGAGAATTGCTGGTACAATGTCGTGGCCCGGCAGTTGCGCCCTGATGCTGTAGAACTGGATCATCCCGTTACTGGCGAAAGCATTTTGCGCTGGGAGCTGAAGCAAGACTTCCGTCCACGTCCTGTGAATGAGAGCCTTAATCTTAGTCCTGTAAGCGCGCCAGCAGCTTTACCCGATTGGTTCCGTGTCTCACTGGAAGCAGAACCTGCCCCGAATGCGTTGTTGCAGCCTTCGAAAGCGGCTGATCTGGTTGAAGCCAAATCCGTTGCCTTTCCCAATGTCGGACAGACAACCACCGGGTCCGCGACCAAACATAGTCTTCATGATTGGGAACCAAGGCGCAGAGGCTCGATCCTTCATAGTTTGTTTGAACATTTACCCAATCTGATATCTTCCCGATGGGAAGAACAAGGCAGAGCATTTTTGGATCGCGTAGCAGGGGATATGACAGAGACAAGCCGGGATGCGATTCTGTCTGAGGCACTTGCACTATTAAGCGATTCGGCTTTTTCCGAGCTATTCTCCTTCCAAAGTCAGGCTGAAGTTTCCATTGCGGGCTGGGTAGAAACCGCAAGTGGCCCCAGAGATGTTTCTGGCCAAGTGGATAGGTTGATCGTTACCCCTGACGAAGTTGTGATCGTGGATTACAAAACAAACCGTCATGTACCAGCTTCACCTGATGAGGTGCCCTTTGATTATGTTAGCCAAATGGCTGTTTACGGTCATCTTTTGGCACCGCTCTATCCGCAAAAGAGTGTTCGAACACTGCTTTTGTGGAGCTGCGGGCCATCCTTGATGGAGGTTGACGCAGAACAGAGATGTGCCGCACTGGATCAGATTGGAATAAGATAACACTTGCCCATCTTGACGGACGCGGCTTCAATACCTACCTTCAAGGCAACAGAGCTATATTCAAACATCAATGAATATAGATACTTCTTCCTTCCCCAGTTCATTGGTGAGCGATGAGCTGAGACGAACCGAACGAGGCTTACTATGGCTATTGTGAACGCGACTGATGCAAACTTTGCAACTGAAGTTCAGGGTGATGTCCCTGTTGTTGTTGATTTCTGGGCAGAATGGTGTGGCCCTTGTAAGATGATTGCTCCAATCCTGGACGAAATCGATACCGAAGCTGCCGGTGGTGTTAAAGTCGTCAAAGTCAATGTCGACGAAAACCCGAACACTGCTGCTCAGTTCGGCGTTCGCTCCATCCCTACCCTGTTGCTTTTCAAAGGCGGCGAAGTGGTTGACATGAAAGTAGGCGCTGCACCAAAAGCTGACCTGCTGAAATGGATCGAAGCGAAAAAATAAGCTCGTTTCTCATCTGATCAAAAAAGCCCGATTAAATTCCCAATCGGGCTTTTTTGTTATTCAATCCAGCTCTTCACCATTTGCCTTGAGCACTTCGCCGGCCAGATAAAGCGAGCCTGCAATCAGAATACGCGGGGGAGCTTCTCTTGGAATCAGAGCCAGTTTTTGCAAAGCTTCTTCAACTGAGCTGGCTGCAGATGCAGGTACTCCAGCTTTCACGGCAAGACTTGCCAGCTCAACAGGATCTTGTCCGTTTGTCTGACTGATCACAGGTACGGTAATAACGTCCCTTGCAAGACCTTTGAAGGCCTGAAAATAGCCTGATGGATCCTTGGTTTTCAGCATTCCAACGATCATGTGCAACGGACGAGGAGATCTATCTTCGAGATCTGCCAACGCCGCTGCCAGCATTTGCCCGGCATTGGGATTATGACCGCCGTCCAGCCACAATTCCGCGCCCTTGGGCGCCATATCGAACAGTGGGCCATTCGTTAGCTGCTGCAAACGACCGGGCCATTTCACCTGCTGCAAGCCTTGTGCGATGGCCTCATCGCTCAAATCAAGCAGGCCAGATTGTGCCAATGCTCTCAGTGCCGCTATCGCCATGCCTGCATTGGAGATTTGATGCTGGCCCAGCAAGCGTGGCAAGGGCAAATCCAGCAAACCATTTTCATCCTGATAGACCAGTCGTCCATGTTCCTCATAACTCATCCAATCCTGAGCATGGACAAAAAGTGGGCCAGCTCTTTTGGTACGAGCTTCGTCCTCCAATGCATCGCGAACAACATCAGCCTGGGGCCCAACGATGATCGGGCTACCAGCTTTGAAAATTCCAGCCTTTTCTTTGGCGATGCCGGCGAGGTCTGAGCCAAGATATTCTTCGTGATCCCGCGCAATCGGAGTAATCATGGTCATGGCCGGTCGTGGGATGACATTGGTGGCATCCAGCCTTCCGCCAAGACCTACTTCCAATATCACGATGTCTGCCGGTATCTGGCTGAACAGCAGAAGAGCTGCGGCAGTGGTAATCTCGAAGAAAGTAACCTCACCATCTCCATTGGCTTTTTCACATTGCTGCAAGGCCGCCAACAGGCTTTCCTCGCTTACCAGCATGCCTGCAAGGCGAATGCGCTCACGAAAGTCCACCAAATGAGGTGATGTATAAACATGCACCTTCAGCCCCTGCGCTTCCAACATCGCTCTTAACAAGGCTGAGGTGGAGCCTTTGCCATTGGTTCCGGCGACATGAATGACGGGTGGGAGCAATAGATGTGGATTGCCCAACTTTCCCAATAATGTGAACAGACGTTCCAATCCCAGATCAATCTCATCAGGGTGAAACATACTCAGGCGCGACAGGATAGAGTTGATTTGCTGCATGGAGGACCTTGGCGAAACCTCGGGTCAAGCATAGCTTTCCCTGAGTTGAGGTATGATTTTAGCCGAAAGGATAACATAAGAAAAATGCCTCAGAAAACCAGTTCCTGAGGCATTCCAACGATCAATGTGCAATTTTTTACTGAGCAGCTTGTTCCGCTGCCTTGTCTGCATTCTCATTTGATGCGGCAGCTTCTGCCACTTGCGCATCGGAATCGACTGCGTTGGATACAGCGGCATTGCCTTCTTCGTCTTCACCAGAGCCAGAATTTGTCTGCTTCAGTTCAGCAGGCATTTCCTGATTTGTGAAGAAACGGCACAAACGGGCAATGGTAGATTTCATATCGTGGCGATGCACCACCATGTCCACCATGCCATGCTCTTTCAGGTATTCTGCCCGCTGGAAGCCTTCAGGCAACTTCTCACGAATGGTCTGCTCAATCACACGCTGACCAGCAAAACCAATCAACGCACCAGGTTCGGCCAACTGGATGTCACCCAACATCGCGTAGGATGCGGTGACGCCGCCAGTGGTTGGGTCGGTCAGCACGACAATATAAGGAAGACCTGCTTCACGTAGAGCTTGAACAGCAACGGTCACACGCGGCATCTGCATCAGAGACAGAATGCCTTCCTGCATGCGCGCACCACCAGATGCTGCGAACAAGATGAACGGGGTCTCATCTTCAACTGCCTTCATCATGCCAGTGATCAGCGCTTCACCTGCTGCCATCCCGAGGGAGCCGCCAAGGAAGGTAAAATCCTGCACTGCGGTGGTAACTTTCAGACCTTCGATGCTGCCTGTGGCAACCAGAACACTGTCCTTTCGGCCTGTTTTGGCACGCGCGTCTTTCACCCGATCAACATAGCGTTTCGTGTCTTTGAACTTCAATGGGTCAGAAGCAGCTTCCGGCAGATCAACCAGATCGAACTTCCCATCATCGAAGAAATAGGTCAGACGCTGGTTGCCGTTGATGCGCATGTGGAAGTCGGAATTGGGAACCACAAACTGATTTGCTTCCAGATCACGATGGAACACCATTTCTCCGGTAACAGGACATTTGATCCAGAGATTTTCCGGAGTGTCACGACGAGAGAGAATGGAGCGAATTTTCGGTCTGACGACAGTGTTAATCCAGTTCACGAGCCAATTCCTGAGACTGTCCCGATTATCACTTTTCATGAAAATCGGGAATACTGATGTTCGTATGCCAAAAGGCCCGCATTCAGTTAGGTGCGAGCCTATATGACAATTTGGCTATGCTTTAGCACTCAATTGTGGTGATGGGGAGGCCAAAATTTCAATTTTGGCCTGCTTTTTCCCCTTTTGTTAGGCCTTTGACGCTTTCGCGCCCTCTGCCAACCCTTCGATGATGCTGGTAACAGAGTTAACAGTGGCATCGGTTGCCTTGCCGTCTGCATCCAGACTTTCGCGAATGGCATTGACCAGAACCGAGCCGACCACCACGCCGTCGGCATTTTTGCCAATAGCCTTGGCTTGTTCTGGTGTCTTCACACCAAAGCCAACTGCAACAGGCAGATCGGTGTGACCTTTGATGGTGCTCACCGCTTCGGCCGCGGCATCTGCGTTCAATGCACCAGAACCAGTTACACCGGTGACTGAGACATAATAAACAAAGCCAGAGGTATTCTGCAGCACCTGATCCAGACGTTTGCCTTTGGTTGTCGGCGTCGCCAGACGGATGAAGTTCAAGCCACCATCACGAGCGGGTAGGCAAAGCTCATCATCATGCTCTGGTGGCAGATCGACCACGATCAATCCATCGACACCAGCATCCTTGGCATCCTTGACGAACTTGTTGACCCCCCAACTGTAAATTGGGTTGTAATAACCCATCAAAATGATCGGCGTGTCGTTATCATCTTTTCGAAATTCGCGGACCATATTCAGTGTCTTTTGCATGGTCTGACCGCTGGACAATGCTCTCTGTGTTGCAAGCTGTATCGGCACGCCTTCCGCCATCGGATCGGAAAACGGCATACCAAGTTCGATGACATCTGCACCAGCTTTTGGCATTGCTTTCAGGATTGCCAAAGACGTTTCCAGATCTGGATCGCCTGCCGTGATGAAGGTCACCAATGCAGGACGGTTTTCAGCTTTGCAAGCAGCAAAGCGAGTATCAATGCGAGTTGTTTCCATTGCTTTATCTCTTTTGCTGATTGCTTAATTGCTGGTCAGATCAACGCCCAGATGACCGCCAACGGTAAAGACATCCTTGTCACCACGACCACACAGATTCATTACAATGATCTGGTCTTTATCCATCGTTGGCGCAATTTTGATCACATGAGCCAGGGCGTGGGATGGTTCCAGTGCCGGAATAATACCCTCGGTGCGACAGAGCAGCTGGAAGGCTTCCAGAGCTTCCTGATCGCCTGCCGAGACATATTCCACACGGCCGCTATCACGAAGATAGGAATGTTCGGGGCCAATACCTGGATAATCAAGACCCGCAGAGATGGAATGACCTTCCAGAATCTGACCATCGTCATCTTGCAGCAAATAGGTGCGGTTGCCATGAAGCACACCTGGTTTGCCAGCATTCAGCGATGCGCAATGCTCTTCGGTATCCAGGCCTTTGCCAGCTGCTTCCACTCCAATGATTTTCACATCTTCGTCTTCCAGGAATGGATGGAACAAACCGATGGCGTTGGAACCACCACCAAGACACGCCACCAGCATGTCTGGCAGACGGCCTTCCGCTTCCATCATCTGCTTTTTGACTTCCCGCCCGATGATGGATTGGAAATCACGCACCATTGCAGGATAAGGATGCGGACCTGCGGCAGTACCAATGATGTAATAGGTGTTCTCGACATTGGTTACCCAATCACGCAGGGCCTCGTTCATGGCATCTTTCAGTGTACCTGCACCCGCGGTGACGGGGTTTACCTTACCGCCCAGGAGCTTCATGCGAAACACGTTCGGAGCCTGACGTTCCACGTCAGTCGCTCCCATATAGACTTCACACGGGAAACCAAAACGTGCGCAAACCGTGGCCGTGGCCACACCATGCTGACCAGCACCGGTCTCGGCGATGATACGGGTTTTGCCCATACGTTTTGCCAGCAGTATTTGCCCAAGGCAATTGTTGATCTTGTGACTGCCGGTATGGTTCAGCTCATCGCGCTTGAAATAGATTTTTGCACCACCCAGCTCTTCGGTCAGGCGCTCGGCAAAATAGAGCGGGCTTTCACGTCCCACATAATGCTTGTGAAGATAAGCCAGCTCGTCATGGAAAGCCGGATCGTTCTTGGCTTTCTCATAAGCTTCATTCAAATCCAAAATGAGCGGCATCAGGGTTTCAGAGACGAATTGTCCGCCATAAATGCCAAAAAAACCTCGTTCGTCTGGCCCTGCGGCCAATGAATTGGGCGCAACAATAGCCCCGGTGTCAGAAGATGACTTGGTCATAACGCATTCCTTTATGCGTTGTGCGCGCGGAAAATCTGCAAATACTTCCGAGACGCTCGGATCAAGTGCTTGCAGCTTCCTTCGCAGCGCGAATGAATTGAATGATTTTTTCCCGATCCTTAACGCCGGGAGAGCTTTCAATGCCTGAGGAAACATCAACCCCTTGTGGCCTTGTAAGGCGAATGGCCTCGGCCACATTGTCCGGGTTCAAACCACCGGACAGCATAAAAGGTTTCTTGAGCTGCAAGTTCTTGATCAGACGCCAATCAAAGGAAATACCGTTGCCACCAGGCAATTCGGTCTTCATATCTTTGGGCGGTTTTGCATCAAACAGCAAGACATCGCACACGGCTTCATAATCAGGGATCGGAGCCAGATCAGCTTCATCCCGAATTGCCAGGGCTTTCATCACCGGACGTCCAAATTTTTGACGGATTTCCGCCACTCGTTCCGGTGTCTCGCTGCCATGCAATTGCCAGATGTCTGGATTGATGGCTTCATCAATGGCTTTCAGCTCTTCATCGGTAGCATTGACTGTAAGAGCGACTATGGACGCTTTCCCGCGTACCGGACCCACCAGATCCTTCGCTTCCCCATAATTCACATGCCTCGGGCTTTTTGGAAAAAAGACAAATCCGATCCAGTTGGCCCCGCTGGCAAGACCCGTTTCAATCGTATCTGGCGTGGACAGACCACAAATTTTTACATACATATCTGCCCTCCCCTTTTCCTCGTTAATGGCTCAGTTCGTAAAGATATTGCGCGGCGGCCAAATCTTCAATTGCCGTTCCTACGCTTTTAAACAGGGTGATCTCATCATCCGTTACGCGGCCTTTGACTTCACCTTTGCATAGTTCAAATAAATCACCCTTGATCTGGTCAAGAGTCAAGATGCCATCTGCCAAAGGTTGGACAAGATCGCCCCCTTCTTTGGTTGCGCCGGCTTTTGTATCACAAAAAACATTGGCCCTACGGATCGCTTCATCATCGCTTTCGCGCATATCCGGTCGATAAGCCCCGACCAGATCCAGATGCGCACCCGGTTTCAACCATTCCCCCATGATCAATGGATCGCTTGCCATGGTAGCGCAGGAAATGACATCAGCTTTTGTGGCAGCTTCCGCCAGATCCTCCACTACATCGATATCCAGATCGATATTCCCCATGGATATGACAAGTTGCTCTGCCTTGGCTGGATTACGTCCCCAAACGCGTATCCGTTTAAGTGGGCGTACCGCCAAATGTGCTCGAACCAGATGCTCAGACAGAGCGCCGGTTCCCACCATCAGCAGTTCCTCTGCATTTTCATGAGCTAGATAACTTGCCGCCAAAGCCGAAGCACAAGCGGTTCGCCAGACAGTAATGGCCGGGCCATCCATAATTGCACGAATTTCGCCAGTGGCGCCATCAAGTAACAGATAGGTGCCAAGAATGGAGGGTTTTTGGGCTCTTTGCGCATTATCGGGATAGACGGAAACCATCTTGATACCGACATATCCATTGTTTGAATGCCCTTTTGCCATGGCATCATGCCAAGCTGGCATCAGCAACAATGTGGCGTCAGATTGATCGGGCATCTCAATCGTATGATGGTGTCGAACAGGTGTCGTGATCTCGCCCTGAAATGCTGAGCGAAGCGCTTCCACCAAAGCCGGATATTGCATCAAGCCATTCACGTCATCTGCAGATAGCACATGCATCATCTCTCTCCCGGATCAATTGCTCAGGGCGCACCCAAACATCAGCCCCTGTCTGCATATTCGTGAATTCCGTTGGAAAGAAGCGGGGCTGCCTTCAAAAACACTCTGGCATAACAGGGAAGCCCATCTCACCACACATCGTGGCGAGATGGAGACAACAAAATATATCGAAAAATAATCATGCCTGACACAGGCAAAGGCAACAAAGTCAGTCGCGAATTTTTACGCTGCTGTTTTGGTATCTGGTGCTGGCAAGGAAGGACCAGCAGCTTTGACCTGCTCATTGAGCTTTTCAACCCGCTGATGCTGACGGTCCGCCTCGTTACGCCATTTTCTGGCTTCATAGCGATTGGAACGTGCGGCCTTACGATGACGCCCCTGTTTCAACCATGCCATCACACCGCCGATAAGAATTCCAGACATCAATGCTCCGAACACAATCCAGAACAGCGGCACATCGACAGCAAATGCCGGATTTTCAGGTGAAAACGGGTCCAGGACCAATGGAACCACATGACGGTTGGCCACGGCAAGCGATACGAAGGCGATGCCAAATGGAATCAAAACCAGAAACAGAAACAGGCGCTTGAGAGCTTTCATGATATTCGGATACTCGCTTGGCTTCTATTCCAGATCTTCGCCGTCATTCAAACGCTCACGCATTTCCTTGCCGGTTTTGAAGAAAGGTACAAATTTTTCGGCAACAGACACACGTTCGCCTGTTCGCGGATTTCGACCGATTCGAGCAGGACGGTTTTTGACCGAAAAAGCTCCGAAGCCACGCAACTCAACACGGTCACCCCGTGCAAGCGCGTCGGAAATCTCATCAAGGATGGCATTCACAATATGCTCGACATCCCGTTGATATAAATGTGGATTTTGCTCTGCAATATGCTGAACAAGCTCGGACTTGATCATTGTCCGTGTTCCTTCTATTGACGTCTTCCCCTACCCATCAGGAATTTGACGGGTCGTTCACAATGACGCTGGCATAATGGCTTCTTATTGTTTACTTTTTTGAGCCTGCCAAACTGAAACCAGTCCGTCAAGTTTATGGATTGGTTTTTGTGCGCCAAACAGCTCAATTATTGGCTGTGGTAACCATTTTGACAAGAAAGCGCTCGCGAGACCAAATGGGAGATCATCCCGCAAAGGTGCCGGTTTCCATTCGATCAACTTCAGATCTGTCGATAGCTTGTGTTTTGTCACCATCCAGTTTTTGGCATCTTCCGGACCACCAAGCTCGTCCACCAGTTTCAGACTTACCGCCTGGCCTCCCGTTACAACGCGACCATCAGCGAGCTCGAGTGCCTTGGTGCGGTCAAAAGGGCGATGCTTTGCAACGAGATCCACAAACCATTGATAAGAGTCGTCGAGCATCTTGGCGATCATATCGCCTGCTTCCGGAGTATAGGGAGTGAATGGGTTTGGCTCAGCCTTCAAGGGCGCGCTCTTGATGGACCGCATTTCAACGCCGACAGTTTCCATCAATTTGGTCACATCGGTATATTGAAACAGAACACCAATGGATCCGGTGATTGTGGACCGGCGTGCAAAAATCCGTTCTGCAGGCAAGGCAATCATATAACCAGCTGAGGCTGCAATGCCATCCATCGAAGCGACCAATGGTTTGGTCTTGCCCAAATCGACCAATGCTTCATAGAGGGCTTCTCCACCCGATGTTGCACCGCCTGGACTATTGATAACCGCCACAACACCCTTGACGGATTTGTCTTCTTTGAGTTTCTGGATCAAATCCAGTTTTCGCTGTTCTCCCAGAATCACACCATCAAAATTGACTTTCGCAATATGCTGTCCGCCTTTGGTCAGACCTCCACCATCAGATGTCATTGACAAGCCGAGGGCAATAACGCCAGCAACAACCAGCAATACGGTGATGACACGCCAGAAAGTCACCTTGCGGGACAAGCGGCGGCGTTCGATAAGTTGGTCGGCATCAAAAGGCATGAATCCATCCTGAATAGGTCAATTTGGCAGAGCTATACCCTGTCTGCTTGCTATCGGTAGCATCGGCTTGCCGATCAAGGCAATCGATAAGACTTGGCAGCATGGTAATCCATCCTACCTGAAAGCACATTCCCAAACATTGGTAAAAAGACCTTTTATTCAAGGTCCGAAAGGGGTTTTTCGATCGACTTAATCCCAGACACAAAAAAACGCGGCTCAAATGAGCCGCGTTTTCAGATTTGGAAGCTTCAATTATGAAGCATCGACTTACTCGTCGCGCGCTTTCAGAGCTGCACCAAGAATATCGCCGAGGGATGCGCCAGCATCGGAAGAACCGAACTGTGCAATGGCTTCCTTCTCTTCTGCAACTTCCAGTGCCTTGATGGACACGGACAGCTTGCGGGATTTTTTGTCGAACTGAGTGATGCGTGCATCAACTTTTTCACCGACCTGGAAACGGTCAGTGCGCTGATCGCCACGGTCACGAGCCAGATCACCACGACGAATGAACGCAGTCATATCGGAGTCAGTTACTTTAACTTCCAGACCGTTTTCTTTCACTTCGGTGATTTCACAAGTGATAACCGCACCGCGCTTCAGTTCGCCAGAAGCATCTTCAAACGGATCGCTTTCCAGCTGCTTGATGCCAAGGGAGATACGCTCTTTGTCAACATCCACATCGAGGATGACAGCTTTGACCATATCGCCTTTGTTATACTCTTCCAGAACCTGCTCGCCAGGACGGTTCCAATCCAGATCGGACAGGTGAACCATGCCGTCGACTTCGCCTTCCAGACCAATGAAGAGACCGAATTCGGTTTTGTTCTTCACTTCACCTTCAACGATGGTGCCCTGTGGATGGCTATCGGCAAAGACTGCCCAAGGGTTGTCGAGGGTCTGTTTCAGGCCGAGGGATACACGACGCTTTACAGGATCAACTTCCAGGATCATCACTTCCACTTCCTGAGAGGTAGAAACGATTTTACCAGGATGAACGTTTTTCTTGGTCCAGGACATTTCAGAAACGTGGATCAGACCTTCGATGCCTGGCTCCAGCTCAAGGAATGCGCCGTAATCGGTGATGTTGGTTACGCGGCCGGTGAATTTCTCACCAACTGGGTAACGCTGCTCGATTTCGGACCAAGGATCGGTTTCCAGCTGCTTCATGCCCAGGGAAATACGATGAGTTTCCTGGTTGACGCGAACGATCTGCACCTTAACGGACTGGCCAATGGACAGCACTTCGCTTGGGTGGTTGATACGACGCCATGCAATGTCGGTTACGTGCAGCAGGCCATCGATGCCACCAAGGTCAACGAACGCACCGTAATCGGTGATGTTCTTGACGATACCTTCAACAGTCTGACCTTCTTTGAGGTTCTGTACCAGCTCAGAGCGCAGCTCTGCACGGGTTTCCTCAAGAATAACACGACGAGACACAACGATGTTGCCACGTCGCTTGTCCATTTTCAGAATCTGGAAAGGCTGTGGGGTGTGCATCAGAGGTGTAACATCGCGGACCGGACGGATATCGACCTGGGAGCGTGGCAGGAAGGCAACAGCACCATCCAGATCGACGGTAAAGCCGCCTTTGACCTGGTTGAAGATAACGCCCTGTACTTTTTCTTCTGCTTCGAAGGCTTTTTCCAGCTTGCCCCAGCTTTCCTCACGACGTGCCTTGTCGCGGGACAGAACAGCTTCGCCCAAAGCATTTTCGATACGCTCGAGGTAAACTTCAACCTCGGAGCCAATCTCAAGACCACCGTCTTTTGCCTGCGCACCAAACTCTTTCAGAGACACACGGCCTTCAACTTTCAGACCTACGTCGATGATGGCCATGTCTTTTTCGATGCCAACGACGGTGCCTTTGATAACGGAACCCTCATGCGGCTCTTCCGCGGAGAAGGATTCGTCAAGAAGGGCTGCAAAATCTTCCATGGACGGATTAAGATCGCTCATAAAATCTCCTAAATGGCCATTTCAGGCCTATCGCGCCAATTGGGTTGGTGTGTATAAACGCGCCTTTCTCGCCGTAGCTTTTATCAAAGCTACCCCAGCCTCATCCCAGAAGATGAAACCAGTCTGGCGCGAAACCGGCCAGAAAGGGCTATGGGTTTTTGAATTCCCGACAAGCTGCTACAGGAAAAAACTCTGCAATAGCAAGCATCAAACGCCAAAAAGGGCGCATGCTGCACCCTCTTCGTTCAGATACCTGCTTGATCACTTGACAAGAGATCTCTGTGCAAGAGTCTTTTCCACCAAGCTCACGGCCTGCTGGAATGCGCCTTCTATATCTAATTTTGACGTATCTAGCAAGTGCGCATTTTCCGCGGGTTTCAGCGGCGCATCGGCCCGGTTCATGTCCCGCTCGTCTCTCATTTTGACATCTTGCAGAATCTGATCGAAATCGGCGTCTTGCCCTTTGCCAAGTATTTCATCCGTGCGACGTTGTGCCCGTACCTCTGGCGATGCGGTCACAAACAGTTTTACATCCGCATCCGGGCAAACCACGGTGCCGATGTCACGGCCATCCAAAATGGCTCCGCCTGGCTGATTGGCGAAGTTTCGTTGCGCTTCCAAAAGAGCCTTGCGTACAGATGGCATGACAGCAACCTTGGATGCTGCCTCACCGATATGATGAGCTGAGAGGATGTTTCGATCCAGTTTGCCCAGATCGACCTTCTGCGCCATCTCGCATGCCAACACCTCATTATCCAGCGGCAGATCTGCTGATAGAAGTGCATGACCAACAGCACGAAAGGTAAGTCCCGTGTCCAGATGAGGAAGCATGAAATGCCCCGCCAGCTGGCGAGAAAGAGTGCCTTTGCCCGATGCTGCGGGGCCATCAATTGCAATTATCATTGCGGTATCCTTCTTCCTTCACGCCGAAAATCTACCGCCTAGACCTGTCATCAGATCTACAAAGCCCGGGAACGACGTGTTGATGACGGCACCATCATCCACTTCAACAGGCTTTTGCGAAGCCAGTCCCATGACAAGGAAACTCATGGCAATGCGGTGGTCCAGATGGGTTACCACGGTGCCACCACCGATTTGGTTGGAACCACCTTTGACAACCAGATAGTCCTCACCTTCGATATGCGGAACATTGTTAGCCGTCAGACCTGCGGCTACGGCAGACAAGCGATCACTTTCCTTGACGCGTAATTCTTCCAAGCCTTCCATGCGGGTTTCGCCGTTGGCAAAGCTGGCCGCAACGGAGAGAACCGGATATTCATCAATCATCGATGGCGCGCGCTCTGCAGGAACCGTAACACCTTTGAGATCGGAATGACGGACATGGATATCTCCAATGCGCTCACCACCACTTTCACGTTCATTCTCAATGGTTAGATTCGCTCCCATTTCAACGAGCGTGGTCAAAAGCCCGGTGCGGGTCTCGTTGAGAAGCACATTCTCGACCAAGAGATCGGATCCCGGCGTGATAAGTGCTGCAACTATCGGGAAAGCCGCAGAAGATGGATCCGCTGGCACCGTCACATTTTGTGCTGTCAGCTCTTGCAAGCCTTCGAGCGTCAGAACGGTCTCACCTGCCTCATTGATTTCTTCGCCGAGTTCGGCCCCAAAGCCACGTAGCATTTTCTCGGTATGATCGCGCGTTTTGACCGGCTCTATCAGAGTAGTGGTTCCCGCCATGTTCAGACCAGCCAGCAGCACGCAGCTTTTTACCTGCGCCGATGCCATCGGTACTCGATAGGTAATTGGAGTTGCCGGATCAGCACCCTTGATGGTCAGGGGCAGCCGATCCTTGGAGCGAGCCAAGACTTCAACACCCATTTCGCGTAGTGGATTGAGCACCCGCCCCATCGGGCGGCCGGACAAAGACGCATCGCCAATGAAAGTGGAAGCAAAGGCGTGAGCGCCCGCCAATCCCATGACAAGACGAGCTCCGGTACCGGAATTGCCAAAA
The DNA here is from genome assembly GCF_900215605.1 of Cohaesibacter gelatinilyticus. Classification (NCBI taxonomy): domain Bacteria; kingdom Pseudomonadati; phylum Pseudomonadota; class Alphaproteobacteria; order Hyphomicrobiales; family Cohaesibacteraceae; genus Cohaesibacter; species Cohaesibacter gelatinilyticus. Next base: position 191,840 of record NZ_OBEL01000005.1, on the reverse strand, counting down.
TCCAGCACATCGATTGGTTCCAAAAGAGATCCTGTTCCCACGCCGGTCACATGCCATAGGCCTTGATCATCTTTATGAACCTGCGCACCAAATGCCTGCATTGCTTTTGCAGTATTCAACACATCTTCCGATTCCAGCAAACCGGAAACAACCGTCTCACCCTTGGCCAAAGCACCAAAGATCAGCGAACGATGTGAAATGGATTTATCGCCCGGGACCTGAAGCTTTCCTTTCAGACCATCTGAACGAAGAGAGGATAATGGTGTCATGTTTGAGGCATCATGTGCCATAATATGCCTATCGGCCGCATCCGGGGCGGCTGTTTGCAAAAAGCCAATCGCGCTCGCATTTACACGATTTTTTAGTGTTGGTCACCTTGATATCAGGACAATTGTGGGTTTTTGCAGCAATTGGGTCGTTTTTGCTTTTGACAGGCCGCTTAAGGTTGTCTAATGGAGGTCTTCAGAGTTTTTGAAACAAGAATCTAGGCAAAGAGGCAAAGCTGTGGCACGACCAGAACTTGGCACCAAGCGGATTTGTTTGGACTGTAATGCCAAATATTACGATCTGAATCGCGATCCTATCACCTGCCCAAAATGTGGCACCATCTTTGAGCTTGCAAAACCAGCAGCTCCTGAAGTGCCAGAGATTGAAGAAGAAAGCACCGAGGTCGAGGTTGAAGAAGGCGCTGCGGAAGCAAATGCCGAAGTTATCTCCCTGGAAGATGCCGATGCCGAGCAGGCCTCCAGCATTGAAGTACCAGATCTGGATGATGATTCCAGCAGCGACGATGCCGATGTTTTCCTTGATGACGAGGAAGATGAAGATTCCATGGCCAATATTGGTCTGGATGTGGCAGTTCCATCCAATGATGAAGAATAAGAACGCTTAGACCAGCATTCTTGTTCCTTCATCAACAGACCAAATGCATGCGAACGCGGCAGAATTCTGTCGCGTTTTCTTTTGGCTTCTATGGGTCTGTCGTCTCGCAGAATTCAGAGAATTGCGTGCTTTGACAGAAATCTACTCGACTGGGGAAAGATTTGCATATCAGACAAAAAAGGGATTGATTTCAAAAAAATCCCTGACTATGTTCCGCCTCACCACCTGATCGGTGCATACCAGTCAAAGATGTGGGGCTATAGCTCAGTTGGGAGAGCGCGTGAATGGCATTCACGAGGTCAGCGGTTCGATCCCGCTTAGCTCCACCATTTTACCATTCCCTTGTTTCAAGTCACTTAAGTGTCTGAAAGGTAATGTAGTTTTTGCGGTTCGATAACCCTTATTTCGACCATAGGTCATGGGGTCTGCAAAGGCCAATCTCAGGACAAGTCTCCGCAACGAAATTTGCCCAGAAGTCCATAAGTTCCAAGGGTTTTCCAGGAATTTGATACCCGGTTCGATAATGTCCACGAAGCTGCATGCCGATTTGTCTGATTCTTTGAGTTTTGAGACTATACGTAGCTTCTCACTATCCAGACTTTTCAGGTGCTTCTCATAAGCTGTAACCAGAGCATCACTATCCGCGCTGACAATCCGCTTGACCAAGGCTTATTCTTTTTTCTCGACATCTTCTAATGCTTGGTGAAGCGCATCTTGTATGAAATCGATCTGTACCCCGCGCTGATCCCATGCATGCTGAAAGATGGTTTACGAGCGCCCAGCCATCGGCTTCAAACTCCATACATAGCAAAACACGATTATCAATTCCGGTATCTGATACAACAAGCCCATCGAAATGTAGTTCTTCGAGACCCGTTATAGTGAGTGCTTGTTCCGAATGGGAGTTGGAAATGCCTTAGCAGAGTAACAGCGAAATCCCCTGGATGCTGTTTGTTGAAAATATCCGGCCCTGTCCTGCTCCGTCCCGTTGAAATCGTCATTCCGTAACACATCCGTCTCTACGGCTGTGTCAATGAAGGTTTCCGAAATCGGACTTGAAGCGCGCATTGAAGAAATTGCGCGAGGGCCGTCTTCACCATGATACTCATTCCCTTCTGGCCCATGCTTTCAGATCTGGTGGATCTGCACTGTCGTGACGGCAATCAGGGCTAGAATGTCATCGACAGAGCAGCCGCGGGACAGATCGTTGGCGGGTTTGGCCAGACCTTGCAAAACAGGTCCGATCGCGGTCATGCCACCGATACGTTGCGCGATTTTATAGCCGATATTGCCGGCATCAAGATTGGGAAAAATGAAGACATTGGGACGGTCTTCCAGGGGACTATCAGGTGCTTTAGAAGCACGGATTGATTTCTCAAACGCCGCATCAAACTGAAGCTCACCACCCACGACCAATTCTGGGTGATTTTCTTGCAATTGCGTCGCGGCTTCCTGCACCACGGCCACACGTGGATGGGCAGCGCTGCCAGAAGTGGAGAAGGATAGCATCGCTATCTGAGGATCCTGACCCAACAAAGCCTTGCAGGATTGGGCCGACGATAGCGCTATGGATTGCAGCTCCTCACAATCCGGTTCCACCACGAGACCGCAGTCAGAGAAAATCATGCCACCTTTGCCCTTTTTGTGGCCGGTATGGTGGGGGGCGCAGGCCAGCATCAAGAAGAAGCTGGAAACGATATTGCTATCCTTGGCCTTACCAATGATCTGCAGAGCTGAGCGGATCGTATCAGCCGTTGTCGCAACCGCACCAGCAATCGTTCCATCCGCATCGCCTGTATGCACCATCATGGCGGCATAGTTCAGCGGTTCTTTCATTGCAGCCAACGCTTTATTGGCATCGACGCCCTTATGGGCACGTTTTTTATGAAAGAGTTCGGCATAATGTGCCAATTGTGGGCTGGTTTCCGGTTCGATGATAGCGATATCCTTGGCTTTGTCGCCAAAGACCATCAGGTCTTTGCTGATCCGATCCTTGCGCCCCAAAAGAGTTATGCGGCTCAGACCATCTTCACTGGCCCGAATGGCCGCTTCCTGAATGCGTGGATCTTCTCCTTCAGCCAATACGATATGGCGAGGCTTTTCCTTTGCGAGATGAAAGAGTCTTTCAAGAGGTTTCATCGGAGATCTCCTTAGCAGCCTCGCGGGCTAGGTCAGCAATTGCAGGCCAGCAATGATGACACCTGCAATGAAAATGGTTTCCAGAACGATCAAACCAATGGCGGGACCACCCACTTCCAGCACCTTGCCGAGGGAAGTTTTCATGCCAACGGCTGCAATAGAGGTGAGCAGAGCCCAACGGGACACAACGCCAGCCCAATCAACCAGAATTTGCGGAATCAGATGGGCGCTGTTCAGGCCTGCCAAAATCAGGAACATGATCACAAACATAGGCAGCAATGGTGGCTTGGATGCACCGGTCTGGCTGGCACCGTTATAGCGGGCGCGGATGACCAAGGTTGCGACCAGAACCACTGGGGCAAGCATGGTCACGCGAATGAGCTTGACCAAGGTGGCCACTTCGCCGGTCTCATTGGAAATGGAGAAGCCCGCACCAACAACCTGCGCCACATCATGAATAGTACCGCCGAGGAAGACACCACTCTGGCGGGTGTCAAATTCAAACAGGCTCGACAGGATAGGATAGAGCACCATGGCAATGGTTGAGAGCACGGTTACGCCAAGAACGGTGAAAATCAGATTGCGCTCCGAGAAATCCTCACCTTCGCTATCGTTGTTATTTTTGGGCAGGATTGCGCCGATGGCCATAGCTGCAGACGCCCCACAAATCGCAACAGAGCCGCCGGTCAGAAATGAGAATTTGCTGTCAAACCCAAATAACTTACCAACGGTGAGGGCAAATAAAATGGTCAGGATCACACCGCCAACCACCAGGCTAATCAACTGCGGTCCCAGATCCATCAACAAGTCTACGGAAATTCTGGCGCCGAGCAGAGCAACTCCAATACGCAGAACAGTTTTAGCTGTCAGTGCAATGCCTTTGACCGCTCGGCCTTCCTCTCCCAGAAAATTCAGCGCAATGCCAAGGAGCAATGCCATCAACATGGCTGGGGCGCCATAATGGTCAGACAGGAATTGTGCGGTCGCGGCAACTACCAGACAGATCAAAAAGCCGGGAACAGCCAAGCGCAATTCTGGAAGTTTGGATTGCAAGGTCTGTGTCAATGAAATGCCCATTTGAAACCTCTGATATGGCAAAATGTTTCGAAAAGAGTCAGCTATTAATAGCTATCGACCAATCACCCCGCGGAAATTTCGAAAAAATTGATGCATAGCCGAATGTGAGAGATTGGGGGAAAATCCGGCTATGCTCGGAATGCCAGACGGACAAGGTCTGGAGGAACGCAAACGGTTCCTTGTCAATGCCTGGCATTCCATATCCTGGTCGGATGGGTTGGGCCGATGGATAAACTGCCCAACCCTTCGCGCATAAGGCTTGCGATTAGAGAGCGCCTTTTTGCAGAACCATGTCGTTGATGTCGACGCCGGCCACAGAAACAGGCTTTTTCATAGCATCGCGGCGGAATGGCTCGCCCAGTTCCTGATTGAGCATGACTTCGATGAAAGTGGTTTTGCCATTATTCATCTGGTCATCTACAGCCTTGGACAGTGCTTCGGTCAGCTCCTGCATGGAGAAGACAGCAACACCTTCCAGACCACATGCTTTTGCAATGCCCGCATAGGACACATTGGTGTCGAGTTCGGTTCCGACAAAATTGTCATCGAACCACAAGGTGGTGTTGCGTTTTTCAGCGCCCCACTGATAGTTGCGGAAGATCACCATCGTGATAGGCGGCCAGTCATCACGACCAACGGATACCATCTCGTTCATCGAGATGCCGAAAGCACCGTCACCAGCAAAACCAACCACTGGTATATCCGGACGACCTATCTTTGCGCCACAGATTGCTGGCAGACCATAACCACAAGGGCCGAATAGACCAGGAGCAAGGTATTTGCGGCCCTCTTCGAAGCTCGGATAAGCATTGCCAATTGCACAGTTGTTGCCGATATCAGATGTGATGATCGCATCTTTCGGCAAAGCCGCAGAGATTGCCCGCCAAGCCATACGAGGAGACATCTTTTCCGGCTCACGGCCGCGAGCGCGCTCATTCCACGTGGTGCCTGGATCGTCATCTTCATGATCCATGGAGGTCAGGGCTTGAGCCCATGCAGATTTGGTCTGTGAGATCAGAGCTTTGCGGCCGTCACGATCATGATCGCCTGCGGTAGAAGACAAACGCTCAAGAATGGAAGTCGCCACTTTCTTTGCGTCACCAACGATACCAACGCTAACAGGTTTGGTCAGGCCGATACGGTCCGGATTGATATCCACCTGAATGATCGCCGCATCTTTTGGCCAATAATCAATACCATAACCTGGCAGGGTGGAGAATGGGTTCAGACGCGTGCCAAGAGCAAGAACCACGTCTGCTTTGGAAATCAGTTCCATACCTGCCTTGGAGCCGTTATAGCCCAGAGGACCGGCATGCAGTGGATGTGTGCCGGGGAAGGCATCATTGTGCTGATAGCCACAGCACACAGGAGCAGTCAAACGCTCTGCCAATTGACGAGATTCATCGATCGCGCCGCCAATCACAACGCCAGCACCATTGAGGATAACAGGGAATTTGGCATTGGACAGCAGCTCTGCTGCACGATTGATGGCTTCTTCACCGCCGCCAGGACGCTCGAATTCAACAATCTGAGGCAGATCTATATCGATGACCTGGGTCCAGAAATCGCGTGGAATATTAATCTGGGCAGGCGCAGAAGCACGCTTTGCCTGCAGGATCACACGGTTCAGAACTTCAGCCATGCGGCTGGCGTCGCGAACTTCTTCCTGATAGGCAACCATGTCTTCAAACAGGGCCATCTGTTCCACTTCCTGGAAACCACCCTGACCGATGGTCTTGTTTGCAGCCTGCGGGGTTACCAGCAGAAGTGGAGTGTGGTTCCAGTAAGCGGTCTTGATCGGGGTCACCAAGCTGGTAATGCCAGGACCGTTCTGAGCAACGACCATGGACATTTTACCGGTAGAACGAGTGTAACCATCTGCAATCATGCCTGCGTTACATTCATGAGCGCAATCCCAGAACTTGATCCCTGCAGCAGGGAACAGATCTGAAATCGGCATCATGGCAGATCCGATGATGCCAAAGGAATGCTCAATGCCGTGTGCTTGCAAGACTTTGATGAAAGCCTCTTCGGTTGTCATCTTTACCATTTTGTTCAACCCTCCAATTGGTCTGAATTGCGGTTCAACAAGCTTCCTATCAATCAATGTCAGCGAAGAGTTGCCTTGTTGATGACGAGGATTTTTGTTTTCTTGACACTCAGGATATGGTATGAAAATAATAATGCAAACGTTTTCATAAATTTTTTCATAAGAGAGAATTCGCATGAAAAAACAAAAAGATAAGATCGATATTTTTGCAGTTGCTCAACAGGCTGGTGTTTCACCAGCTACGGTTTCGAGGAGCTTCAATCATCCCGATCTGGTCAAACCCACTACCCTGAAGCGCATTGAAGACGCTGTGCGCAATCTTGGATACATTCGCAATCGTGCTGCTCAGACCATTCACGGCAAGCGTAGCGGCACGATCGGACTGGTGGTGCCGGTGGTGACCAATGCCATTTTTTCCGAATTGATTCAGGCTTTCACCGAAGTAGCAGACGACAAGGGTTTCACCATTCTCATCGCCACCCATGGCTTCAATCTCAAAAAGGAAGAGTCGGTTCTGCGCAAACTGCTCGAACATCGAGTCGATGGAATTGCTCTTATTGGACTTGATCATCTGGACGCGACCTATGTGTTGGTCGAGCAGCAAAATATTCCATCCATCGCCATGTGGAATTTCAATGACAAATCGCGCCTTTCCTGTGTCGGTGTCGACAATTTTGAAGCAGGCTATCTGGCTGCCAAGCATTTGATTGATCTCGGCCATACCAAATTCGGTCTCGCCATGCCGCCGACAGAAGAAAATGACCGCGCCCGTGCCCGTAATGCTGGGGCGGTGGCTGCCCTCAAGGATGCTGGTCTGCAAGCATCTGAAGAATGGGCCGTGGAAGCACTTTATGATGTCTCGCAGGCCAAGCAGGTCTGCCTGTCCTTGCTCTCTCGCGATAACCTGCCAACAGCCCTGATTTGCGGCAATGATCTTATTGCCAAATCTGCTCTTTTCGCCGCCCAACGCTTGAAATTGGATGTGCCAAAAGAATTGTCGATCGTGGGGATTGGTGACTTCCCTGGATCTGCCGATCTGGAGCCGGGCTTAACCACAGTTCGCATACCCGCCCGCCATATCGGGCGACAAGCCATGCATCACCTGGCAATTTCCATAGCAGAACAAAATGTCACCAGCATCATGCGATCCAAGCTTGATGTGTCCTTGGTCGTTCGCGGATCAACTCACACAGCACCATAAGGCGATTGCGAAACCTCACCTGACAACGACAAACCCAAATGAAAGAGCTCAAATGGATCACCGCCATTCAAGCTCTTTGCCATGTTTGGTATTTGGGTTCAGGACCCATTGATCAAGCACGTTCTGCAAGTCCAGACACCTTGATAGTTCGAGCTGCCTTTACAGGAATTTGCCCGCACTCAGCGACGCTCATCGCGATAATGATACCACTGGTATAACCATCTTTGACCGAGGCGACGGAATGGGGTCAAAATGCCTTCATGAGGCAGTTCAGATCCGCAAATAGGTAGGTCCGGGGTCGGAACGCCCATCGCAAGATCTGCCATTCGCTTTCCGGCCATGGCTGAATACATGACACCATTGCCTCCATATCCCATAGCGTAGAACATCTGTTCTTGCAGATCAGGCTGAGTGATGCGCGGCATCATGTCGTGGCTGACATCCACCCATCCCCACCAAGAATAATCCAGTTTCACGTCCCGTAGTACGGGGAACTTGCGAGCCAATCCTTCACACAGAGCTGCCAGATGTTTGGGATTGTCAGCATCAGATCCGGTGATGGAACTGCGCGATCCGATCTGAATCCGATTGTCTGGCAACAATCGGAAGTAATGGCGTAGAACACGGGTATCGGTAAGCGGACAGGTGACCTTGATGCCACATGCAGCCAACTCATCGTCCGTCAGGACGCGTGTCACAACGGAGTTGGACAATACCGGCATCAGTCGATCTTTGGTTTTGCGATGTAAATTGCGTGGAATGTAAGCAGAAGTTGCGACGCATACCTTACGGGCTCTTACAATACCGCCAGGCGTGTGCAGATAGTGTTTGCCGTGCTTTGTTTCCCAATGGGTGACCGGACTGGCGGTATGGATTTTTGCCCCTGCGTTGCGAGCAGCTTCCATAAGACCAAATGCATATTTGGCAGCATGAATGGCCACGCCGTCCGGCTCCCACATGGCACCTTGTGCCTCGTGGTCGTTGGCTATTTCGTTGCGATAGGTCTCAGCTGAGAGTATTTTCGCGCCATAGGAAAAGCTGTCATTGAGAAGTGCGGCTTCTTTTTCCAGCTTTGGCATCATCCATTGACGATGCGCCACATAATAGTGACCACCATCTTGCGGATTACAATCAATCTCATGGTCCTTGATCAAAGAGCGGAAGAGATCAAAAGCTTCACTGACCTCTCGATGTAAGGCTTTCGCTGTATCCAGGTCCCAACGAGCAATCCATTCGGATCGCTTCAATCGCCCGGACGAGATCTGAGCCTGCCCGCCATTTCGAACAGAGCAACCCCATGCTACCTGATTGGCCTCTAGCACATGGACATCTATACCATGGTCCTTTGCCAGATGCAGCGCGCAGCTCAGGCCGGTATATCCTGAGCCAATGACCGCAACTTCCACATCCAGATCGCAAGAGACCGGCCCATCGTCCTCTGGCGGTTGTCCTGCGGTATCAATCCAGTAAGTAGGGGCATAGGCCTGATTGCATCCCGGCCCCTTATTGGTGAGCGGATCAAAGAGCGGATCATATTGTTCTTGATCACGAGCTGTCTTTATCTTGTTCTGATCCATACCAAAAATCCTTCAACTGATAGAGCATCCGCCGTCATTCTCGGCAAGATGCGCCATTCTTTGCAGAGTGAAGGGCCCAAGACTGGCCAAGGCCCTTCAGCTTTCCTGACAGGCTCAACCGGCTTGTAGAGGCCGATCTTTGCGGAATGCTTGTTTGACGATGATTTTGCCATCACGCACGGTGAAGAGATCTGCACCCTGTGCTTCGACACGCTGCCCTTGGGCATTGGTGCCGGTGAAGGTCCATTCGGACACAGCCCGGTCTCCATGCACAAAATGGCTATGATGGTCCCAATGAGCATCCTTCATTCCAGCCCATACCGCACTGAAGGCTGCTGCGATAGCGTCTTTGCCTTCGACCTTGGTTCCGTAAACCTCTGCACCACCAACGGTGTAAAAGACTGCATCGTCAGCAAAAACCTTCATGACAGCATCAACATCATGCTGGTTGAAGGCATCAAAAGTTGCTGCAAGATCTTCTGCAGTAAGTGTGTTTGACATTCTCATTACTCCAATTGTCAGAGTTCGTCTTTGAAAGGCACCACAAAGGTGGGAATGGTGGAACGGCGTAGAACCCGCTTGGCAATCGAGCCAAGAAAGGTATGGCTGAAGCCATGAGCATGCGCTCCGATCAGGATCATGTCGCAATCCAGGGCTTCCGCTTCATGCAGAATGGATTCAGCTGGAAAGCCCTCCAAGACTCGAACTGACGCGACCTTGTCGCGGATGACCTGTTCTGTCTCATCAAGCGACTCCCAAAATTTGTCCTGTCGCTCATGAAGAAGCTCCGTTGCCGTATCGACCCGCCGTCGCAAGGCTTCTTCACGGGCTTTTTCATTCTGGATGAACAATGTCAGGGTTACCCGTTGATCATCGCTCAGAGCTTCGACCACATGAATGACATGGATTTCAGCATCCAGAGATTTTGCCAAACCGGCAGCATATTCAAAGGCATAGGCTGCATTGTCGGTAAGGTCGGTTGCATAGAGTATGCGGTTGATTTCTCTAATCATGAGACAAGCCTCCTCAATAGCCCATCAGACGTGGGAGCCACAGGGACAGTTCAGGGAAGAAGGCGATCAGCAACACTGCGATGATATTGACCACAGCGAATGGCAGAGCCTTGATGGATATTTCCTCGATCGAGACATTTGAGATGCCCGATGCGATGAAAAGATTTTCTCCCAAAGGTGGAGTCTGGAACCCGATTGACAGGGAGCAGATCATCACCACACCGAAATGGATTGGGTCGATACCAACGCTATATGCGACTGGTAACATCACCGGCACCAGGATCAGGATCGTGGCCAGAGTTTCCATGAACATACCGACAAACAACAGGAAGGCTATGATCATGATCCAGATGAAATAGACATTCTCGGTCAGTGACAGCATGCCATCTGCAATGATGGCCGGGATCTGGTTCTCCACCAGGATGCGACCAAACAAAGTTGCGGTGAACAGGATCAAGAGCACCCGCCCGGACAACCAGGTTGTTGTTTCCAGTGAAGAACTGACCGCTTTCCAATCCAGTTCGCGATAGATGAATGCGCCGACAAATAGTGTGAAGAAGATGGCTACAATTGCCGCTTCGGTCGGCGTGAAGAAACCGGAATAGATTCCGCCGAGAATGACGAGCGGAGCCATCAGAGCCCAGAAGCCCTCACGGATTGCTTGGAAGATATGCCCAAAATCCATGGCAGAACTGGTGCCCTTGTAACCATGCTTGCGGCATAGAAGATAATTCATAACCAACAAGCAGGTCGCCATGATGAAGGCAGGAACAAAGCCCGCGATGAACAGCTTTGAAATTGAGACGGACTGGAATGTGCCAAACTTCTCAACTGCAGCTGGAGGCGGAATCATGCCAAGGGCGGAAATTCCGAAAATAACCATCGGAATAGAAGGGGGAATAACAATACCAAGACCACCTGCAGCGGCCGTCAGCGATGACGCGTAGCCAGGGGAGTAGTTGCGTTTGATCATGGCGGGGATCATGAGCATGCCAACGGCAGCTGTTGTCGCAGGACCAGAGCCGGAAATAGCACCAAAGAACAGGCACGCCACAACAGTCGAGGCAGCGATACCCCCTGTAAAGGGACCAGCAAAACTCTCCGCTACATTGATAAGGCGACGAGACAAGCCAGCTGCTTCCATCAAGGCCCCAGCCAGGATAAAGGCGGGCAATGCCATCAGCGGAAAGGATCCCACAGAAGTGAAAGCAATCTGGACAAACTTAACGGGGTTTTCTTCCAGATAGAAGGTCGTTATGAGCGATGCGACACCCAGTGCAACCGTGATGGGGGCACCAATCAGCAACAATCCGAGAAAAGAGCCAAACAGGACATAGACAATTGCGGTCTCCATTATGCCTTTCCTCCGTTATTGGTGTTGTTTGTGGCTGATGTGCCATCGACATCATTCAGCTCATCCTCAAGCGGCAAATCGATCTTGTCGGGGTCTTTGATGTCCACGCCCTTGACGAGCTTGAGATAATTCACTTGTAGAATGCGTATGGTCATCAGTGCGAAAGCTATTGGGAGCACCAGATAGATGTATTTCAGCTCGACACCCAACGTTTGTGCTTTCCAAAACTTGTTCATCCGGAAGAAGATGAAGTCGTAGGCCAGATAGACAAAGTAGATATTGAAGCTCACCCAGATGAGATCGGCAAACGCTTCCAGCCAAACTCCGACCTTTGCTGGCAACCAGCGAAAATGAAATGAAACGCGGTTATGAGCTGAAATTCGGGCGGCGTAACTGGCTCCAAAATAGACGAACCAGACAAACATGAAGACTGATAATTCTTCAATCCAGGTGATCGATGTTCCAAATATTTGACGAGACACAACTTGAGTGAAGAGAAGAGAGACGAAGCAAACGAGCAGAAAGCGACAGATATAACTTTCCAAACGGTCACAGAATTTGAGAAAATGGGTCATCAGTCGGCTCCTATCCCATTCATGAGACAAAGGGATCCTTAATCCCGGGGGCCGCGAAGGATCCCCGGGATTAAGGTGTCACAATGGGAGGACATTACTTGACGGTTTCACGACCCAGTGCAGTCAGTACTTCATTCAGCTTGTCTTTGCCGCCGATGCTCTCGTAAAATTTCGGCCACACAGTGCTGGTTGCTTTGTCGATGAACTCTTTCTCACCATCGGCAGGATCAGAAATCTCCATGCCTTTTTCAGACAGTTCTTTCTTGATGCGATCTTCTGTTTCTTTCAGGAAGCTGGCAGAGAAAGCTGTTGCTGCCTTACCGGCTTCAAGAACAGCTTGCTGATCTTCTTTTGACAGGTCCTGAAACAGGCTTTCGGATACGACCAGCGGTTCGATCGAGAAGATGTAGCGAAGGTTCGTGACGTATTTCTGTACTTCATAGAACTTCATCGCATTGATGGTGATGTATGGGTTGTCCTGCCCATCAACCACTTTTTGCTGCAGACCGGCAAAAGTCTCAGACCAGGCCATTGGAGTTGGATTGATACCCCAAGACTTATAGGTCTCGATCATGATCGCATTCTTTGGAACACGCACGACAAGGCCATCAAGATCAGCCACGGACTTCACTGGCTTTTTTGAGTTCGACAACACACGGAAGCCAGAATAAGCCCAGCCGATGATACGCACATTGGCATCACGGATCGTGTTCTTGACAAGCTGCTGGCCAATAGGTCCAGTCGTGACTTTCTGCGCGTCCTCCAAGCTTAGAATTACATATGGCAAAGTTAAAGTGCCAACACTTGGAGAAAAAGGTGTTATATTGTTAATGGCTAGAATAGAAAAATCCAATGCTCCCATGGCAGCATTATTAACTGTATCTTGCTCTGATCCAAGCTGACCATTCAGAAAAAGAGTAGCCGTATGTTTTTTATTTGAATTTTTTTCAAGAGCTTCAATGAATGCTTTACCAAGTGCTTCTTGCGTCCCACCAGCGCCATCACCAACGGCAATCTTAAAGTTTTTCGCCGAGACTGGCGATACTGCTACTGCCAGAGCCGCTGCAAATACAGCGGTTTTCAAACCTTTGATTGAAAAGGCCATGATATCCTCCCAGATATTTTGATATAGAAAGTAGTAATATTTGATTTTTCTTATTTCCGTTGCCCGAAGGATACTTGCGTATAATCCCTGATTGATATATCCAGTTAAAATCTCATTTAAGTCCAGATCGATTTTTGTGCGGGGAAACGCCATGTCCAATAAAAAAAATCGCATTCCACCGGACCTGTTTTTCATCGACAAAAAGGCTACGATTCCACTGCAAGCACAGCTGATCACTTCGGTGGTTTCCCTTATACTTCAAAATCATATACCTGCTGGTACGTGGCTTCCTTCCAGTCGGACACTGGCCAAATTTTTGGGTATTTCACGGCTGACGGTGACGCTGGCTTACAATGAGCTGGTCGCTCAAAATTATTTGATCCCCATGTCCAGATCGGGCTATGCCGTATCGCCAAATGCGCCGCGCCGACGCGTAAAATCCGATCAGGAGGGGCAGGAAATCGATGAGTTGCAGTGGTCAAAACGGCTCAGACAAGATCACGTGCGGCTCAGAACAATCGTTAAGAGACGGGACTGGGGTACCTATCCATACCCATTTTTGTATGGGCAAATGGATAGGTCTTTGTTTAATCATACGGCTTGGCGAGATTGCGCCAGACGAGCCTTGGGAGCCAAGGAGTTTGACCTGCTAGCCGGGGACTGGGCCAGTGAAGATGATCCCATGCTGGTTGACTATATCTGTAACCGCACGCTTCCCCGTCGTGGAATTCAGGCCACAAAGGAGCAGGTTTTGATTACGATGGGCGCGCAAAATGCTCTTTGGATCATCATCGATATCCTCAAACATAACCGGAAGCTTTTCATATATGAGGAGCCGGGCTATCCAGATGTTCCGGAAATGCTGCGCTTTGCTGATGTCCCCACCAAGGGGTTGCAAATTGACACGCAAGGTCTGGATCCATCCTGCATTCCGCCAGAAACCAATTGTGTGTTTGTCACACCGTCTCACCACGTCCCCACTGGCGTAACCATGCCGATGGATCGACGGCGGAAACTGTTGGATCTGGCGGAGAAAGACGATTTCGTTGTTGTGGAGGATGATTATGAGTTCGAGCTCAGCTTCCTGCAAGCTCCCAGTCCGGCCCTGAAATCATTGGACCGATCTGGTCGCGTGCTTTACGTGGGTAGCTTTTCCAAGTCAATTTTTCCAGGACTTCGACTTGGATATATCGTTGCGCCCGAACCAGTCATCCGTCAGGCACGCACAATGCGCACAATGATGCTGCGCCACCCTCCAGGGCACATGCAGCGAACCACAGCCTATTTTCTGGCTCAGGGATATTATGATGCCCTCATCGTCAAGATGCGCGAAGCCATGCGTGAACGTAGCGAAGCATTGAGCGCAGCTTTGATCAAAACAGATTTGCAAGTGGTAGGTAAAAGTCAGCATGGAGGAACCAGTTTTTGGATCAAAGGACCAGATTTTCTGGATAGCAAGATCTTTGCTCAAAGACTTGAGGCACATGGTGTCCTGATTGAACCAGGTCATCCCTTCTTTTCTACTCCTCCAAGTCCATGCCCTTATTTCCGACTGGGATATTCCAGTATTGCATTGGATAAAATTGAAGATGGTGTGGCGAAAATTCAAGATGTTCTGAGTGAAATTAAAAATAAAAACAGCAAAACAACTGAAGGGTCAGTAGTGTACTGAGGTGATGCTCAATGCAAAGATATTTTTACTCTATTTTGGGTCATCTATATTTTCCAGTATTAAAGTATGTCCGTATAAAGCATTCACATTTCCCCTGAATCATTCATCCATCAACCCAATGACTACAAAAAGGAACTACCTTGATTTTGTTATTGGCTCCTCTATCTGAGCACTTCAAAGCAACCAATACCAACGAGGGGAAAGAATGCCCCATATGACCGAACTTTTCAGGTTTTGTGACAAGGAGCGGGTGCCGTCTTGGTCTGACTGACCACAAGGCAGCGGCGACGCAGTCCACGAAGCTTGAAAATCCGGCCTTTGGTGCTTTTCGATTGCTCGCTGAACGTCGTTATCTTTCTTCCGAAAATGCCCCGGCATTGTCCGTCGAAAGCTGCCTTGTCAGCAAACAATCGAAAAGCATCCTATGGGTTATTGTTCCCCCTCGTTGGTATAAAGCATTTTGGCATCAAGTCAGTTTTGACAATTCTGCCGCGCCTTGCTGCAATGAGGGGAGGAACTCTGTCAGATCCTTCAAACTGTGTCGTTGAACCGGAGCATGGACCGAGAGTGTTGCAAGCAATCGTTGGTGAGCATCCCAAACCGGAACTGCGACGGCTACCATACCGGTAATGAATTCCTCGTCATCGGTAGAATATCCACGGCTAGCGATGGCCTCCAGTTCTGAACCGAGGGCATCTGCGTCGATGCAGGTCTGGTTGGTGGCCGCTTCAAGCGGTTGAGCACGCAATATTGCTTCCTGTGCGCTGGCTTTGAGTGTCGAGAGATACATCTTTCCGCTGGCCGTACAATGGAATGGGACCCGGGTACCAATTGGTAGCTGAATGCGCAATGGCCATTTGGTTTCCACGCGATCGAGGTAAGTCATGCCTTCCCGATCAGGCGTGGCCAAATTGCAGGTCTCTCCCAGATCTTCGGCAATGCCCTTCAGGATACTGAGACGCGCAGTGCGCAGATGCTCTGAAGACATCGTATTCAGAGCCAGTTTTCTCAGCCGGGGACCCGGGCCATAAGCCCGGGCATCCAGATCACGTTGCAGAAAGCCTTCAGCTTCGGCGGTTTGCATCAGACGATGAACGGTTGGCTTGGGGAGGCCCATTGCCTCGATCATCTCAGAGGGTTTTACCGCCACACCGCGCCTGACGACTTCTTCAACGAGTATCAAAAGACGTAGGTTGGTGGGGATTTGCCCCTCTTTTTTGTCTGACAGACCATCCTCTACCATGAGTGCATGTTACCTATTTGTTGGGCAGCAACATCAAGGCGAGGTCGGGAACAAGGGATACCAGTAACCACACCCCAATCAGGGCCGCAAGATAAGGTACGGTATAACGAAGTAATCTGAAATATGGAACACCTGTTACTCCAGATGCGACATATAGATTGAGCCCGTAGGGAGGCGTGATAAAGCCAATGGAGGCGCCAACCAGAAAGATCACCGAGAAATGGATAGGATCTATGCCGACCGAAGCAGCAATCGGGGCCAAGATTGGAGCCAGAATGATGGTGACCGGCAGGCTTTCCAGCACCATGCCGGAGAAGAATACGATGACCATGGAAGTGAACAGAACGGCATAATAGCCGCCCATTGATGTCACAAAATCCCCGACGGCCTGCTGGGCACCCAATAGTGACAGGATTTGCTGCATGACCACAGAAATGGCGATCAACGGTGCCAGAATACCGGTAATCTGAGCCGAACGCACCACAATTGAAGGGATCTGGGGGATCGTGAAGCCCTCAACCAGAAGCATTTCAGCAAAAGACTTTTCTTCCCAGCTTTTGAAACTGCGTATGCCTGTCATCTTGGTCACCAACCAGGACAGAACACCTGCAATCACACAAAAACCAACCGTCACTCCTGCCGCTTCGGTGGGGGAGAATTTGCCAGTATATATACCCCACAGGACAAGACCGATCGCAAAGAAGCCAAGCCAGGCCCCAAAGGCGGTTTTCAGGACCCGGTTCAGTCGTAGTGAGATCAAATAACCCCAACCGTTTCGTGTGCAAATGATCCAACAGGCGAGCTGCATGCCGATGACCATCATGGCACCTGGGATAATACCGGCGACAAACAATTCCGAGACCGGCAGGTTCATCAGGAAGCCATAAACAATGAAGATGATTGATGGCGGAATGATGATACCAACTGTACCACCCGCGGCGGCTGTCGCAGCAGAAAAGCGTTCGTCATAGCCACCCTTGACCATTTCCGGATGTAGCATGGAACCGATGGTGGCCGTGGTGGCGGAGTTCGATCCCGAGATTGCCGCAAACAGTCCGCAGGCACCAAGCGATGCCATGGCCAGACCGCCCCGCATCCATCCAAGACAAGCATAGGCAAAGTCCGATAGTCGCCGGGCAATGCCTGATTGATTGATCAGATCACCTGTCAGGATGAAGAGAGGCATCGCCAAAAGTGCAAAGCCCTTGTTGAAGACGTTCAAAAGCTCCGCACCCATATTATCGAGTGTCAGACCCAACACGAAGGAACATCCGATCACCCAATATCCGATCACAAGCAGAACTGGCACGCCCAGCATGAACAGCAAAGAGACCCCAAGTGAAATCAACGTAATCCAGGTTCCATCAGCCATTATACATCTCCTCCGATTACAGCCTGTTTGATCAACGGTTCGCCGCTTCGGAAATTTCGAATATCATCGAACAGGTTTTCGAATACACGGGCGATCATCAGGATAAAGGATAGAGGTGCGGTGATCAGGAACCACCATTGCAGCACGCTGTCGGTGCCAAGCACGATCTGGAAGTTGGAGGCCGACAAGGCAGTGAGCCGGGTGGTGGTGACAAAAACAATCACTGCAAAAATGAACCACAATATTGCATCCAGTGTGAGACAACTCATTTGCGCCCAGCGCGGCATTCGGGAACGGAACTCGGAGAAACTCAGATGTGTGCGTAGTCGAACGTTAAAAGCCGCCCCGAACCAGGCCATGATCATGAATAGCAAAGGCGGGATGGTGGTGGACCAGGGTTCCTGGTTCTTAAAGACGAAACGATCAATCACACCCCAAAAGATAATCATGGCGATTGCCAGATAGCTCCATACCATGATGGTCCGTTCCAGATGACGGTCCAGGAGCGGCGCCAGCCGATAGATGAACATCACAAGAAAACCGCTAAGAGCGGCTGCAATGGTGCCCAACACCCAGGCAGCATTACTTTCCAGAGCATTTCGAATTTCCCAACTGTCTTGTGAAGCAAATGCACTGAGAATCGCACCGATATCAGACCAGAGCGTCATTTATTCCTCCCATAAAATCTCCGGTTCTCCCGTCCGGAGGCACGGCCCCCGGCGCATAAGCTTGCGTCGGGGGCCGATCTTTGTGGCTTAAAGCAATTCTATTGGTTCTTGAGTGATGTGAGTTGCTGTTTGCCTATTTTTTTCAAAGCGCGCCGGAATGTGAAATCTGTTTTGATTTTCCAGAGCTTCATTCTGGCACACAAGCCCTGATCAGGCCTTCCACCAGCGGCGCGGTTCTACATTTTCCGGCTTCATGTCTTTGTCAACTTCGCGCGCGATGTTATAGATTTCCTGATAGGTATCGATGCCACCAGCCCATTTGTTGAGACGGTCGCGCCATTGCTCCCATAATTGTGGCTGGAATTCAGGCGAACACATTTCCTCTGCCATGCGGATTTCGCTGTCCGGCAAGAAGGCGGGACGCACGTCATTTTCGACGAACATGGTGCCTGGTAGTTGCGGGTCAGAGAAACCGACAGTTTTGACCAGAGCAGCTTCATTTGCTGCCTGCACATGGGCCTGGGCCCAATATGCGCTTTCCATCACCGCATCCTGCAAATAGCCTTCAAGGCTGTCAAAGACTTTGGCTGACATCGAAGTATGTTCGGTACCACAGAAGAATTTCAGATCGACCGACTGGCTGACCACTGGCGACATATTGGCATAGGCTACTGCTGACGCCCAGGTTTCCGCACCATCGATCAGGCCCTGTTTCAAACCATCAAGGGTTTCTTCCCAGGCAACCGGGACCGGGTTCAGGTTCAATGCCTTCATGGCAATCCGGCCCAGCTGGGTTCCGGTCACGCGATTCTTGGTGCCAAATAACTGTTCCAGCTTGGTGATGGTTGGCTTGTCTTTATATTTCAGGCCCAACTGGATGCCGCGCAGTTCACAATGGCTGAACAGGAATTTCAGGCCGTGGCGTTTTTCCAGTGGATCACGCAGGATTTGCTGGCTCTTTGGATGATAGAGGAAGTGGTATTGTGAGGCACGGCCCGGGAACATGAAGGCGTAATCCAGCACGTTCAGGTAAGGGGCACCGCCAGCTGAATTCTGTGTTGACGCTGCATAGATATCGACAATGCCCTGCTGGGTTTTCTCAACACAGCTCAACTGTCCGCAAATCTGGTTGTCGCCGATGAACTCAATTCTGATCTCGCCGTCTGTGCGGGCTTCCAGGTCGCGTGCAAATTCCAGGGCTCCGGCTCGTTCGATCAGAAGGTTGCGTGCGTTAAAGCCAGATGCGCCGAACTTCAGAGTGTGTTTGGCAGGCTTGGAATATCGTTTTTTATAGGTTGATTCCGCTGCTGTTGCGAGATTGGCAAGGCTCATTGCCCCGCCAAAGCTACCTGCTGCAAGCAGCGTGGAACTCATCCCGTAAGCTCCTGCAACCCTGAACAGATCCCTCCGCGATATACGGCTAAATTTGCCTGTAATACTCATGGCTTCCTCCCTTGAGTCATTTATTGAGACGTTTTGTATCAAAAATAGCTAGCTTATTTCTCGCAGATTGTATAGAACTTTTTTTGAAGTAGAGACGGAGGATTGGTCGTGGAAGCAGATTTTGTCATAGTTGGAGCAGGGTCATCAGGATGTGTTCTTGCGAACCGGTTAAGTGAAAACCCTAATAATAATGTGGTGTTACTGGAGGCAGGCGGGCGTGATCTCAACCCTTGGATCCATATCCCGGTCGGTTATTTCAAAACGATACACAACCCTTCCGTTGATTGGTGCTACAAGACAGAGCCCGATCCAGGTCTCAATGGTCGCTCCATTGAATGGCCCCGTGGCAAGGTGTTGGGTGGCTCCTCTTCATTGAATGGTCTTTTGTATGTGCGCGGTCAACCACAGGATTATGATCGCTGGCGCCAGATGGGCAATGTGGGCTGGAGCTGGGAAGATATACTGCCGCTTTTCAAACGGTCCGAGAATAACGAGCGTGGTGGTGATGAATATCATGGAGACACAGGCCCGCTTGCGGTTTCCAACATGCGTATTCAACGTCCGATCACTGATGCTTGGGTCGCTGCGGCGCAGGCTGCAGGCTATCCTTTTAACTCCGATTACAATGGTGCCTCTCAAGAGGGTGTTGGTTTTTTCCAGCTCACTGCCAAAAATGGCCGCCGCTGTAGTTCCGCAGTTGCCTATCTAAACCCGGTGAGAAAACGTGAGAACCTCAAAATCATCACCCATGCAATGGTGCAAAAGGTGGATATTCAGGAGGGGCGTGCGGTCGCGGTCCTATATAAAGATCGTTCGGGTGACACTAAGCGTATCGCAGCACGTCGTGAAATCATTTTGTCTGGCGGCTCCATCAATTCACCGCAAATTCTGATGATGTCGGGAATCGGAGAGGCCGCTCAACTTGCAGACCATGGTATCGAGGTCAAGAAGGATCTTTATGGTGTTGGCAAGAATCTGCAGGACCACTTGCAGGCGCGTCTTGTCTACAAATGCAATGAACCAACCCTGAATGATGAGGTCCGCACTCTATTTGGCCAGGCAAAAATCGGTTTGAAATATGCCCTGTTCCGGTCTGGCCCAATGACCATGGCTGCCAGTCTTGCAACGGGCTTCATGAGAACCCATGAGGGACTGGAAACCCCCGATATCCAGTTCCATGTTCAGCCTCTTTCGGCAGAAAATCCAGGCAAGGGCGCAGACGCTTTCTCTGCGTTTACCATGTCAGTCTGCCAATTGCGTCCAGAGAGCAAAGGCGAAATCCGCCTTGTTTCCGGTGATCCGAATATCTATCCCAAGATCATTCCAAATTACCTGTCTACGGAAACCGACTGTCGTACTGCCGTGGCTGGGGTGAATATCGCCCGCAGCATCGCCCGTCACAAGCCACTCTCATCAAAGATCTCGGAAGAGTTTAGACCTAACTCAGATTTGCCGATGGATGATTTTGACGCAACACTGGACTGGGTGCGCAGCAACACAGCCTCAATTTATCATCCCACAGGCACCTGCAAAATGGGGCAGAGTGCTGATGCAGTCGTTGATGCGAACTTGCGGGTGCATGGAATTGAGGGATTGCGGGTAGCCGATTGTTCGATCATGCCAGAAATTGTTTCCGGCAATACGAATGCACCGGCAATCATGATTGGAGAGAAAGCTAGTGAGCTTATCTTGAAACAGCCTTAGTTGGTTTTTTTTGATACCAAACCACGACCAGCTGACGTCGGTAGGATTTTGTACGTGCCTCTCGAAGTGCGGAAGTACAATATCTTCGGTAATTGCTCCGTTGGAAGTCGAAAAATATCCTCGGTCCAAAACAGCACCACGTGCCAATAGCCAGGGCTCGCCCGGCAGGGCAATGAGCAAAAGACGCCAATGGAAACTATGATTGATGGAAAGAAGATCTGGACAGAAAAATTCGTAGATCAAATCTGATCTGACAAATCACTGCCGTCAAAACGGTAAACTGTCAGATCAAGTCTGAACTTCTACACATAATATCAAGAGCGGAGGCTCGAAATCAGGCCCATGCTTTTGATCAACGTCATCCGTGAAGGTCTGGATTTCGAGGTCTATCCGTCAAACTCCACCATCTTGGCTTACGCCTTGCAGCCGACTGACCAAAGGAGCACGTCTGTAGTGCGGTGGAATTGAAATCGATATCATTTGATTGCAAGCCCGTTTGATATTCTCTGATGAATGAAACAAAGTCTGGATCCGAGCAATCAGAATAGAACGCCCAGAGGAAGCTTCATCATCGCATGACTTTCTCTGCTTCTGTGGCAATTTTCATCACTATGTCGCCAGCGCTCTCAATGTCTTCGATTAATCCGGCCGCTTCGCCAAACCAAACGCCGGTATTCTCGATATCACCTGCAGCAAACGCTTTGGCATATTTGATCACTTCCTCAGACAGGTTTTGTTTCAGTTCCTTTTCCCTCCCCTGCCAGCGTCGCACGAATGTGTTATGCCTTACACGTGCCGTCAGGCCTCGTGGCCAATCCAGTTGACGCGCGATATCTGGAATCGTCGTACGTATGGTTTCATCCCCATTGGCCTCGATGATTGCCAAATGATGATTTTCATGGACAAGAGCTTCTCTTGACGCCCAAAAGCGCGTGCCCATTAGCACACCATCAGCCCCCAGCATTCGTGCTGCTGCCAACCCTCTTCCGTCTGCAATTCCACCAGCTGCCAAAAGCACAGATTGAGGGGCGTGTTCCGCCAAAAGATCTGCAGCTTCGGGAACAAAGCTCATGGTTCCACGAGCAGCCCCATGCCCCCCCGCTTCACTTCCCTGTGCAATGATTATATCTGCCCCCACATCAATAGCATCCCAGACATGATCGGTATTCTGGCACTGACAGATCAGCAGAGCGCCCGCATCTCGAATTTCATCGACGAAAGGGCGCGGATCACCAAACGACAGCATCACCGCCGCGGGTTTGTGTTTCAGAACATCCGTGAGCAGCGATGGAGATTTCTTCAGCGCCCAAGTGATGAAGCCAACGCCAATGCGCTCTCCTTGAGCTGTAATGAATTGCTCTTCCAACCAGGCAGGATCACCGTAACCACCTCCGATCAATCCAAACCCACCTGCTCGACTAACTGCCCCTGCCAGAGCACCTCCTGCGGCCAAAGCCATGGGAGCGGATACGATGGGGTGATGGATATTCAAGAGCTCTGTCAGTCGGTTGTTTGATTTTTGCATCATTTTCCTCCCATTTGGGAGGAACTCTAGAGCTTCAATTTAGTGCTTACAAATGAATTAAAAGGAAGATACATTCTCAAAATGAGAAGCTTTGATCTGGATTCACTGGAAATATTTTGTGCTGTCGTCCACGAAGGCGGCATCGTGCGGGCTGCTGAAAAACTGCATAGAGTTCAAAGCAATGTCACCACACGTATCAAACAGCTGGAAACGCGTCTTGGAGTGATATTGTTTGAGCGGCGGGGTCGATCGCTTGTTCTGACCGACGCCGGACAAACATTTTTCAAGCATGCAGAACGTCTGCTGACTTTGGCGGCCGACATTGAATATGCGATGAAGAATACATGGATCCACGGCCCCATTCGCCTTGGCACCATGGAAAGCACATTGATCACTCGGCTCTTGCCAAAGCTTACCGAGTTTCATGATCTTTACCCTGATATACCCCTGAAGGTCACGTCAGGAGCAACGGATGATCTGGTGCGGCAGGTACGGGACCATCGTCTTGACGCTGCCTTTATCGGAGATCCCTGTTCCATTGCAGATCTGGAAGGCCAGGACATTTTCCAAGAGGATCTGGTTTTGATCACGCAACAGGATCATCCATCAGTCAAAACCGCTTCCGATCTCACCCAGTCCAGCATTCTAGCCTTTGAGGAGGGATGCGCTTATCGCAAGGTATTGGAGGAATGGTTTGCCGATCATTCAGCCACGATTGAAAAGGTGGTGGAAATCAACAGCTATCAGAGCATGATCGCCTGGGCCGCTGCTGGATCCGGTTGCGGCATTGTTCCCGAAGCAGTCCTCGAAACGATGACGGCCTCCAAGGACGTCAGAGCCCACAAGCTTCCCAAGCGTTTCTCTCGAAACAGAACCAGGCTGATTTGGGAACCGGAGAATAGCGAGAAATTACGCCCGCTATTCGACTTGCTTGGATCGACATCGGCTTCCTGAGAGAATTCAAGCTTCCTGAACAGCGCTTTCTGTATTCTCCCAGGTCAACTCCAGCTTTTCCTTCCAGGCAAAACGCTCGAGATGTTTGTCGATGATCTGGCCCATCTGAGTAACACCGTCTCTTTCTTCGGAATGACATGTAACAGTGAGCACACCTGAGGTCGCTTGCATGGTGCAGTCACCCATGGGGAACTCCACTTTTCCGCTGGTCTCATCATAAGTTGAGGGAACCTTATGGGCAAAATGCTTGCAAAGCTGCTGCAGATATTTGGAGGCAAATTCGGTCTCGGCCCTTGCAGTGATTGCATACATGATTGTGGTCCTTTGAAATGCAAGTATGAAAGCCAGATGCATAGCATCTGGCTTTCTTTCAAACAAGAAAGTTGAGTATTATTTTCTACAATAATCAGAACTTCTTGGTCGCAGTGATGTTGAATGAACGGCCCGGGCTGTGAACCGGCTCCCAACGAGAGCCATTCAGACGTGTCCCACGAGCAACATATTTCTGATCCAGCAGATTGGTTACATCGGCACGAAGCGTGAACCCTTCCAGCATTTTCTCCGGCTTATATTCAGCGAACAGATCAATCACCTGATAGCCTTCCAGATCATCTGGTGTGCCAAGGCTTGGTTCATCAATATCGAATGCGATCTGTGATTTTGCACCAAGGGTCAGATCAAGATCTGTGAAGGTATAGGCCCCTTGAAGAGTGAGCATATCCCCCACCGTCGTAGAGGTGTTGTAAACGAGGCCAGATACCTTTCCGTCATATTTCACATCCGTATGGGTAAAAGCTGCAGAAACATAGGCGTTGGCCCAATCATACCGGGCTGAGACATCAAAGCCTGAGCTAACCAGGTCTGCACCATTCACACGAGCACCAGATGCAGGCCAATTGGTATAGTCATACGCAATCGGGTTGCTCATGCGCGTATGAAAGACCTTTGCAGCTGCCGTCCAACCATCCTTTTGGTAGCTCAGTCCCGCTTCAAAACTATTCGAGCGGGTTGGTTTGAGATTAGCTGCATAGCTGTAAGGCGATGCAGATGCATAAAGCGCCATTTCACTCGGCTCCAAGCCACCAAAGTCGGATGCGGCACCTGCATTAAACTTCAACCCATCAAGAATTTCAAAACTGGCAGAGAAATTTGGTGAGAAACCGACATTATCAAATGCCTGCCCATCGACCGCATCATAGCTTTGGAAGTCTACACGAATGCCCGTGGAGATTTCCAAACGATCCATAGGCTTCAGACGTGCCTGCACCAGACCACCAATATTGGTGATGGTCTCATCCAAGGTATCCTTGCTGTAGAAACGCTCCAGATCGATATGATTGTTGTAAAAATCAACGCCTGCCGTGATCGTGCCCAGAGCAAAATGGAACTTGTTGACGGCTTTACCGCCAAACTCGACCATGTCGGAATTGAAATCACCACTATAGCGCGCATAATTGCCAAAGGGACGTTCAATTTCGTTGCGGTTCATATAGAGCAGGATTTCAGGATCAAACATCCCGCCGCCCTGCGTATTGACATATTTCGCAGTGACTGTGGTGCGCGTATTGGTGTGCTCGTTATAATTGACTGCACCATTGAGGTTCATGTCCGCACGTAGGCGACGCAAACCAGTGTCAGAAAAGCGCTCTGCACTCAGTGAGAAACGATGGCCACCATCGGACTCATAGGCCAGTTTGCCAAGACCATTCCAGACATCTGGATCCGTGCCCAACTCCTCATGGCCGCCGCCATCTTTGTAGGTGCTGCCCTGAGCATGTTTCACGATACCAACAAGCTCGAAACCATCATGCATGCCATAAGCGGAACCCGTTACCTGATAGGTGCTGGAATTGCTCTGATAGCCAGCCGAGATAAGACCACCCATTGTCTGCCCTGGCAGCAAGAGATCCTTGGCGTCTTTGGTTTCAAACGCAATGGTTCCGGCTAAGGCACCTGGCCCGGCGTCAGCAGGGGAGACACCGGATTTCACATCAACTTGCTTCAGGAAGGCTGGTTCGATACCAATATCACCGGATGTGTGATGCCAGACACCACTTCGTTGACGCGCGCCATCAATCACAATATTCACCTTGGCCTGATCAATACCATGCAGATAGAATTTTTGGGCAGCACTTGTACCACCCGCAACGACAATGGCCGGCGTCGCAGCAAACAAGTCCTGAACAGTCTGTGCATTCAGAACATTCAGCTCCTCTTCGCCGATCACCTCATCGCTTTCCATAGCCTGATTGTCTGCTTCCTGCTCACCTGAAACGACAATTTCGGAGAGATTATGAACTTCCTGAGCCTGAAGAACTGTCAGATCCGATGCAGTGACCAAGGCCAGGGCACTGACGGTCACCAACAGGAACCTGGAAAATTGTGTTTGACGCTGCATATCCCAACACCTGTATTTTTTGCCACAGACCCGTTGTCTGCATGACTTACAATCGAGAGCGGCTGGCTTGAGGTATTTTTTCACCCCAAAACTTGATTATTATTGTCATATTTAGATACAAAAGGCTGGCTCGGGATGGCTAGATGGAATGCATTTGCCAAAGCACCAAAGCTTTTTGCAACTCCACCATGGCACGGTCAAACACTGCTTTTGCGTGTATTGATGAATGATTTTCGAGCAAGCAGGATTCAGAGGACCACAATTGGAGAGATACCTTATGAGTAGCCTTTGGACTCCCAAACGGTCTTTTGTAACGGCAGGTGATCTTTATGATCGCAGCAAAGAATCTGGTGAAATCTGGCTGGAAGAAGGCTTGCCACCGGCCACAAAAGTAATCCTCGGCAGCAGTGATAACATTGAGTTGGACTGCGGCTTGGCTGTTCACTTTTCAGACTCCCAAGAGCTGGATGATCTGACAATCAAAACCAATACGTCAGCCCATATCGGGGTTCGTCTTTTCCTTGAGGGGGATATTGATGCGCGCATTGGCGAACAAATGGTTCCCATGCCAAAACGCTCCCCTGAAAATGGACAATGGCAGCCAGTCGCTTCAATCTTCTCTCAGATCCGACAGGAAAGCTTTCAGCGCAAGGTGAGAAAAGGCGACCGTGTTCGCAAAGTTATCATCAGCATGAGCCATGAATGGCTCAATCAACAAGATCTTGGTGAACCTGATGAAGCTCATCTCATCAAGCAGTTCACTGATTGCCATATGGCTTGCAAGAGCTGGGATCCCAGCCCCGCAGCTCTGGCATGGGCCGAGCAGATCATTCATCCACCTGACCTCCCCCGTTTCTTGCTCAAGCTCTATGTCCAGAGTCGAGTATTCAGCTTGATTGCCGAGGCCTTTGCGCAAATTTTGCGCCCAGAAATAAAAGTCACCAATAATCAGCTCAGACCCCAGGATCACCAGCGAATTACACGTATTGAAACTTATCTGGAGCACCATTCAACCGACAATATCAAAGCGGCCGATTTGGCAGATGCAGCAGGTGTTAGCGTCAATACCTTACAACGCCTCTGCCAAGGCCATTATGGCGCATCGGTATCCGATTTCATTCGGAGATGGCGGATGGAAAAGGCCCGTCATGCTCTTGAAATTGAAGGCGTCACAATTGCAGAGGCTGCCTTTTTGGCTGGATATGGAGGCCCTGCCAATTTCTCAACCGCCTTCAAACGCCATTTTGGGGTTTCCCCTAGTGAAGTCATCGGCGGTTGGTAGAAGCATCTTGGCCTACATCCCCATGTAAACCTTATCAAGATCTGTTGCATCCGGAGGTCTTTCGAAGGCTTTTGAGGTTTCGGAAAAGAGGAACTCCATTTTTAGATTGGCCATCAGATATGGCCCAAAGACAAGCTAAGGACCGACGATATCGCCTGCGATATTCTGCTCATATATCCGCAATCACAATGCATTTGCGTTCGTGATGTTGTCATCACAGCAACGCGTCAACAGCCGTGACAAGCTCGAAAATGACAAGCCAGCCTTATTTCAACTTTGGACTGGCTTTCATTCAATTGCCTAAAACGAACTTAAATGAACTAAAACGAATAAATACGAACTTAAATATTGACTTTTCGAAATCAAAATGACTAAATCTCGCAAGAGATCATGGAGATTTTGATGGATCCGCTTTTACCAAGACAAAGCGATATATTGAGCCTTGCCAAGAGTCAGGGGCGTGTGGATGTGGACGGCCTTGCCTCTCACTTCGATGTCACCCCTCAGACCATTCGCAAGGATTTGAACCTGCTTTGTGATCGCGAGCTATTGGAGCGGGTACATGGTGGCGCGATTTATCCGTCCGGCGTTGCCAATCTGGCCTATGAGGCGCGGCGACTTCTGGCGAGCGAAAATAAAGCCGCCATCGGTCAGGTTGCAGCCCAGCTTATTCCGGACAACAGCTCCCTCATTCTGAATATTGGCACGACCACCGAGCAGGTCGCCCATGCGCTTCGCCATCATAGTGGCCTTATGGTGATCACCAACAATATCAATGTCGCCAATATCCTGCATGCCGTTGACGGACTGGATCTGATCATTGCTGGCGGCATGGTGCGCCGCTCTGATGGCGGCATCGTTGGGGAAAGCAGCGTAGATTTCATCCGTCAGTTCAAGGTGGATTACGCCATCATCGGCACTTCGGCCATTGATCAGGACGGCTCGCTGCTTGATTTCGACTATCGCGAAGTGCGCGCGGCCAAAGCCATTATCAAGCATGCCCGTAAGACCATTCTGGTCTGCGACCATATGAAATTCGAGCGACAGGCTCCTGTCTGTATCGCTCATCTATCCGACATTGATGTGTTTGTGACTGACAAAGCCCCTAGTGAAGAGATCGTAGCATTGTGCGAGACCCACAAGGTGCAATTGGTCATTGCTGAACACCAAAAAAATCAGGCTGCGGCCCAACCAGAGATTAGTGAGTGATGGTTCAAGCGATCCAGGACATTTTCGTTATTGGCGGCGGTATCAATGGCTGCGGCATAGCCCGCGATGCCGTGGGACGCGGCTATAGCGTGACATTGGCCGAAATGAATGATCTGGCCAGCGCGACCTCTTCTGCCTCCACCAAACTGATCCATGGCGGCTTGCGTTATCTGGAGCATTATGAATTCCGACTGGTGCGCGAAGCACTGAAAGAGCGTGAAGTTTTGCTCGGCAATGCGCCTCATATCATTTGGCCTTTACGGTTTGTCCTCCCGCATCACAAAGGCCTGCGTCCGGCATGGTTCCTGCGTCTTGGCCTGTTCATGTATGATCATCTGGGTGGTCGCAAATTGCTTCCCGGCACCAAAGATGTCGACATGCGCCAAGATGCCGTCGGTGAGCCTTTGAAGCCGCTCTTCACCAAAGGCTTTGAATATTCCGATTGCTGGGTCAATGATGCCCGCCTCGTTGTGCTCAACGCCATGGACGCCCGTGAAAAAGGCGCGAACATTCTGACCCGTACCAAGGTCGTGTCTGCCAAACAGCTATCGGATCATTGGGAAATCGTTACGCAAGATCAGCTCAGTGGTGAGCAAGCAACCCATAAGGCCCGGATGGTGATCAACGCCGCCGGGCCATGGGTGGATGATATCCTCAATGATGCCATGGGCCGACCAGATGTGAAGAATGTGCGTCTCGTGCAAGGCAGCCATATTGTGGTGCCAAAATTGTTCGATCATGACCGCTGCTACATCTTCCAGAACAAAGATGGCCGCATCATTTTTGCCATCCCTTACGAGGAAGACTTCACCCTGATTGGCACCACCGATCAGGACTATGACAAGAGCCTGACCAAGGTTGAAATCAGTCAGACAGAGATTGACTATCTTTGTGCTGCGGCGAGCGAATATTTCACCGCTGAGATCAAGTCTGACGATGTGGTTTGGACATATTCCGGCGTTCGCCCGCTTTATGATGATGGTGCCAGTGCAGCTCAGGAAGCGACCCGCGACTATATCCTGAAGCTTGAAGGTGGCTCCGACAAAAATATCGCTCCTGCCCTTCATATCTTTGGCGGCAAGATCACCACCTATCGCAGACTGGCAGAATCCGCTCTTGGCAAGATTGAAGAAGCATTGGGTGCCAAAGGGAAACCATGGACGCGCGAAGTCAACCTGCCAGGCGGAGAATTCGCACCACAAGATTTTGACGCCAAACTGGCGAGCCTAAGTTCCGATTATTCCTTCCTTGATCCGCGCCATGTCAAGCGTCTGCTGCGTCTCTATGGCACCTATGCATGGACCTTGCTGGGAGATGCCAAAAGCCTTGATGATCTCGGCCAGTGCTTTGGCTCGGATCTTTATGAGCGTGAAATCAAGTATCTGACGACCAACGAATGGGCAGTGAGCGCCGAGGACATTCTTTATCGCCGCACCAAGCGTGGTTTGCATCTGGACAAAAGCCAACGGGACGCCTTGCAGCTTTATCTGGAAACAGCTCATAGTGGCAATGCAAAGCAGGCCTGATTTGCTGGCTGCAAATGGTCATCGAGAAAAAAGATCCGGGGGAGAGAATGAGCAAATCCTACATATTGTCCATTGATCAGGGTACGACCTCATCACGTGCTATTCTGTTTGATGATCGCTATCAAATTCGTGCGATGGCGCAGAAGGAATTCACTCAGCATTTCCCCGATAGCGGTTGGGTGGAGCATGATCCGGAAGAGATCTGGCAGACCGTTGTCGAGACCTGCCGCGAGGCCATGGCCAAGCTCTATATCGGTGCCAAGGATATCGCTGCGATTGGTATCACCAATCAGCGCGAAACCACCTTGGTTTGGGACAAAGCCAGTGGCAAAGCCATTTATCCAGCCATTGTCTGGCAGGATCGCCGAACCTCTGATTTCTGCAAAGGCCTGAAGGAAGCAGGGCACGAAGCTCTGGTCACCAAGACAACCGGCCTGCTGCTCGATCCTTATTTCTCGGGCACTAAAGTGGCCTGGATTTTGGACAATGTCGCAGGGGCACGTGCGCGCGCCGAAGCGGGCGAACTGGCCTTTGGTACGGTCGATAGCTTCCTGCTTTGGCGTCTGACTGGCGGCAACGTGCATGCAACCGATGCCACCAATGCCTCACGCAGCATGCTGTATGACATCACGAAAGGCGAATGGAGCAAGGATCTGCTTGATCTACTCTCCATTCCAGAAGGTTTGGCTCTTCCCAAGGTCATGGATTGCGCTGCTGACTTTGGCGAAAGTGCCCCAGATCTGTTTGGTGGTTCCATTCCCATTGCGGGCATTGCAGGCGATCAGCAGGCAGCGACCATTGGTCAGGCCTGTTTTGAGGCGGGCATGATGAAATCCACCTATGGCACCGGCTGCTTTGCCTTGCTCAATATTGGGGATGCTCCAACCATCTCCGAGAACCGCCTGCTCACCACCATCGCCTACCAGTTTGATGGCAAGCCAACCTATGCGCTGGAGGGCTCGATCTTTGTGGCTGGTGCTGCTGTTCAGTGGCTGCGTGATGGCTTGAAGGTTGTCGAACATGCTGGTCAGACCGGCACCATGGCCGAAGCAGCTGACAACAACCAGGATGTCTATCTCGTACCTGCCTTTGTCGGCATGGGGGCTCCTTATTGGGATGCGGATTGCCGTGGCGCACTTTATGGTCTCACTCGCGGTACAGGACCAAATGAGCTCGCACGAGCCGCTCTGGAAGCCGTTTGTTATCAGACACGTGATCTGCTGACTGCCATGCAAAAAGACTGGGCAGCCAGTGGACAGACAGAAGGTGAAACTGTGTTGCGCGTCGATGGCGGCATGGTGGCCTCTGACTGGACCATGCAGTTCCTCTCAGATCTTTTGAATGCGCCAGTTGATCGCCCGCAAGTGCTGGAGACAACGGCGCTTGGTGCCGCTTATCTGGCTGGTTATCAGGTTGGCTTCTATCCAGCCCCTGAAGTCTTTGCCAAAAGCTGGAATCTTGAGCGGCGGTTCGATGCCTCCATGGATGAGGAAACCCGAACCCGCAAATATGCCGGTTGGCAGGATGCTGTTCAGCGCACCCTTTCCCAACTCGATTAGAATTTTCTCTTTAAAAGTCCCTTTTTCAAACCCCTTGAAAAAGCCCCTTGAACCGACCCTTTGCCGAAGGGGTCGGTTTCTTTTTGCCTTGATGATGCTTTCTCTGGACAGATAGCTTTCATCCATGCACTCTTATCACAGTGTTGAGGAGCGACTGGGGGGATCCATGAAATTTTTGATGATGCTGGCAGCTTTGTCAGCAGGATTGATGCTGGGCAGCCCTGCTCAGGCACAAGACAACAAGATAGCGTTGAAATTGTTCGGGCAGAATATACTGGAAGGCTACAATGCCTGTCAGTTCGCCCTTTGGCAGCATAATCGCAACCCCAAGAAAGACAAATATTCCTATGTCTTCTTCGCACCATTCAATGATGGCGAAGAACTACCCGGATGGATGAAAATCGGTAAGGATGTGATTGCCCTTTCCCGCGTAGACCGCATTCGGGCGGGTGGCCAGCGCATAGAGCATATACGGCTTTATGAAGACAAGGAGAGTGGTCATCGGGTTCTTATGGAGTTCAAGAAGCAGCATCTGAGCGGTGATGACATTATCATTGATGATGCCAAACTCACCATCATCCGCAAAGGACGCTTCCCTTTCATCTCAAACACCAAGGGCCATATTTCCTGCCCACAATTGGATCATCAAAGCGCAGCAGACGCACCAGCCCCAGCTCCCACCCCTTCTGTGCAACAAGCCAGATTGTCAGGCGATGCAATCTCATTAAGCGGTCCGCAAGAATTCAGTGGCTTGAAAGGCGTGCCTAGTGCTCTTTTGAAGGCATTGCGCCAGCAGGCACCCAATTGCGAACCACAGAATACGCCAGGTTTCGGGGAGCGCTATGCGATCTCCAGTGACATGACACTGTGGGCCTTGCCTTGCAATCTCTATGCCCGCACTGGCACGACCGTCTTCATGGTCGCACTGAACGACATGCCACAACATGGGGTGGTGCTGCCAATCTTTGATGTGGATAGCAGCGAGGAACGGCAAGAAGTTCCAAACCCACAAGTCATCTCACGCAGTGCGGTTCTTTCCTTCACCGATTGGGGGCAGGATGATAGCTGCGGAATCCATTGGCGCTATCAATTGCGCGCTGTTGAAGGGGAAGCAGTAGAGTTTCAATTGCTGGAAAAGCGAGCCAAGACCTCGTGCGATGGTAAGGTCATGGAACCGGCCTCTTTCCCTTTGAAATTTTCTGCTCGTCCCTGACATCAGTACAAAAAGAAAGCGGGCCATGAAGGCCCGCTTTCAATATTTTCTCAATCACTCTCATGATCAGTTGATCAGACCATTGATCAGGATTGCTGCGATGGCGATAGGCGCCACGAAGCGCAGAATGAAGATCCAGATCTTGGTCAGGCCAGACCCTGCTTCAGAGCCGCTGACTTCCTTGATCGCCAATGGCGCGATAACCCAACCAACAAAGAGGGAGATCAGCATGCCACCCAGTGGCAGCATGATGTTGGCTGTTGCAAAGTCAAACAGATCCAGGAAGCCTTTATTGAAGACTTTCACATCACCCCAGATGCCCATGGACAGGGAAGATGGAATACCCAGCAGGAACACAATCACACCGGAAACAACAGTGATCTGGAAACGGGTGAAGCCTTTTTCGCGGAAATAGGCAACCACTGGCTCCAGAAGGGAGATGGAAGATGTCAAAGCAGCGATGGTCAGCAGCACGAAGAAAATGATGCCGAAAATGTAACCGCCTGGCATTTCCAGGAAGACAGTTGGCAAGGTAACGAAAGTCAGACCTGGGCCTGCGCCTGGATTCATGCCGAATGCGAATACGGCTGGAAGGATAGCCAGACCAGCAAGAATAGCGACAGAGGTATCGAGGATCGCGACATACCAAGCGGATTTACCAAGATTGGCATCTTTATCGAGATATGAACCGTAGGTCAGAACTGCACCCATGCCCAAGGACAAGGAGAAGAACGCTTGACCAAGCGCTGCCACAAAGGTGGTACCAGTGATCTTGGAGAAATCAGGAGACAGGAAGAAATCCAGACCTTTTTCCGCGCCTGGCAGGGTCACAGAACGGATCACCAGAGCCAGCAGGATAACGAACAGCAAAGGCATCAGCACTTTACCGGCACGCTCAATACCGTTGGCAACACCACCAAGAACCACAATCACGGTCAGGGCAACGAAGATCGCCTGATACAGGATTGGTTCAATCGGATCACCGATGAAACCACCGAATGCCCCGCCAATTGCTTCTGCATTCATGCCTTCAAAGGCACCACCAGCAAATTTGATGATGTAAGCGATGGTCCAACCTGCAACAACGCAATAGAAGGACAGGATCATGAAGGCCGCCAGAATGCCCATATAACCGATGACGGACCATTTGCCGTGGCCGAGCTTCTTGAACGAGTTCACAGCATCGGACTGGGAGGCACGACCGATAACGATCTCGGCCAACAGAACGGACAGACCAATGGTGAAGACGAGGCCAAGATACAACAGAATGAATGCTGCACCGCCATTTTCACCGGTGATGTAAGGGAATTTCCAAATGTTGCCAAGGCCGATAGCAGAACCTGCAGTCGCCATGATGAAGCCCAGACGAGAGCCCCAGTTTTCGCGTGTAATAGCCATTTTATTTCCTGAAACCTTGTATGCCTTCCACGCTCAATACCGAGCAAGCGGAGGTTGGTTCACTTTTTTCTACCGATTGACTCGACGCCCATTCAGCCAAGATCTGATCTGCCTTCCTGCCCCAGGATGGCACCCGATCAGCTCCTTGAGCCAAATGACTGGACGTGACGAAAATCTTAACGTTTCGTTACCGCCTAAATCGGCGCCATTTCTTAGACGCAAACAAGTTCAAAAGTCGACCAAAGACTTACGACAAATGAATAAAACATGCAGATAATCACAGAAATTGCGCGAAATTTACGTGGTTTGCGCCCGAAAAAGTGCAAAATTTTGAAAAGCTACAATAAAATCGGGAATAACCCTTAGATAGTTCAAAACAAATAAAAGTGCACATTGTGCATATAATTGATTTGCTCCAACTTAATTGATCCATTAGGGAATGCAGTTTCAGGAGACTGGACAAACACCAGCTCTCTGTTAGGGTCAGGACCAAAGCTCCCGCCCAATCAATTGCCCGGAAAAAATTATGGCCGATTTCTCCAAACCTTCTATGGCAGAACTGTTGCATT
Organism: Cohaesibacter gelatinilyticus; assembly: GCF_900215605.1. Taxonomy (NCBI): domain Bacteria; kingdom Pseudomonadati; phylum Pseudomonadota; class Alphaproteobacteria; order Hyphomicrobiales; family Cohaesibacteraceae; genus Cohaesibacter; species Cohaesibacter gelatinilyticus. The sequence continues at coordinate 157,132 of NZ_OBEL01000005.1, read as the reverse complement.
TACGTGGAAACCAACTGGACAAGGGTGAGCCTATTGCTCTGCCATTGGTACAAAGCTCCATGTATCACCTACCAGGTTTGGCGGAGAATTTTCCGTTTTATGGCCGAGCGACCAATCCCACCTGGGATGCCCTGGAACATGCCCTTGCACATCTTGAAAGGGCAGATTGCATAGCCTTTCCTTCCGGCATGGCAGCCATCAGCGCTTCGCTTTTTGCGACATTGAAAGCGGGTTGCAAACTGCTCATTCCATCAGACGGATATTATGTTACTCGTGTGCTCTCCAGCCGTTTCCTGTCCAATCTGGGCGTCGAGGTAGTAGAACGCCCTTCAAACGCATTTGAAGATGGCGGCTTTGAAGGATTTGATGTAGTTTTCGTTGAAACTCCATCAAATCCCGGTCTGGACGTTGTGGATCTGTCTTCCATTGCCAAACAGGTCCGTGCAGCTGGTGGTGTAAGCATTTGCGACAACACCACCCTGACCCCATTAGGGCAGCAACCACTGGATCTGGGCATTGATATTGTTGTCTCGTCCGATACTAAAAGCATGGGTGGGCATTCTGATGCCCTGATGGGACATGTGGCCAGTCGCAATGGCGATCTTTTGCAAGCAATGGAAGACTGGCGTAGAATATCGGGCTCCATCCCCGGCCCACAAGAAGCATGGCTTCTGCATCGAGGACTGGAAAGCCTGGATGTACGATTTGAACGCATGTGCAATTCAGCAGAGCTGATTGCCCCTCGATTGGCTGAGCACAAAGCTGTTCAGAGCATTCGCTTCCCCGGGCTTCAAGTAGATCCATCTCACAATCTAGCCAAGTCCCAGCAGCTTCGTTTCGGTTTCCTGATTTGCTTCACGCTTGAAAGCGAGGAAAAAGCCGAACGCTTTATCAATGACTGTCCTTACTTGCGACCCGCTACATCCTTTGGCGGCATTCACAGTTCTGCTGAACGACGTGCCCGTTGGGGGGATGATGTTGATCCTGCCTTTGTGCGCCTGTCCATTGGTTGTGAACCGGCCGAGGAACTTTGGGAAGCCTTGAAAACAAGCCTCGATCAGCTTTGATCGGCTCGTTTGGTTTGAACTTTTGGCAGTGATTGGGTCTGTCCCGAATTAAAGAATATTCATAGCCTCTCCTTGATCCAGACATTTCAAGGGAGGCTTTGATGCCCGTTCTTAATTTCTCTTATGCAGTCATCAAGGATTTTGCAGCCTTTCAGGATTATGTGCAGCAAGCTGGCCCGTTGATGGAGAAGGCTGGGGTCGAAGTTGTCGTGCGAGGCACGTTAGCAAAGACCAAACGTGGCGAAGAAAAACCAGCTCATATCGCCGCAGTTTTTCGCTATCCGGATATGGACGCTGCTCATGGTTTCTACGAGACAGATGAATATAAAACTCTTATCCCGCTGCGGGATCAAGCCTGCGACATGAGCATCTATTTTTATGACGAATAGATTTGTGTGATCCTTCAGCAAGCTTGACCCGAGTTATCAGACAGGAGGTTGGCGGAAGCCCATTTCGCCAACTTACCGCCCAAAATTACGCAAATCCTCTTATCCAAATAGCCGCATCTGGATAATTCTCGCCTCAAAAACAGTGTTTTACGCAGAAAGGCTTGCGAAGTTTGAGTCTTTCATAATATGAATCCAGGACTCAATAAATTGGATTTGCGTTATGTCTTCCACAAGCAGTAGCTTGAAACAGTCTCCGAGCTCTCCACAACCCAACGACGGCAAACGTCCAAATCATCGAGGTGTTCGCCCTCCGTATAGGCCCAAACCACCCAAACTCATGGAACAGCAGGATCTGTTTGCCAAAGTCAGCAGCAATCCTCTCTCGGAGGCATTTCCGAAAAAGGCCGTCGTCCACCCTTTTGTTGATGCTCGCCCTGTTCCCAAAGACAATTGGTCATCCATCTGGCAAGACATGAGCCATCAAGACAGGCAGAGCAAATCAGTTGCCTATCTGCATATTCCTTTCTGCGAAAATCACTGCCTCTTTTGTGGGTTTTATCAAAATCCCTGGCGATCCAATCAAAGTGAAGTCTATGCGGACACAATCATAGAAGAGATCAGGGCCAGCAAAGACCTACCAAGCCATACTGGTCATCCGCTCCACGCCGTCTATTTTGGTGGCGGAACACCAACTGCCCTTGATACTCCAGACCTTTGCCGCATCATTGAGGCCGTGCGCACTTATTTACCCCTTGCGCCGGATTGCGAAATTACCATCGAGGGACGGATTTTCAGCTTCCCGCTCGAAAAAGCCAAAGCCTGTTTTGATGCAGGGGCCAATCGTATCTCACTTGGTGTGCAGACTTTTGACAGCAAGCTTCGTCGTCGTGTCGGGCGCAAGGTTTCAGGAGAACAAGCACGCGACTTCCTGAGTGAGCTGGTAGCATTGGATCAGGGAGCTGTTGTCATTGATCTGATCTATGGCTTTCCCGAGCAAAGCCTGGATAGCTGGCGACAAGATGTCACCATTGCTTCCGAGTTAGGATTGGATGGTGTTGATCTCTATTCCTTAAGCCTTCTGCCTAGCTCCCCATTGGCCATAGCCATTGACAAAGGCAAGTTCTCCACGCCGCCCAGGCATGATGAATTGGGCCAATATTATCAGATTGGTCAGGATGTTCTGGCGCAAAAGGGATGGATGGATATTTCCACCACCCATTGGCGAAGCAGTACACGAGAACGCAATCTCTATAATTTGCTGGTCAAGACCGGGGCCAATTGTCTGGCATTCGGGTCCGGGGCCGGCGGGTTTCTGTCAGATTACAGCTTTCGGGTTGATGGAGATCTGAAACGCTATATCAAGACCGTGCTGGCTGGCAAGAAGCCCTTGGGGTTTTTGATGAAGATGCCGTCAGACCGTGCCTTTTTCAATGAAGCCAAGGGACAGATGGAAACCGGGCGATTGCATATCGTTGGCCTTCTTGAAGCTTTGCATCAACGTGGATTGGATGGCGAGAGCCTTTTGTTGCCCGTGCTTCATCAATGGCAGGAAAGCGGATTGCTGAACGTTGATCAAGGTTGGGCAAAGCTCACTCTTGCCGGTCGTTTCTGGCAGGTGACCATGACCCATCATCTCATCCAATGGATCCAGCAACATCTTCCAGCAGCAAACCAGATCAAAAATTAAGGTCCGTGCCAGCAGTTGGTCGGCTCAATTTGAAGGAACCAAAACATGAGCTCTCTCAGCACTGAGAAGAAACAGGCCATTCAGACCTCCTTGAGTGAGAATCCCGGTGCCGTTCTCGATTATGTCGCCAAGGAGCATGAAGTCAGCGCATTGGACATCATTCACTGCCTACCAGAACATCAGACAAGATTGGTTGATGGTGCATTGTTTGAAACTGTCATGCTTGAAGTCTCAGACTGGGGCGATATCACCTTTTTGGTACACACCGAAGACCTCATTCTCGAAGCCAAAGGCAGTGTCCCGAAAGGCAAAAGTGCGCGAGGCTTCTATAACCTTCATGGCGCACCAATTGGTGGTCATCTGAAAGGCGAAAATTGCGATGCGATTGCATTTGTCTCTCGCCCACTCTTCTCCTCCGACACCAAGTCCGTCCAGTTTTTCAATAAAAAGGGCGGCTGCATGTTCAAGATCTATCTAGGCCGCGATGAGAACCGTCAGATGTTGTCTTCACAGATTGAAGCGTTTGAAGCACTGAAAAGCAAACTCGGTTCCAGCTAACCATTCCTGTCCACTTGTCGCAATTCTTACCTAAAACTCTCTTGCATGCGACAATATAGAACAGGTGGCGGGTCGTGGAGGTCACCATTGGTATTTTGGCGACCCGCAAATTCTAGAACCTAAATTTGCACATATATTTCAATATATTATTGCATTTTCATATTTCCCAATAACATAATCCAAGCATTTTTACCTGATACCAAAATGTCGCTTTTTGTCGAGTTGGAACAAAAGGTCGAGAAATTTCGCCATTTTTTCCTTTATTTATGAGTCTATTTCTCATATTTTAAATAAAAATGAGTTACAGACTCAAGAAAAGGTAAAAAAATGGTTCAGAAATTTGTTGAGATGTCATTGAGAACCGGCCTTCTCCTCAGCGTGTCGCTCCTCGCTTCGCCAGTTTTGGCCCAAAGCCTTGAAGGCGCCGCAGCCGATATCGAGCTTGACACAATCGTCGTCACCGCCAGCCGTACCGAACAGAGCCTGATGGATGTCACCCGCTCTGTCGCTGTGGTGGAACAAGACGCTATCAACGAGAAAAATGTCAACGATGTTGCCGAGCTACTTCGCGATATCCCCGGCGTTTCCGTACTTGAGGGCTCCACACCCGGCCTTCGCCGCATTTCCATTCGTGGTGAAGGACAAGCCCGCAACACAATCCTGATCGATGGGCAGGAGATTTCTGATCATTCCACCTACGGCTCGCTCTTCCTGATTGATCCAACCAATATTGAACGGGTTGAAGTGGTCAAAGGTCCTTCCTCGGTTCTGCACGGCTCCAAGGCCATTGGCGGAGTGGTCAACATCACCACCAAAAAAGGGGCTGACAAAGCTCTGCAAGTCAGCGTTGGCGGAGGCTATGACAGTTCCACCGGTGGCTATAACTCCAATGCAAATGCTGCTGGCACCAAGGATAACTGGGATTATCGCATCGCTATTACCAAGTCCGATCATGGTCACCGCAAGACACCCGATGGGGATTTGAAAGCTACAGCACTCAGTAATGGCAGTGCATTTGAAAATCAGAGTGTATCCGCCAATTTTGGTTATACCAATGACAATCACAGCATTCGCATCACTGCAGAAAAAGTCGAGATGGAAAGCGATGCTTATGTAGATCCCGCAAGCTTTTCAGCAACCGGAAGACCGGGTCTAAACAAGTTTGTTCTGGATCTACCCAAGCGAGATCGATCAAAACTCGGTGTTTTCTACGATGGTGAAGATCTAAGCGAAACTTTTAAAAAGATTCACTTTGATGCATACATACAACAGATTGAACGAGTGATCGACATTGATTACACGATGACAACCTTCGGCGCACTGAGCACTAAAAACAAAACATCAGATGATCAGCTGGCAATTGGGGCAAATGGCCAAGTTGATTTGGAGTTGCTCGAAAATCACCTGACTATATTTGGTATTCAGTTTGTTAAAGATAGCATTGATAGAAACGACACTCGGAACGGCACCAGACCTGTTGTGCCTCCACCTCCAGGCGCCACAACTCCTATAAATGATAACTTCGACAAAGAAGCGTCTATCACAACACTTTCAGCATTCGTACAAGATGAGTGGGATTTAACGGATGAGTTCTCGCTGACAGGCGGTGCTCGCTACTTCCATGTTGAATCGGAGCTGTCTAAAACCAACCAGCCCGGCTATGCACCCTTCAGTAAAAGTGACGATGCATTTATCGGATCCATTGGAGTGAACTATACTGGTTTCGAGAACATTGCTCTTCGTGGCAATATCGCTCAAGGCTATGTCTATCCAACTTTACTTCAGAATATGCTGGGATCTGTGTTCAGCCCCGGTGAAATCATTGAAGCCAACAAGGATCTGAAAGCTGAAAAGAGCATCAATTATGAGATTGGTGCTCGCTTCGACAACGGCGTAGCAATGCTGGATGCTGCAGCGTTTTATAGCGTCGCAGAAAACTACATTGACTCAGCAAAATGCACCACACCAGGCGTCACTTGTACAAGTGGCGCTGCTTCGAGCAAGTATATCAACATCGACGAAGCAACCACTTACGGACTTGAACTTTCTGGTTCTTATACACTTGAGACCCTTGCACTAACACCATATTTTACCGCAACTCTCATGAACCGTGACTTCAAGAAAGCTGGCGTCGAAACAAATAACACTGACATCCCTGCATTCAGCGGCAGGTTTGGTGTTCGTAAGCTCTGGGATGTGCATAAAGACATAGTCTTCATGACTGACCTATATGTTCGGGCTGCAACCAAGCGCGAAGACGGCGAACCCTCGGATCGAGAATATGTAGAACATGATGCATTTGCCACCGTCAACTTTGCAACCAGCATGAGTTATGACTTTGGTGACGACAGAAACTTCCGTCTCAATGCATCTGTAGAAAACATCTTTGACGAATCCTATATCGAACCACTTTCCAGCGCCAAAGCTGCAGGGCGGGCGTTCAAGATTTCCAGTCAACTGACTTTCTAAAGATTGGCAGCTTGAAAGGGGCATTCTTCGGAATGCCCTTTTTATTTTGTGGTTGAAAAACCGGCTTCTGAAACAACAGAGGAAAATCGCATGAAAGTAACTTACATGCTTTTCTTGCTCACAACGGCACCGAGTGGCGAACTCTCGTCTGCCTATAGCAATTATACGGATAAGGAAGAATGCGAAGGCGCTCTTGCAGCTGTTTCATCAGTTTTTGATGCACAGGATGTTGAGACCGCTTATCGTGGTTGCTTGAAATCCGAGCAAAGCTTGACGCCGTTCGAACATCAAGTAGATCCAACTGCCAAGCAATATGTTGTGTTGAACACCATCAGCGACGACACGCTGACTGTCAGCTTCGAAGAAAGCCGGAACAGCTGCGAAGCCAAACTATCAAGCCTGGATAGTTCTACCAAATCCTGGTGCACAATAACCCACCAAAGCTTGGAACAGTGATCAAATCTGATCGTGCTTGAACCATTCAGACGTGAATTGAAACGAAAAGGCTTCCGTTCAGAAAAGAACGGAAGCCTTTTTTGTATCTATCTTATCGGACCAACAAAGCTCATGCCGGTTCCAAAGCAGAAATTGACAGGTTTTCCAGTGTCTCAAAGCCAATAAAGCGTGGCGGGCCTTTATATTCCACTTTTACCTTTGGACGGCCATGAGAAGACTTGAAGTGATCGCTGTTCAGCCAGACTTCAAAGGCCTCTCTATCGTTCCAGGTGGCATGAGATGCATAGAGAACAAAACCATCTTCCTGTTCGCCAGCCTTGAGCATTTCGAAGCTGATAAAACCATCAAACTCACGAAGCCTGCTATCACGGTCTCTCCAAATGCCCTCGAAAGCTTCCTCATATCCCGGCTTTACGAGAAAATGGTTCATAGCAATAAACATGGTTCTTGTCCTTTCGCAGTTAGCTAACAGCAGACACTCTCACCTGCCTGAACATCCTCTTCAGATATTCTTCCAATTGCCTTTTCGAAAATATGAGTATAAAAAGCAAGAAAATTAACTTGAATCCAACACTCAAATTCTTTTTGATGCAACCATATACATGCATTTCGCAGGACAACCCGATGTCATTTCCCGCCACTTCTCTGACAGACCACCTTAGAGCTTCAGCACTTCTCTTTGCACTTTACGTTGGTTTCACATGTATCTCTGTGCCGTCTTATGCGCAAACCACCAAGGCAATTGAGCTGAAAAGCTCCCAAGGTAACGTAGTCCCTGCATCTTCAGATCAGAAGATTGTCAGCATTGGCGGCTCGCTTACAGAAATTGCCTATGCACTTGGCAAACAAGGCAATGTAGTGGCAGTGGATACCAGTTCGGTTTTTCCTGAAAAGGCACTGAAGGAAAAACCGAATGTCGGCTATATGCGCGCTTTGTCTGCTGAAGGAATTTTAGCGCTCGACCCGACCTTGATTCTGGCGGAGGAAGGCGCTGGCCCACCAGAGACTACTGATCTGCTTCAAGAAGCAAGCATCCCCTTTGTAACCGTTCCATCACGTTACGATGCACAAGGCATCGTGAACAAAATCACCATGGTGGGACAGGCACTGCAAGCTGAAGAGCAAGCCAACAAACTTGCGGAAAAAGTAACCAATGAACTGGATTTGGTTGCGAGCAAGATCTCCGGTCTGAAACTGGATGAGAAGAAGAAAGTTCTCTTTCTCTTTTCCATGCGCGGCAGCCGCTTGATGGTATCAGGCTCGAACACCCAAGCATCCGCTGTCATTGAAATGGCGGGAGCCGAAAATGCCATGGCGAGCTTTGAGGGCTTCAAGCCTGTCAGCAATGAAGCCGTTTTGGCAGCCAACCCCGATGTGATCCTGATGATGAGCCGTGCTGGTGCACCGATGCCCAAAGAGGGCAAAGTTTTCAGCCATCCTGCTTTGAGCGAAACAAAAGCCGCGAAGACCAGCTCTCTCATAGTGATGCCCGGTATGTATCTGCTCGGGTTCGGCCCAAGAACGGCAAGAGCGATAGCCGACCTCGCAGATCATCTCTATCCCGACCAGAACTTGGCCAGCAAAACCATCTTCTCTGAAGCCTCCAACTAGGTCGGCAATACCCACATGGCTATCATCGCTCAAACTTCAGCATATATTCCGGGTGATCGATCCAAACTGGGTTGGTCCGCACTGGTTGTGTTGACGTTTACTCTGGTGGTTCTGACGATCCTATCCATTACACAGGGGGCAAGTGATCTTAGTGCAAGCCGTCTTGTCGGCACACTCATCGACTGGTTGAGTGGAAAAGAGGATTTCATCAGCCGCAAAGATGCTGTCATTCTGTTTGACATTCGCTTGCCACGTCTGACTATGGGGGTATTGGTGGGCGCAGCCCTCGCGACATCAGGTGCCTGTCTGCAAGGTTTGTTTCGCAATCCTCTGGCTGATCCTGGCATTATCGGTGTATCGGCCGGTGCAACCTTGGCTGCCATTATTGCCATTGTTCTGGGCAATAGCATCTTTGCACCATTGGAAGCCATTCTCGGCTCTTATTTGCTTCCAGCCTTTGCTTTTATCGGCAGTCTTTTCACGACTGTTCTGCTCTATGTTATTGCCACCAGCCAGGGGCAGACATCAGTTGCCACCATGTTACTAGCTGGTATCGCGCTTGCTGCCATATTGGGTGCAGGTGCTGGACTTCTGACCTACATCTCTGATGATCAACAATTACGCGATCTAACCTTCTGGAGCATGGGTGGTCTTGGTGGCGCGACTTGGGGCAAGGTTCTTACCTGCCTTCCTTTCATCGCAATTTCTCTCATCGCGATCCCATTCTTTGCCAAGGGACTGAACGCTCTATTACTCGGCGATCATCAGGCACGACATATGGGCATTCCTGTTCAGCGCCTGAAGCGTTTTCTGGTTGTCTGCATCGCTCTGGCCGTTGGCGCGGCAGTGTCTGTCTCGGGCACAATTGGCTTTGTCGGCATCATTGTTCCGCATGTTTTGCGTCTGGTCATTGGGCCAGATCACCGATTTCTGCTGCCTGCATCGGCGCTGCTCGGCGCAATATTGCTGATTGTCGCGGATATGATGGCGCGCACGATTGCCGCTCCCGCAGAGCTGCCAATCGGCATCATCATGTCAGCGATTGGCGGTCCGTTCTTCTTGTGGTTGCTCCTTAAAAACAAACGGGTTCTGGCACTATGACCACAGAAATCACCCTGCAACAGGCCAGTCTGACCTTGAAGGATAAAGAAGTTCTTCAGCCTCTCGATATTTCGCTTCGATCAGGAGAGCTAACCGTATTGGTTGGTCCCAATGGAGCAGGCAAATCTACGCTTTTGAAATTGATTTCAGGCGATCATGAGCCAGACAGCGGACGGGTCATCTTTGACAATCAAGATCTCAAAAACTGGCGCGTGGAAGATCTGGCGCGACGACGCGCTGTAATGGCACAGTCCAGTGAGATCGCTTTCCCCTTTACCGTGCTGGAAGTGGTTCGCATGGGAGTAAGTCTGCAGGCAAACAATTTGTGTGAGGCTGGCGAGCAAGCCATGCAGGCTCTCGCTCAGGTGGATATGTCCCATTACGCTGATCGACGCTTTCAGGAATTATCAGGTGGTGAACAGCAACGCGTTCAGCTGGCCCGTACCATGTCGCAAGTCAGGACACCCTGCATGGAGGATCGCGCCAACTTCCTGTTACTGGACGAGCCGATTTCAAATCTCGACATTCGCCATCAGATCGAAATGCTACAATTGGTCAAGGATTACACTCTGCAGGGTGGTGGATGTCTGGCGGTCCTGCATGATCTCAATATTGCTTCCATGTTTGCCGACCGCCTTTTGGTGTTGCAGAACGGCAAAATCGTTGGAGATGGCAGTCCGAATGAGACATTGACCAACGACCTGATCAGTCAAATTTTTGGAATTCAGCTGCAGGTCAATCGACCACCTAGCTGTCCTATTCCCTATATCCTGCCACAAACCTTCTTTGATGCATCCGTGCACCCGCCAATTGCAAACAGTGCCTGATGCTGCCCATCCGGACCATCACGCTCGATAAGCCAGCTTTTTAGGAAACCAAACATGCGTACTTTGATTTTCTCTACTGTCGTTTCATGCCTGACACTCATTCAGCCCGCTCTTGCCCAGCAAGGCGGATCATTGGATCTGGAATTGAACAATAGCGTTCAACATGACGGCGTATGCCGCCTGAGCTTCATGGTGCGTAATGGTTTGACTGTTCCTGTGAAAGATGTCGGCCTTGAGGTGGTCTTACTCAACAAGGACGGATTGGCGCAGGATTTCATGATGTTGCGCACAGGTGAGCTCATCAAAGGCAAACGTCGCGTCCGTCAGTTTGATTTGCCTGATGTGTCTTGTGGTGATATCGGCGAAATCCTGATCAACGACGTTGCAGATTGCCAGGGCGAAGGTCTGAGCCCCGCCAATTGTCTGGCCGTTCTGTCTGCATCCTCCCGCACCTCAATCAAGCTTGGCCTCTAAGTAATAATTGCCCGGAAAGGCTTTACTCATGACCGTTCATTCTGCCTCTGAGGCTCCACTTCTTCAGTTGGCACAAGCCAACATTGCTCAACCGGCCTCCCCTACTCCGGTTGCACCGCAGGTCATCGAGCAAGGTCAGACATCCGCTCCAGCTGCAGTACAGGAAACGACAGATGGCGACGCTACAGCGGTTATCAATTCGGCTTCTCCGGCCCCTGCTACCAACTCAACCGATCCTGTGGCAGAGGCTGTAGCAAGTTCCGCAAACGAAGCCAACACAACAGCCGCCCCAAGCTCAGTGGCTCAGCCGCAAACGGCGCTGACACCAGATGCCGTAGAACCTGTCGCTTCCCCAGCGCCTGTGGGTAGCTGGCTTAATGATAGCATTGAACAGATTCGAGCCTTCATGGAGATGGGCGGACCTGTGGTCATGCTTCTGGCAGTGTTGTCAGTGCTCTCACTCACCGTGATCCTCTATAAACTCTGGCAATTTTCATGGTTGGGCATTGGGCGTCATAAACGCGCGCGCAAGGCGCTGGGCTTGTGGCGTCAGGGACAACAGGTTGAGGCCATCAATTTGCTGAGCAAGGGCAAAGCCCCTGTAAGCGTTGTCTTGCTGCATGCCATGCGTGGTCAGCTATTTCACTCGGAAAAGGGCGCTCTGATCCGCGAGGATGTGGAGCGGGTGGCGTTGCGCTCACTGTCTAAGACCCGATTTTTGCTACGTTTTCTGGAAACCGTTGGTCAAATCTCTCCCCTACTTGGTCTGTTCGGTACGGTTATTGGCATGATTGAAGCCTTCCAGCGCCTGCAACAGGCAGGCGCTACTGTTGATCCATCCGTGCTTGCTGGTGGTATCTGGGTGGCACTTCTGACTACTGCAGTTGGTCTGGCCGTTGCTATTCCCGCCAATCTTTTTGCCGACTGGTTCAGCTCACGAGTTGAACGAGAGCAGGAAGTGATTGAAGAACTGGTTACCTCTGTCCTGACAGGCCAGATAACCGATGCTTCGGCTATTCCTTCTTCAGCCGATGTAAGTGGAGAGCCGACTTATGCGACTTAACACAGCAAAGCGTCGACGCTCTGTAGTGGGATTGACCTCTCTGATCGACGTTATCTTTTTGCTGCTGCTTTTCTTCATGCTGTCATCGACTTTTTCTCGATACAGCCAGCTTGACCTCGGTGTGGCTGGCTCGGGATCAGGTGGAGGTGAGCGGCCCAAGTTGCTGATTTCCATCATGGCTCAAGGTCCAATGCGTTTGAATGGCAAACCAACCGCATTGGATGATCTTGATGAGGCCATAGAAGCCTATGTTGAGAAGGGTGTGACGCGTGCTGTAGTGGTGCCCAAGGGGGAAGTGAAACTGCAACTTCTTGTCGTGGCATTGGAGCGTCTGAAACAGAGCGGCCTCAAGTCCGTCTCTTTGGCCAATTGAGGGTGAGGCGAGAATGCATGTTACCAAAGGCAAGCAGCGAAAAAGAGTGATGCCGGAAAATACCATTCCGCTCATCAATATCGTCTTTTTGATGCTGATCTTCTTCCTGATTGCAGGAACCGTGGCGCCACCAGTTTCAACCGAGCTCAAGCCCCCAAAGTCAGAAGAACTTCCTCTGATGCCACCTGCGGGCAACGCGGTGGAAATTCTAGCTGATGGTACACTGATCCATCATGGTCAAAAGCTTTCACTCGCTCAAATTCTTCAGCGCTTTCCGCCACCCATTACCAGCGGAAGTCCAGATCAAAATGACCTGGAACAGACATCTGTTTTGCATATTCTCGCCGATAAGCAGCTTGCAGCCAGCAAACTGATGCCAGTCCTTCAGGCCTTTCGGGCTCATGGGCACAAGACCATTAGGCTGGTTACGATCCGGGGAGGCAATTGATGCGCAATCTCGGTCTAACCATTTTTGCCTTGGTTTCTCTAGTCGTTCATGTGACTGCAGCAACGATGTTTCTGAATGGACCAGAAAAAGCCATGGAGGAGCGCGGCGCCGGGGTAGCGGCTTTGGAAATGGGCAGTTTGTTTGATTCCGCCGAGCAGGAGGCCGTTGAAGCTTCGGAGCTGAAAACGGTCAAACCTACACCGCGAACCCTTGAACAGACACCCGTTGACCGGGCTATTCCGGTCAAAACATTTGTCCAGGAAACCGTTCAGCCAAAGCAAGCACAACGCATTGAGCCCAAGCCGATAAAAGTCAGCCAGGCAACAGATCTGGCTGAGCCGTTGGTTGAGGAATTGACAGCCAATGAAGCACTGGCAAAACCGGAGATATTCAAGCCCCGGGAAATCAAGCCGGTAGAGACCAAACAAGTAAAGCCGAGGAAAAAAATAAAGGAAGTCAAGGCGACGAAGCCCAAGCCTGTCAAAAAGGTCACCCCCAAGAAGAAGAAAAAGAAAACAAAGCCAAAACGCAAATCTGTCAAGACGGCGAAGAAGAAGCAAAATGCCCGCAAGGCTTCCAAAGCCAGCCGCAAAGGTGGAGAGATCGCCAGCAAGCGTGGGCGCAAAAACGCGACGGGCGGCAATGGCGGTAAATCGCGAACCGCAAATGGCAAGGCACTAACGACAAACTATAAGGGCAAAGTTCGACGCAAAATCATTCGTAAAAAACGCTCTCTTGGGCGTCGTCACAAAGGCACTGCTGTGATCCGCTTTACTGTTTCAGCCAATGGCAGAATGTCAGGTTTGCGTCTGACCCGATCTTCCGGCAATGCTCGCGTCGACAAAGAAGCTTTGGCCATGGCGCGTCGCGCGGCTCCATTCCCTGCCTTTCCTGCGGGAATGCCCCGAAATGCAAAACAATTTACCGTTCCCATTAAATTCACGGGAGGCAGGCGATAGTTCCGTCTTTCAGTGGGATTTCAGGTTCCCCTTGATTTAGCGTGAAGTTGAACAATATCTGGATTATCACGATTTCATGCCTCTCGTTCCTGAATGAGAGGCATTCTCACTTCAAGCAAGGTGGTGCCTGTCATGTCCAACCCAATCCGTATTGATATAGTCTCCGACGTCGTCTGCCCTTGGTGCGCCGTTGGCTATCATCAACTGCAAAAGGCACTGACTGAGATTGGACCAGAAGCCGAGATTCATTGGCACCCATTTGAACTGAACAGCGACATGGCGCAAGAGGGTGAGAATTTGCGCCATCATCTAGCTGCCAAATATGGCAGCACACCTTCCCAAAGCCGCGAAATTCGTCAGCGTATCACTGATCATGGCAGCGAGTTGGGGTTTGACTTCAATTTTTCCGATGACATGCGCATGCAAAATACGTTTCGCGCGCACCAGTTGATTCATTGGGCGGCAAAACAGGGACGCGAAACAGATATGAAGCTGGCTTTGTTCAAAGCCTATTTCACCGACGGCCTGAACATCAATGATGTTGATGTGCTGGCAAGCATTGCCAAATCATTGGGGCTTGATGAAGCTGATGCTCTGCGGGCACTTGAACAAGAACACCTTGGCAAGGCTGTTCGTGAGGCCCAAAGATTCTGGACCTCACAAGGCATCTCATCCGTTCCTGCAATTATCTTCGATCAGAAATTCTTGGTACCAGGGGCTGCAGGTATCGAACAATTCAAAGCAGTGCTTGCAGACGTGCAGAAGGACACTTGAGTTCTTTGTTTTGAAGCGAATTCTTGTCCGAAGAGTCTGCAACTTTTCGGGAATGCTCTTAGTCCACGCGAATTCTTGTCCGAAAAGTCTGCAACTTTTCGGACAAGAATTCGCTCTAACCCCAAATCGCAAGGCCAATGAAGCCAAGCGTGCCGACAATGATACGCCAGATGGCAAAGGGCATGAATCCATGCTGCGAGACAAAGTCGAGTAACCTTCTGACCACGAAAACACCTGAGATGAAGGCCACCACAAAACCAATTACTATGATTGTGGCATCATCAACATTGATGATGTCCCGGTTCTTGTATAGATCATAGGCAAATGCCCCGGTCATGGTCGGCATGGCAAGAAAGAATGAAAATTCTGCAGCAGACCGCTTATCCGTGCCCATCAAGAGGGCTCCAGCAATCGTGGAACCAGAACGGGAAACACCTGGTACCATGGCAAGGCATTGAAACAGACCGATCTTGAATGCCAACCCAAGCGGATAATCCATGACATCCGTATAGCGTGGCTTTAGCTCCATCTTGTCCACCCAAGCCAGCAAGATGCCACCGACAATCAACGTGGTACAGATCAATTGTGGGCTCTCAAACAGAACTGATTTGATGAAGCCATGTGCGCTGGCGCCAATCACAGCAGCCGGTAAAAAAGCCAGAAGAACAGCGAACACGAAACGCCGAGCTTGCGCAGAAGATGGCAAAGCTATGGCGATATTCCAAAGACGCGCAAAATAGACGGATAAAATGGCAAGAATTGCACCCAACTGAATCAGAACCTCGAAGCTTTTCCCCGCACTTTCGAAACCCAGAAAATGCCCCACCAGAAGAACATGACCTGTTGAAGAGACTGGTAAAAACTCGGTCAGACCCTCAACAAGGCCTAAAAAGGCCGCCTCGAAATATGTGGCCAGTTCCATTTTTTCTTCCCTTTTACTGGTGAAATGCCGCCATACTGGCTAAGATGCATCGCTGTGAAGAGCCAAACCGGTGCCTGATGCCGGGCAAAATTAATGCAGTCTTATTAACGGGCTGATAAAAATTTACCGGTTTTATACTCTGATCCATGAAAATTTCAACAAATGGCTTCGTGATTCACAAATCAGGATCGGTGCTCTCATGCTCCAGCTTTATCACAATATGATGGATGTTCCGTCCCGTTTTGCCCGCCTGTGTCTGGCCGAGGCGAAGGCCGGAGCTGAATTGACAGAGATGATGCCATGGGCACGCGATGAAGCCTTTCTGTTGCTGAACCCGGCTGGCACGTTGCCTGTCCTTCGTGAGAATGATGGTCCGCCTGTCTGTGGTGCGCAAGTCATAGCAGAATATTTGGATGAGACACGTGGATATGCGCTTGGTGAACGTCGCCTGATGCCTGACCATCCAAATGAGCGCGCAGAAACCCGTCGCCTGATGAACTGGTTTCTGGAAAAAGCAGTTGATGATACCGCTCAATATTTCATTGAAGAAAAAATCTACAAGCGGCTCAAGGGTCCGTCTGAAGGTGGGGGTTCACCTGATTCCAATATCCTTCGTGCAGCCCGGTCAAACTTGCGCATGCATTTGCAATATATCGGCTATCTGGCAGAACGTCGAAACTGGTTGGCTGGCAATCGCATAACCTACGCAGATCTTGCTGCCGGAGCCATGCTTTCCGTCATTGATTATATGGGGGAAGTGCCATGGGAAAAGGAACCAGTGGTCAAGGACTGGTATCAGCGGATCAAATCCCGGCCCTGCTTCCGCCCCATTCTGGCTGACAGCTTGAAAGGTATTCCAGCTGCAAATCACTATATGGATCTCGATTTCTAAGCAGTGCTGCTGTATGAAAGAGCCTTGCATCCCGGACCCGATAGCCATGCAATGCCCGATATGAGCACTCATCACAATCCAAAGAACCAAATCCAGCAAGACGACAAACAACGTCAAAAGGCCGAAAAGATAAAGGCCTTCATGAAAAGCGAAGCCTTGAAGCTTGGCTTTGCGGATTTGCGCGTCTGCTCAGTGGCTGAAGCCAAAAATCATGAAGATGTGCTGAGCCGCTTTGTCGAGCTTGGCTATCATGGTTCCATGGAATGGATGCGTGAAACGTTGGAACGCCGCTCTCATCCACAAAATCTCTGGTCTGATGTGCAATCCGTCATCATTCTGGGTATGAATTACGGGCCAGATCACGATCCGCGCTCACTCCTGGAACATGGCGAGAAAGCCAATATTTCCGTCTATGCCCGCAATCGCGACTATCACGATCTGATCAAGGGACGCCTTAAGCAGCTGGCCTCCAAACTGATCGCCCGTACCCGCGATTGGAACGAAGGTGTTGAAGTCAAGGTCTTTGTCGATACAGCACCGGTGATGGAAAAACCCCTCGCCCATCTGGCAGGCATTGGCTGGCAGGGAAAGCACACCAATCTGGTGAGCCGAGAATTCGGCTCCTGGCTGTTTCTGGGCTCCATCTTCACATCCCTACCCCTTGCGCCTGATGAAGCCGAAATCGACCGCTGTGGCTCTTGTGACGCCTGTCAGGTGGCTTGTCCGACCGATGCCTTTCCTGGCCCATACAAAATTGATGGCTCACGCTGTATCTCCTATCTCACGATTGAGAATAAAGACGAGATACCCATAGAATTTCGCAAGGCGATAGGCAACCGTATCTATGGCTGTGATGATTGCCTTTCGGCCTGTCCCTGGAACAAGTTTGCTCAGGAAGCCAGTGAGATCAAGCTGGTCGCACGTGACGATCTGAAAGCGCCCGAACTCGCTGAATTCCTCTCCATGGATGAACCGACATTTCGCAAGACTTTCTCCGGCTCGCCAGTCAAACGGATCGGTTGGGCCCGTTTCATGCGAAATTGTCTGGTTGCCGCGGGTAATTCCAACTGCGACAATCTGATCCAGACTGTTCTGGCAAGAGTCAAAGAAGAAGACCCCATAATCCGCCAACATGCGGTTTGGGCCTTGGGGCAATTGCTCTCGAAAGAGAAATTTGCTCATTATCGCACGTTGTTCGAACTCAACGAGACAGACCCAAATGTACTTGAGGAATGGCAGAGCGGGCGATAAGCCGGATAAATGAATTTGTTGGCCTCTGGATGGGCCTCCCGCGCAAATAGCTGCGTATGGGAACAGGAGAATGATATGCGTCTGTTCATCTTTGGATATGGATATAGCGCCAAAGCCATTGCAAACGAGCTGAAAGATGATTGCGAATGGATAGCGGGCACCAGCCGTGACGCCGATAAACTCGCTCAAATGGAAGCACAGGGATTAAAAGCCTATCGCTTTGACGGCTATCAGTCCAATCCCGAGATTGGAGCGGCTCTTCAGGAAGCAACACATCTGTTGATTTCCGCCGGACCAGACGCGCAGGGTGATCCGGTTCTGAATTGTCATCGTCTGGATATCGCCAATGCTGCCCATCTGAAATGGATTGGTTATCTATCAACCGTTGGTGTTTATGGCGATCATCAAGGAGAATGGATTGATGAAAAGACCGCTTGCAAACCGGTCTCCCAACGCTCAACAGAGCGCGTAGCAGCTGAAGGCGCATGGCAGAATTTTGCCGGACAACTGGGCCTTCCGCTTTCCATCTTCCGTCTTGCCGGCATTTATGGACCGGGCCGCAATGGCATGGTCAATCTCTCGAAAGGACGTGGCCGCCGCATCAACAAAAAGGGTCAGGTCTTCAACCGCATTCATGTTGCTGATATCGCGCTGGCAGTGTGCATCGCAGCAAAAAAGAAGAAAAACGGCATCTATAATGTCAGCGACATGGAGCCGGCCCCACCACAGGATGTAGTCGAATATGCTGCCAATCTGATGGGCGTGGATGTACCGCCCTTGCAGGATTTTGAGAGCATGAAGCTTTCTGCCATGGCGCGCTCATTCTACGGCGAATGCAAGCGCTGCAAAAATGACAAATTGCTGAAATTGATAGGTGGCAAAATGCGCTATCCCACCTATCGGGAGGCTTTTTCTGAAATGTGGGAAAAAGATAGCTGGCGATGATAAGATAAACTACAAGCGGAGTGGCGGGTTTCTGCCACTCGCCATAAGGTAAAATCCCCAAAAAGAAAGTCGCTGTTAAAAAAATGCAAGAAAAGCAAAAAACGCCCTTGCCAACAAGCCGATAAGGCTTTAGACAACAGCCTCACTTGCCGGGCGGCAAACACAATCGCTGCCACTCATGATGCAAGATTGGTCAGCGCTGGTAGCTCAGTTGGATAGAGCACCAGACTACGAATCTGGGGGTCGGGGGTTCGAATCCTCCCCAGCGCGCCATTTATTTCTACCCTCTACAAAATACCCTAAAGTCCTGAACGGAAAAGACTTTTTTACGTTCTAAAACCCTTCCTTTCGGGTATAGGCAATACTCTCTGCAAACCCCAATCCAAGCACTATACGGCGCAAGTTCAGTTGCTCGGAAGCCCAGAGTTTCCAAGGGTTTGAGAGGAATTGCTTTGGCGTAGACAGACATCCAAGTTAGCGGATCACGAAGGTTATCGGAAAACCCTTGGTTGGGCAGGCCCGTAGGTGCGATTGCTCCACTCCGGGCTGCAGATTTTTACGCTATTATAAAACAATCCTTATTGTGCGACCTCGACGGTGAATATGAAGCAGTTCAGGTTTATCCCCTACCCTTTATAATTTTATATATTCATTAAAATTATAAATGATATTCAAAAATGAAATTTTTCTATTAATGACGATCAAGCTATTGTCTGCCTGATTAGTTGATCGGCGATAGCCAGTCATATTTTGGGAGAATTTAATGACGGACTTACACTGGCTTGCTGCAACCTGCCTCATGGTTGCATTCTTCTGGCTTCCTTACGTACTCAATCGCATGGGCGTGCTAGGCATTCTTGGGGCGATGGGCAATCCGGACCCGAATGACAAGCCATTATCAAAATGGGCTGCACGAGCACGAGCCGCTCACTATAATGCAACAGAAAATCTTGCTCTTTTCGCTCCGCTGGTTTTAATCGCAAATGCTTTGGCACTGTCCGGTACGATGACCTTATTGATGGCGCAACTCTTCTTTGCCGCCCGTCTTGCCCATTTTGTGGTTTATACCGCCGGTATTCCTGTTGCCCGAACCTTGGCTTTTGCTGCTGGATGGATCGCAACACTCGGTGTTGCAGGCGTTATTCTTGGCTTCTTGAGCTAAGGAAAGGCAGCAATCTCATGACAGTGCAACTTCCCTTGATTATCATTGCAGGATATAGCTGCGGGCTTGGAGAGGCCATTGCCACATATTATGGCAACAATGACTATCGGGTAGTGGGTCTCTCCAGGACGCCACATCAACGCCCTTCGAAACTAGAAGACAAGGCAGATTTTGTTCATATCTGTGTTGATTTGAACGATGAAGAAACTACGCAACAAACCTTCGCAAAAATTTTTAGAGAACATGGTGCCCCAACGGTACTCGTTCATAATGTCGCTAAACTGTTGATTTCACCCTTTGCGGAGATTGACCACAAAAGCTTTGTTGATGCCTGGCGTACAAGTTGCCTGAGTGCTTTTCATTGTGCTCAAGCCTGCTTGCCGGTCATGGAGCAGAATGGCGGCACTATTATATTCACTGGGGCTACGGCTTCTGTGCGTGGCAGCAGCAAGTTTGCTGCCTTTGCTTCTGCCAAATTTGCCCTTCGCGGCCTTGCTCAGGCACTTGCCAGAGAATATAGCGCCAAAAACATTCATGTGGTGCACGCCCTTATTGATGGTCTGATCTGGGGTCCACAAAGTATAGCGCGGTTCAATCCTGTCCAAGACACCTGTCTGCACCCTGACGATATTGCTGACGCCTATTTCCATCTGTCCAAGCAGCCCCGCTCCGCATGGACCCATGAGATTGATCTGCGTCCGGCCAGCGAAGTGTTTTAAAGTTCATGACTTACAGCAGCTCCTTTGATCATTAATGATGCTTTTGACGTCCGCGCTATTATACACCGTCTGTTGATTGATCAGTTTCCGTCTCGGCTTGGATACATACACACCGCTTTGAACGAGCCGAACAATTGCCTTGACCTCAAGTATAGTTGAGATCTTACGCTCCCTTGTGTGCAGACAATTTCACAAAGAGAGAGCTATTTCATGACAACGATATCCATATGGCAGCCGGTACTTGAAGCCAGGAATTACTCTTCAGCGAACCAAGCAGATAGAAGGGTCAAGGCTGCAGCAATGAATTCGGAAGATCGTGAATTTCTGGTGATCATTGCCCTTCTGATGGCAACATCCGTTCTTGCAATCAACATGATCCTTCCCGCTTTCGACCAGATAACACGCCATTTCAACTTGCCAGATACAGCGCAGGTCGGATTGACCGTTTCACTTCTTTATGCAGGCTTGGCATTTGGCCAAATGGTTTTTGGTCCTCTGTCAGATAGCATCGGACGCAAGAGGACCCTCACTATCGGTATTGGGCTGTTTCTGGCAGGATGTGCGCTCTCGGGCGCCGCCGACACTTTCGAGATGTTGATATTGGGCCAGATCTTCCAGGGCTTCGGCCTCGGAGCTCCACGTGTTCTTACGCTCGCCATTTTAAGAGATCGTTTTTCCGGTGCCTCCATGGCAAGTGCCATGTCTTTCGTTATGGTCATGTTTGTCTTGGCACCAACTTTTGCACCTTTCATCGGCCAGATCATTGTCGATGCGAGTATGTGGAGGGTGCTTTTCATTGCCTTTGCAATGATGGGAACAGGTCTGCTGCTGCTGATTTGGCTGCGGCTTCCAGAAACCTTGCCTTCCCATCGACGTCAGGTCATCAGCCTGCACTCAAGCTATTTGTCATATCTCGATGTTCTCAAGTCCAGAAAAGCGGTCGGACACGCCATTGCACTAGGGGTCATATCCGGACCTTTCATTGCCTATTTGAATATGTCGCAACAGATATTCGAGTTTCAGTATGCTCTTGGAACCTTCTATCCAATCATTTTTGCCGCCTTGTCCTTATGCATCGGAGCTGCGTCTTTTTTGAATGGAAAAATCGTGCTCCATATAGGGCCAAGCTTTCTTGTCATATTAGCCATGGCGACCATTGTCACGACCTCAATAATCGCGACTATTGTGCTGATCATGACCGGTACAAGTCTACCGCTTTTGATATTCATTGCCTATATCGGCATAATTCTGTTTTGTTTCGGTCTGTTGGTGAGCAATCTCAATGCACTTGCCATGGCTGATCTTGCAGACAATGCCGGGGCTGGCGCGGCACTTGTTGGTGCTCTATCGACTATTATCTCAATTCCGGTTGCAGTTCTTATTGGACATTTTGCCTCCCAAATGACACAGCCAATTGTGATCGGCTTCTTAATTTGTGGGATCCTGTCTTGGTCGATACATATGTTTGTGGACCGCAAAATTTGCATATAGCCTCGCCCGCTCTATGCCTCTCAGACAGAGAAATCGTTGAAAGAGGATGAATCAGCAGAAAGCCTGTTTACGCAAAAGCTACCGGTGTTTCTAAAGCCCCAGCTTTGATTCTCGTAAGCGGAAGAGCGTGATACCGACTGAGACGGCCAGGTTCAAGCTCTCGGCCTTGCCCGCCATGGGGATTTTGACGAGATGATTGCAGCTTTCCGCCATATTGTCAGGCAAGCCAGACTGTTCGTTGCCCATCATGACCATGAGCGGCTCTTTGGGGCTGACTTTGCGATAATCTACAGCGCCCTTAAGGTGTGTTCCGACGATATCGCCCGGCCAACTCTTGCGCCAGGACAGGAATTCTTCCCGGGTGCATTTATAGATGTCCAAATGGAAGACAGAGCCCATTGTGGCGCGTACGGCTTCCAGCGAGAAGGGATCCGTTGTCTCGCCAATCAAGAGAATAGCGCTGGCTCCAACCGCATCTGCGGTGCGGATGGTCGTGCCAAGATTTCCCGGATCCTTGATACCTTCCAGAGCAACAACCATATCGCCGTCAATCTGGCTGAGCTGACGCAACTCACCATAGCGCTGTTTGAAGACACCAATCACATGCTGCGGATTGTCGCGATGGGTAAGCTTGGACAGGACCTGCTCGGAGACTTCCAGGATCAGGCCACCACGCGCATGAACCTTGGCCGCCACTTGCTGCACCAAAGGTTGGGTCTTGATATTCTTGGCATAGACCAGAGTTTCCACTTCCCAGCCAGCCTCGACAGCGAAGGCAACAAGCTGCAAGCCCTCGGCCATGAAAAGGCCGGTCTGGTTGCGAATGCGGCGACGCTCCAACGCACGAATATCCTTGATATGCTGGTTGGAGACAGCAGTGATTTCCTTGATGAGGCCTTTTCGATGGGCACGGTCTTCGGTTGCCATGATTAGTCTCCCTGCTCGTCTCTATTGTCGCTCTGCAACTCATTTTTTTCGTCGCTCTGCTCCAGAGGTCTCCAACGGGAGAAAATGGAAGTAGCCAAACGACGCTCATTATTCTCACAAGCAATCATCAGCTCGCCGGTCTCAACAACACCACCCTGCCCGGTCATGACCTCGATCATCAATTCATCGAAAGCAGCAAAAGATGCCCGCATCGCATAGGCCGTGAGCGTGAAAAATTGTGCCTGAGGTGAGAGGATCTGACGGCAAGCATCCAGCATTTCCGGCAGCATTTCAAAAAGCTGCCAGACTTCGCCCTTGGGGCCACGACCAAATTTGGGGGGATCAAGCAGGATGCCATCATATTGATTGCCGCGGCGGATCTCGCGCTGAACAAACTTCATGGCGTCATCCACAATCCAGCGGATCGGCTTTCCTTCCAATCCGGCCAGAAGCTGGTTTTCCTTACCATAGGCAACAGCTTTCTTGGAGGCATCGACATGGGTGACTTCCGCACCTGCGCGCGCTGCCACCAAGGAGGCAACACCTGAATAGCCGAACAAGTTCAGAACCTTTGGCGGACGCCCGAGATAAGCTTTCTTCAGCTGATTTTCCATCCATGCCCAATGGGCGGCTTGCTCGGGGAAAAAGCCTACATGCCGGAAGGCCGTGAAACGGCCATGAAAACCGATATCATCCCAATGGGTTGGCCAGGTCTCGGCAAGCGGTGTGGGGTATTTCCAACGACCCGGCCCTTCTTCTTCCAGATCACCCGAAAAGATTGCATCAGCTCCGTCCCAGACATCCGTCGCCAGACGCGGACTTCCCATGGCCTGGGGTTCCGGACGGATCAGATGATAAGGGCCGTAGCGTTCAAGCTTTCTACCATGGCCCATATCGATCAAGGCATAATGGTCCCATGGTTCGGTTACCATCAATTGGAAAGGGGCTCTCTTTGGTACAGGACCTTGCGGACGGGGCGGCAGAACAAATGGTTCACGCGCCTCCTGCTCTTTGAATGGCTTGGCAGGCGCATCTTTGCGACCACCCTGCCTGGCGATACGTCCGGGCGTAAATTCGCGCTTGTCAGAGCTGCGATCTGAAGAACGGTTAGCGTGAGGTTTTGCTGCCCTTGCTGGGCCACGACCGCCCGCTGGTTTGCCACCATCTCGCTTTGATCCTGGCTTTTGGGGGCGTCCCCCACGTCTGTTTGTCGCCATATCGTGCCTCAAAACAGCTAGTTTCCTATCGATTGCCTTCTATAG
This sequence comes from Cohaesibacter gelatinilyticus, assembly GCF_900215605.1. Lineage (NCBI taxonomy): Bacteria > Pseudomonadati > Pseudomonadota > Alphaproteobacteria > Hyphomicrobiales > Cohaesibacteraceae > Cohaesibacter > Cohaesibacter gelatinilyticus. The sequence goes on along the minus strand of NZ_OBEL01000005.1, from coordinate 133,305 downwards.
CCCATTGGCAGGATTGTGCAAATGCAAAAGGGCGGCAAAAGCCGCCCTCTTGAGAAGATTATGTATCGATCTCAGCCAGATCAGGCTGCCGCCACTTTTTTGAGGAATTGATCAACTGTTTCAGCCAGCCCTTTGGCACATTGGTCAACATCGGATGAGACGGAATTCACTTCATCCACGGCTGTGTTGGTATCACTTACCGAGTTGGAGACGACCTCGATATCCTGGCTGACGACTTGCGTGCCTTGTGCTGCTTCCTGAATGGAAGACGCAATCTCGGACGTTGCCATATTCTGCTGTTGGACAGCAGAAGAGATGGAGGTCGTGAAATTGTTTACCTGCTCGATTGTGGTGCCAATCTCATCAATGGATTGAACCGCTTCCTTGGTGGAATCCTGAATACTACCAATCTGTCGGGAGATTTCCTCGGTTGCTTTCGATGTCTGAGTTGCCAGTTCCTTCACCTCAGACGCAACCACCGCGAAACCTTTGCCCATTTCACCAGCACGCGCTGCTTCGATAGTGGCGTTCAAGGCCAACAGATTGGTTTGTTCGGCAATATCTCGGATCAGTGAGACAACATCACCAATTTCCTGAGCAGATTGTGCAAGGCTTGCGACGCGCTCATTGGCATTACCTGTCGTCACCATAGCTGTATTCACAGCGGTGGTCGCCTGTTCCACCTGGCGGCCAATCTCGGAAATAGAGGCAGAAAACTCTTCGCTGGCGGCAGCGACCGTCTGCACATTGGAGGAAGCCAATGTTGCAGCTTCGCGCGCCTGAGAAGATCGTGATGCAGTGGATTGTGAGAGATTGGTCAGATTACCTGCAGTCTCGCGCATGCGATTCATATTGGTGGTAACCGTTTGCAATTCCCTCTCGGCCTCTGAGCGGAAATGGTTTATCAGCTGGTCCATCTCCTGCTGACGCAGATCCTGCTTTGATTGGCTTTCTTCCTGCTCAGCGCTCAGACGATGGCGCTCTTCTGTCATTTGCCGGAAGGTTTCAACCGTTCGTGCCATTTCGCCCAATTCATCATTGCGCTCAATGGCAGGAATTTCATCAATCTTGCGGCCAGCTGCCAGATTGGCCATAACGGATTTCAATTTTTCAAGTGGAGGCACAATCTGTCGGAGAGTAAACCAAGCAACAGCTGCACAAATCAGCATCACAATCAAACCTGAAAGAACAGCCAGTTGAGTGCTGTTCCAAAGAATGGCTTCAAGATCATCCATGTAAACGCCAGTACCAACAATCCAGCCCCAAGGCATATAACCTTTTACAAATGAGAGCTTGTCAACAGGTACCTCGCTCCCAGCTTTGGGCCACATATAGCCAACAAAACCTTCACCGTTTGCCTTGACGGTCTTGATGAAACTCGGGAAAATTGCAACGCCGTTTACATCCTTCAGAGTTGCCAGATTTTTGCCTTGCAGCTTTGGCTTTGCTGCATGCATGATCATGTTGCTCTCCAGATCATTGATCCAGAAATATTCCTTGCCCCGATAGCGCATGGCCCGAACAGCTTCCGCAGCCTGACTTTGCGCTTCTTCCAAGGTCAAGTTGCCAGCTTTATATTCGGCATCCTTGGATTTTATAACACTATGTGCTGCGGCAACAAGGCTTTTAAGTTCTGCAGCTTTCTGGTCTCGCAAGTAAGATGCCGCTTCCATATTCAGAGAAGCGACCACTGCGGCCAGTCCCAAAAAGAAAATTCCTACCAGAAAATAAAGTCTCTTGGCGATCGTAACTTGCATACCTATGCGCTCTTTTTACAAGATGTGGAACCATTCCCCATTTCACCCACCCACTTATGTAAAAATTAAGCTCCAAAAGTGGAAACATACTTAACAACATCGTCAATAGTGATGAATTAAAATAAAAAATACGTATTTATGTTTGAATTTTGCAATATATCATCCAAAACTCATACGAAAGACCATAAGTCTTATTCCATATATATTGCAAGTTTTTGGCCTTTACAATTCGAAAACTTGTAATTTAGAAATTTCTAATATTAATGCAATTATGTGCCACCGAGTCATGCTTCCCGTTATCCAGATGTGACTTGTCCCAAATGCCTCGTCGCATTAAACAGAATGAATACGAAACGGAGTCAGACATGAAGAAATTGGTTACACTTCTCATCAGCCATGGCGTGGCGCTATTCATCGGTTTTGCGGCGGGTATCTATGTCTTACCGATTTTGATTGAGCCGGAAGGTCCAACCAACGAAGCCGTGCAGGCAGTTGCGGAAAAGGCCCGGTATAAAGTTCAGATCAAAGAAGGGCTGAAGGGCAGCGATTTCCTTCACTGGGGAAAAGGCGAATTCTCAATCTCGTCTGATACAATATCCTTGATGGGCGAGGTGTCCCCCGGCCCGGATTATAAACTGTATCTAACACCCGAATTCGTCGAGGACGAAGCGCAATTTCTTGCCATCAAAGAGAAATCCATGCGTGTTGGTGATATCAAGACTTTTGAGAACTTCATCGTCAACTTGCCCGACAATATTGATGTCGAGGCTTATGGCAGTGTCGTTGTATGGTGCGAACGCTTTGGTGAGTTTATTACCGCTGCGCAATATAAAGATGCAACAAATTAAGCTCTGTTCATCAAATAGATAATCAATAATCTTGCAAGACCAGCAGCATCGTACCCTGCAATTATTTAGTGCGGCTAAAGCCATGGTCCTATGGCTTTAGCCCGTAAAGCGGCTTCATTTCCAATAGTTGTTTGCGGCTGCTACGGTTTGAAAATTCGTAGCGATGACATGTGATACCATGGTCAAGCTATCGGCATCATTCTCATAAATTGCCCGCATTCTTTTCCGCGCATCATCATCAGGTTGTGTTTTCTTGACGCCCATACGGGAAAGCTTGATCGCAATTTCAAAGCCTTCTTCCGGGGTCTCGGTGATAAGCGATGGTAGCCAGGACATATTGTTCTCCTCTGTAAATATCTTTTACGATTATATCGTACACGATATTTATTCATGAACTTCACGTAATGTCAATAACTTTGTCCATATGCCGTTCCTCAAGAAGTCCGTCAAACAGACGAGCCTAAGAAATGCCACTAATAAAAGAAACCCCGCCAGATTATTCTGGCAGGGCCTTGTTTCCCTTTGAAACTTGAACTTATCTCAAGCCACTTCCTGAACTTTACCCAGGAAAGTTTGTACGCCTTCACGAAGACGACCAGCTTCATTTTGCAGATCAGAAGCGGATGTACTGACCATACGAGCCGCCTCCCCGGTTTCAGCGGCAGCAGTGGAGACGCCTGCAATATTGGAAGAGACTTCCTGCGTTCCAGCAGATGCTTCCTGAATATTGCGTGCAATTTCCTGCGTTGCGTGACCTTGCTCCTGCACCGAGGTGGAAATGGATGCTGCAATCTGGTTCATCTGCTCAATTGTGTCGGCGATGGTATGAATTGCTGATACGGCACCATCAGTCTCAGATTGAACCGCATTAATCTGCTGAGAGATCTCATCGGTTGCCTTGGACGTCTGGTTGGCCAATTCCTTCACCTCTGCTGCCACAACAGCAAAACCCTTGCCCGCTTCGCCCGCACGCGCCGCTTCGATAGTGGCATTCAATGCCAACAGATTGGTTTGCTCTGCAATATCCGTGATCAATTTGACCACTTCACCAATACGGCTCGCAGCAGAAGACAGTCCTTCAATCTTGTCGTTGGTCTGGCGAGCTTGGGTCACCGCATTGGCTGCAATCTGATTGGACTGTTCAACCTGACGATCAATTTCATTGACCGAGGCAAACAATTCTTCAGCGGCGGAAGCCACTGTTTCCACATTGGAAGACGCTTCTTCAGACGCAGCGGCCACGGCATTGGATTGGTGGGCAGTGCTGTCGGCGCCCTTGGTCAATACAGTCGATGTCTGATTCAGATCATTGACTGAATTGCCGACCATATCCAACAATGCTGTAATCTGCTGTTCAAAATCTACTGTCAAACCTCTGATCTGCTCAGCGCGCTGCAAACGCTCACGCTGTTCCTGCTCCTGACCGACAGTCAGTTCCTCGGCCTGACGCGCCTTTTCGCGGAAAACTTCCAGCGCTTTGTTGATCTCGCCGATTTCATCACTGCGATCGGTATAGGAAATTGGTGCTTCATAATTCCTGTTTACCAGATGCTTGATTGAACCGATGGTGGTTTCCAGCGGCTTCCTGATCATATGTTGACCAACAATGAAAAGCGCCAGACCAACCGCAATCATCAACACCAGGCCAACGAGCGCTACTGTGGTAACAAGCTGCCAACTGGCTGCATCAAGGGTATCAATCGGAACATTGACCACCAATGCCATGGACGCACCAGTATCGCCAATTTTCGCTGGCTTGATCAATCGCAGAACATCTGTACCCAGGCTCTTCGAATACCCATGATAGGAAAAACTGCGACCGTTCTTGATCGCATCCATGACCTGGCTGGCAAACACCAAATCTTGCTCGGATCGACCTTCTTTCCATTCTTTGCCCAAAAGACTGCCATCAGGATGCGCAACCCATTTCCCGCCCTGAGAGATCAGATGAACAGAACCAGTGCCCAATGGCTTCACCTCGGCAAGGCGTTTGGATAGCTCTGTCAAGGTCAGATCAATACCTGCAACACCAATAGTCTTGGATCCATCACGAATGGGAGTGCCAATGGAGACACCGACAACCATATTTCCGGCCATTTCCCAAGTGTAGGGTTCGGTCATGTAATCTTTGCCGGACTTGTAAGGCCCATTGAACCAATCTGCTGGTTTTTCGGGATTGGTTACAGGACCGGTTGGGCGAGCACCAAAAGAACCATCGGCATTCCGATAATGATAGGGACGCCACTCACCGGTCTCATCATGCATATCGGTGTTGGCAAAATCCTTGTCCTTTCCATCCAGCGCATCATTGAGGATAACACCCCATGTACCACTGAGATTGGAATTCTTGGCCATCGTGTCTTCGATAACGTTGGTCCAGGCAAGACGATCCGTAGATCCGCTGCGTTTCAAACCATCAAAGGCAAAGGCCATGCCACGAGAAGCTACCAGCCCCTCTTCCAGGCTCAATCGCACCTGGGCAACCTGCGTCTCGGCTACTGCTTCCACTTCATTCACTGAAAGGTCGTGAGTGATGCCCTGAGCTTGCCATCCGATTCCGGCAATACCCACAGCAAGGACGGTGGCCAAAGCAGCTGAGCTTACAGCAACCATTTTTGTTGTTATTGGCAATTTTTTCATCATGGCTCTTGCTCCTGCACAATTGAACATGCTGGATTTTTGATCGATAAACTACTGATTTGACGCTAGTTAGTCAGAGTTAACACAACCCTTACAGATGGTTAGAAATTACGAGGTGAAATTAAGCGCTTGTCCCATAAGTATTTTCAATTACATTGAAGAATGGAGAGTTTTTATTCAATAATTTCAATAAATTATTTTTCTATAGCTTAGGGTCACTGACCCGGTCGGGGTATATTTCCGGTTAAAATTTGATGCACAAATTGCGTTTCTTGCATTTGCGCATTGTGAATAAACAAGACCGTTTGGACAAAAAGGCCACCTCGTTGCAACCAACATCAGGTTGGATTTGCATCGGACTCCCAAGCTGACATCGTCACGCTCAAATGGTAAGCCAAAACGTCAAAGGGCCCACTTCCGATCTTCAAAAGACGAGATGTGGACCCATTTGCAAAAGGAAGGCGTGGCCTCCTCCCATTCACCGAATATGCAATCCTGACGTGACTTAGTTTCGCGAAGCAAGAGAATGCAAATAGGCTGCTCGCGCTTGCTGAACTTCCTCACGTTCAGATACCTCGGGCACTGCCACATCCCACCAATAGCCGCCAGCCTCGGTGCTCGGATATGGATCGGTATCAATCACGATAACCTTCACGCCCGGTTCTTTTCTGCTCGCCAACTCCTCTTCCAGCTCATTGATGCTGGAAACATGAACAGACTTGGCGCCCATGGAAGCAGCATGCTGGGCGAAATTGATAGCGCTTGGATTTTCATGGATCGTATGATCCAGCAAATTGTTGAACTCTGCTCCACCACAACCCATTTGCAGGCGGTTGATACAACCATAGCCACGGTTGTCGGTTACAACGATGGTGAAATTGATGCCCATCATGACAGCCGTTGCCAGCTCGGAGTTGGCCATCATGTAGGTTCCGTCACCGGTAAAGCAGATCACATCCCGCTCTGGCTGGGCCATCTTGATGCCCATGGCCCCTGCAATCTCATAGCCCATACAGGAAAAACCATATTCCATGTGATAGGAGCCAGGATTGTAGGACTTCCAAAGCTTATGCAACTCGCCTGGCATTGTACCAGCAGCACACATAACGACCGAAGTCTCATCAGCTGCACGCTGGACAGCACCGATCACCTGCATGTCGGTCGGAACGTCATTACTGCCATCCGGTGCTTTGGTCACTGCATCTACAGATGCATACCAGTCGGTACGGATCTGCTGGCTACGCTCGGATGCTTTATAATCAGTCAATCCATCACACAGAGCTGCCAGAGCGACTTTCGCATCAGCAACCAGAGACTGGGCATTATGCTTATGGCTGTCATAAGCCTGCACATTGATCGCCAGGATTTTCTGCATCTTGGAGAAGAGAGCCCAAGACCCTGTGGTGAAATCCTGAAAGCGGGTACCGAGACCAATAACAAGATCGGCTTCTTCACAGATCTGGTTGGCAGAGGCAGATCCGGTAACACCAACCGGGCCAAAGGCCATTGCATCGTTCCAAGGAAGAGCCGATTTGCCTGCCTGAGTTTCGACAACCGGAATATTGAAGCGATGTGCAAAGGCTTTCAGCTCTTCACAGGCGTCGGAATAATGAACACCGCCACCAGCAACGATAACCGGATTCTGGGCTGCGGAAATGGCAGCAATCGCATCGGCCAACTCGCCGGCATCCGGTGCCGGGCGGCGGGTAGTCCATTTCTTTGGTTCGAAGAAACTAAGCGGATAATCGTAGGCCTCCGCTTGAACATCCTGACAGAATGCAAGGGTCACGGGACCACATTCAGCAGGATCCGTCATGGTACGGAATGCACGTGGCAGAGCCGTTAGCAAATGTTCTGGGCGGGAAATACGGTCAAAATAGCTGCTGACTGGCTTGAAACAATCATTGGCAGAAATTGTACCATCACCAAAGACCTCGATCTGCTGCAAAACCGGATCCGGCCCTCGATTGGCAAACACATCACCCGGGATCAGAAGAACCGGAAGACGATTGACATGAGCAAGAGCTGCAGCCGTTACCATATTGGTGGCACCTGGACCGATTGAAGATGTCACTGCCATCGCACGCTTGCGTTTTGATTGCTTAGCATAGGCAATTGCGGCATGTGCCATGGTTTGCTCGTTGTGGCCGCGATAAGTCGGCAAGTGATCTTTTGCTGCATGCAAGGCTTCCCCGATCCCTGCCACATTGCCGTGACCAAATATGGCCCATACACCTTCGATGAAACGTTCACCATCCGCATTCATCTGATTTTCCAGATAACGAACCAAGGCCTGCGCTGCCGTCAATCGAATAGTTGTCATGCAAGACCGTCCTTCTTGTATTAGGGAAGTATTCTGTCGGGCCAACGCAAACAAAGCATGTCGGCCCGACCACAGGATGAGATGGATGTCAGATCAAATCGTGCCACCCAATGAAGATTCCAGTTCAGCCAACTCCTGGCCACCCGCCATCAGATCTTGCAGCTCATCAGGAGTGATATCGCCTTTCTTGGCCGTGCCAAGGGTCTTGCCCCTGTTCAACACTGTAAAACGATCACCCACAGCCAGAGAATGACGAACGTTATGAGTGATGAAAACCACACCAATGCCCTGATTGCGGACCCGATCGATGGTCGCCAGGACATTGGAGGTCTGGCGCACGCCAAGTGCAGAGGTCGGCTCATCAAGAATCAATACTTTGGCACCGAAGTGAACCGCGCGGGCGATGGCCACGGTCTGACGCTCACCACCAGATAATGTTCCCACAGCCTGATCCGGCCCGCGCAGATTGATACCCATCTTGCGCATTTCCTCCATGCAGATCTCATTGGCAGTCTCAGTATCAAAACGCTTTAGAATGCCACGACCTTTGGTTGGTTCACGCCCCATGAAGAAGTTACGCGTCACCGACATCAGCGGGATCATTGCCAAATCCTGATACACCGTTGCAATGCCTGCTTCCATGGCATCTCGCGGGCTATCAAAATCCATGTGGTTTCCCTCAAACAGGATCTCTCCCGCCGTCGGCTTGTGCACACCGGACATGGTCTTGATGAAGGTCGACTTACCCGCACCATTGTCGCCAAGCAGACAATGACATTCTCCAGGAGTGACATCAAAGCTGACACCTGCCAGAGCGATGACATTGCCAAAATGCTTTTCGATCTTGTCCATATGAACGATTGGTTTGGTCATGATCAGCGCTCCCCGGTTACACGTTTACGGATCATGTTGTTGAACAACACAGCCAGCAGCAGCATGCCGCCAAGGAAGACCTGGAACCAATCCTGATCAAAGTTGGTATAGGTCAAGCCAATCACGACCATTCCGAAGATGGTCGCACCGAAGAACGCTCCAATTGCGGAGCCGTAGCCGCCGGTCAACAGACAACCGCCGATCACTGCCGCGATAATGGCCTCAAATTCCTTCTGAAAACCACGACGAGCATCGGTCGAACCCGCATCGATCACCTGAATGACGGCAAGTAACGCCGCGCAACAGGCGGTAACCATGAAGAGAGAGATCTTGACCTTGCGAACAGGTACCCCCGAGTTGGATGCAGCATTGGCATCACCACCGGATGCAAAGATCCAGTTACCTGCCGGAGTACGAAGCAGGATATAGGTTGCCAGCAATGCAAGGGCGACAAACCACAAAATCTCCACCGGTACACCTTTGACCTTTGGCGTGCCGTTTTTGAACGTGTCAATCCAGCCCATCTCTGCCAACTTGACAAACAGGCTGGTGAAAGCATCACCGGAGAAGAAACCGGCCAGCGGATCATTTTCAACAGCCTGACGCACACCACGCAGCTGGGTGGAACCACCGGTTGCCCATTTCAAGCCGACGAGGGACAGACCACGAAGAATGAACAGGAATGCCAGGGTTACAATGAAGGAGGGCAATCCTGTACGAAGGACAATTTGCCCATTGATAGCACCAACCATACCGGCAAAGGCCAGTGTGGCGGGAATAGCGATGAACAATGGTGTTCCAAAATTCACCACACAAGCGGCAAAGAACAGACCGGCAAAAGCGACCATGGACCCCAATGAGAGGTCAAACTCGCCACCGATCATCAGCAAGGATGCACCGATCGCCAGAATCCCCAACTGCGCTGCAGGTGTCATGAAATTCATGAAGCCTTGCAGGGTGAACATGGCATCATCGGCCGTAAGAAGGAAAAAGATTGTAACCAGAACAACTCCGGCGATTGCCCCCAATTCCGGGCGCTTCATCAACTGGGCCATCCAGGATTCCTGTTTGATCCGTTCGTCAACCTTTACGGGCTCTATCGTTGACATTCGGCGTCTCCCATTTTTTCGGACTGTGGGACATAAGGGCGAGTGACTTACTTGTCTCTCCAGCCCGATCAGCGCGTCCTGTCGCAACTGATCATCCATTCAAGAGCAGGACAGCTAACACCGCCCTGCTTGTTGTTACACATTCATTCGCGCGATTAGCGAATGCCGTTGGCAGACAACTCCACCACCTGACCGGCTTTGTCTTTGGTGATCAGGTTTGGACCAGAAGCAACATTACCACCTGGCATCAGACCAAACTCTGCGTGCATCGCCAAAAATGCTACAGGCAAATAGCCCTGCAGAAACTGCTGTTGATCGATTGCAAATGCAGCATCACCAGCCATGACAGACTCCAGGAAATTGGCGGACAGATCAAATGAGGCTACTTTTACCTCACCAGAGCGTCCAATCGCTTTCACAGCTGCAACCGTGGGCTCCCCTGCGGTCCCTGCGCCAAGCGCCATGACGGTATCGATTGATCCATCAGATTCCAGTGCCGCTTTGACCTTGGCTTCAATCTCAGCAGGATCGTTCGTGGTTGGCAGAACTTTGGTTTTGCCACCAAAACCTTCTGCAAATCCTGCACAACGTTGATCAAGGGCAACGTTGCCAACTTCGTGGTTCACACAAAGTCCACTCTTGCCGCCCATTGAGGCAAGTTTCTCGCCAGCTTTTTTACCTGCATCGAATTCTTCCTGGCCAACATGCAGAAGAGCACCAAGGCCCTTGGAGACATCAGAACCCGAATTCATGGAAATCACAGGAATGCCAGCTTCCACCGCACGCTGGATGGATGGGCCAAGCGCATCGCCATCGGGGATGGAGACAACCAGCCCATCCGGCTCCTGATTCACTGCTGCATCAATCAGCTGGCTCATTGCAACCATGTCGAAGGTTTCAGGAGCACGATAGCTGACTTTGGCACCGGTATCCTTTGCGGCACGCTCGACACCATTTTTCACCACAGACCAGAATGGGTCGTTTGCCTGACCATGAGAAACCACGATGATATCAGCAGCCAGAGCCGGTGCTGCGATTGCAAGTGATGCGGCAACTACAGCGGATTTCAATAGCTTTTTCATTTTTCCTCCCAAGGAACGTTGGTTTTGGTTTACTTCAATTTCCGGGCAGCTCCACCCACCCGATGTGATCCTGCCTGATGCAAGCACCACCAAGATCAAACAAGACCCTTGAGAGCTAGGCTCCCAAGGCACGCAAAGCTTGAACACTCTGCGCCAACTGGTTCGCAACAATGCTCTGGAACCCCTCTCCCTTGTTTGGGGTAAAGGGATTGGGGCCCGGAGCATTCACTTCCAGAATGATGGGGCCGGCATACTCAATCTCATTGAGAGCATTGATTTGCGCGGCAAATTCGATATTGCCCTGGCCGACACCACAGCGATTGGAATCGGCAGCGTGATAGAGACCCAATGTGTCACCGGCCAATTTCAAGGCATGAGCTGGATCTTCTTCTTCGATATTCATGTGATAGGCATCAGGCAACAAAGACAGATTGGATGCGCCAACCTCATCCAGCAATGCCAAACCTTCCTTGACCGTACGGATCTGATGGGTCTCATAACGATTGAGAATTTCGAAAACGACCTTCAGATCATTGGCCTTGGCCATCTCACAAATCTTACGAGTGACATCCACCAGCAAAGCATCCTCTTCTTCCTGAGAAGAGATTGGCGCGATACGTGTCACCTGCCCATGGCAAGAGACAAGTGGCGCACCGAACTCTGCCGCAAAGTCCATAAGGCCTTTGTAATAATCGAGTGCCATCTGACGTTTCGCCGCATCTGGATGCGAAATATCAGCATCGGCAGGCGTAAGCGAAAAAACCTGCAGACCCTGGTCATCCAGAATCTCCTTTGCTTCACCTGCCTCGATATTTTGCCAATCGCCAAACAGCTCGACTCCATCAAGGCCAGCCTTTTTGACCATTCCTGCACTGCTGACCAATGACGCTTCCCCAAAGATCCATGTGCAACAGCCTATCTTGCGCATTGATGTCTTCCCTGATGACCTGATCTTTTAACGTCCGCTCGATAATGAGCCTGTCCAACAACACAAGATCCATGTATGTCCAGATCTCCGTATTCGCCCTTATTCATACTGGAATACACAGCTTTGCTCCCGCGTGCAAGAATTTTTGCACGCGGGAGCAAAAAAATGTATATTCGATTATCCTTGAATTCCTTGTGGCCTATGGATAATGAACAAGCATGGGTGATAAACGTGTGAACCAAACGGATAGAAAAAACGCTTTGGAATCAGATGTAAAAGACGAAAAGCAATCAAAAGCAGTGTCCGTTGATACCGCAGCCAATGTCATGCAGGCTGCCAGAAATGCAACTGCACAAGATGTAGCGAACCTGGCCGGGGTTTCCCGCTGGACCGTTGCTCGTGCGTTCAAACGCGATGCCTCTATCTCTCAAAAGAACCTCGAAAAAGTTCTGAATGCTGCCAAGGATCTTGGCTATGCACCCGATTTGCTTGCATCCAGTCTCGCGACCAATAAAACCAACCTCGTCGCACTTCTGATTGATGATTTCGATAATCCCTATAAACTACCTCTCCTTAAGCATCTTACTGATGCTCTGCAGCAAAAAGGCCTTGCGGCCCTTGTGATCAATATCGGTGAATTTCATAGCCCGACCGATGCACTTCTCAATGCTTCTCAGCGACGCGTGGATGCAGCCATTCTTATGGGCACAGGGTTCAGTGATGAGTTGTTGTCGACAGCATTGGGCGCACAACGCATGAAAAAGATGATCGTTTTTGCACGGGAAAGCAGCCATGAACGAACCATCTCAATCAGCTGTGATAACGCAAGAGCAATTAGAGAGATTGTCGAACATGCCCTTGAGCGTGGCTTCGAAAAAACCGCTTTTCTTGCTGGCCCGATCACTCACTCTACCAGCTTGCTCCGAAAGCGTACCTTTGTGCGAGAGCTAAAGCGCCTCGGTAAACCAGAGCCGGATATTTTCTCGATCCCGACATATAATCGTGAACTGGCGCGAGATGCTGTCCATAGCTATCTCGATGGCCTGGAAGCAGATCACTATCCTGATCTGATGCTGTGCGAGAACGATGTCATGGCGCTCGGAGCCATTGATGCCATTCGCTACGATCGCGGCCTGTCCGTACCTGACGACATTGCTGTCATCGGGTTTGACAATATCGACCTTTGCGCCACCCCGGCCTATGACCTGACTTCCTATCATCAGCCATTGGAAGAAATGGTCCATCACCTGCTAAATTTGCTCGATGATATTCCGCCAGGGGAGGATGTGATCCGGGTTCCAGGTAAACTGGTGGTCCGCACCTCGGGTTAAGGCTTACCCTGAGCGATATTGTTCCAACAACAACATCAGATCAGCCTGCCTGGATGTTCGGGTCTTGGAAAAAATATCCTTGATCCGTGATCGTGCAGTCTCGTAGGTAATCGCGCAACATCTGGCAGCTTCAGACAAAGAGTGACCGGCCAACAACATTTGACAAAGCCTCTCCTCGGCTTTGGTCAGATGAAATGCGGATGAGAATTCCGTCAGTTCCAGAATATTTTGTGTCTGTCCAAGGCGACTTACCGTTACCAGAACCAATTGTTGCGGAATCAAAGGGGCTGTATTCAACGAACTGGGAAGACGAGAGCAGGACAATACCCAATCCCCCTGATCATCACGCACAACCATTTTGGATGTTTGTGCGCTGGCAAAAAGTGCCATTTGGCGAACAAGCTGTTTGAACCTGTCATCATAACGATAATTCATCAACGACAATTGACCATGCTCATGCCTGAAAAGCATGTGCGTCTCCAGATATTCCTCAAAAATCGAGTTGCAGTTCCTGAGACAAGCTGAGACATCGACAATGAAAGCTGCCTTGTCCTTGCGATCAATCAGCGCAGAGGCCCCCACCAACTCGCTTTGGTTTTCCGTCAATTGTTGTGCCAGCGTTATGGCACGATAAAGTGGGGCACGAACCTTGTGCATGATATACATGGCGGGGGCTTCATAGTCTGCAAAATCCCTTGTGGCGAACTGAAGATTGAAACGCACCTCGTTCTCTGCGGTCGGGTTCAACTTCACTCCAATGGCAGAGTCGAACTCTCCCAACTTTGCCATCCAGTCATTGTAAAATTCATCATTTTTCAGCTGTGAGATTGGCAACACATAGTCCGAGATCCAAACCTGACCATCTTCATGACCTCGCCAATATTTCTCATAGGGATTGATGGTATGATAATAGTCGATATAGGAGCGCAAGAATGATTGCTCGACACCGTCGACTTGCAGAAATGGCATGGTGTTATTGACGACATCGTAATTGATCAACCCCGAGAAAGAGCCAGGGAACAAATCCGTCATGGCCACGGTAATGTCCGACCAATCAGCCAGCCCCAATGGCGCAAGCGAGATGATTTCCGAGATGGTTTCAATCGTCTTGTCAATGTTTGCTTGAATCAGATCCAATCCAGCTCTCCGGCGCAATCTTATTCGGCAAACTCAATTGAAATCTCTCAATCCATTCCATGCAACCGTTTACATTTCAAAAATTCGTGATCAGAGTGCTAATTGCCGCACAAACAACTCTGGGTAATATTTTCAATGGCTGAACCACGCGTTACCCCCAAATGGGAGTTGTGCAATTTTGGACCAGCATGTTTCCTAGAGACGGGCATTCGGTGCACTGGATTTTTCCAATGACCCTGAATTTTTCAATTATTTCATAACCTATTGCAGGTGATGGGAACTTTTCCTGTCACCTGTTTTGGTATAGCTTGAGAAAATAGAAACAGGGTGAAGCCTCGTCAGCTTACACCCTGCTCGACCTTTATCTGGAAAAGAATTCCGCCCAACCACCAGAGTGGATTTATGCCTTCGGTGTAATCCGTAACGTGGGTGGAGAAATATACAGCCCACAAGTTGAAGCACCAACTCCAAGTGCATTAAGGCTATCCGTTACCTTGAACTTGATATCTACCTCCGGGATGACATCACCAGCGGTGGCATTGAGAGAAAAAGGTAGCTGGTAGGTCAAGGTAAGCGTCGCTGGTTGAACATTTATAGTCAAGTTGGCAGGTACCACAAAGGCTGGCGGAACACGGCTTACAACATAGTTCATGATACCCAGAGCTCCTGGTGTGGCATGGCTTTGTCCATTATCGCCCGCACCCAGGTCAATCACACCCCCGGCCACAGTGTTGCAAGTCATGGTACCGCCCGCAGGGTTGGCAACATTTGTTACGCTACCGGTTACCTTGATCGAATTGGTAACAGTCAGACGCATATGAGTATAATTGCCCGTGGCCTGCACAATCCTATTGATCGTATAGGGTTGCTGTGTTGCGAGTGGTCCTCCACCGGACGCCAATGCAAAGGTCGCAGTGGTATTGGACAGAGTTGTCGAGGTACCGCAGTTTGCATCTGTGCAAAGCAATATGGACTGAACTTCCACATCATATTGCATAGGCGTTGCCTGCACCTGAGCAGATGCATAGCTCATGCTGGCAAGCATCAATGCGATTATGGCGACGAAATGATAAGCAATCTTTTCTGCTGGAATTTTGATATGCATGCCTTAAGTCCTTACTCACCGCTTATATAAACACCGGCACCAGAGACCGTGCCAGTTGAAGCATTTATCGTACGACGCTCGGTTACGATTTCATTTGTCCGTAAAACTTTCTGCCAAAGCTGTGCTGACAAATCACGCTTGGGCAGGGGGGCGTTTGAAATGAAATCATCGGCAGCAGTGAACTGGGTTTCTTTACGCTCACCCAACGAGATTGTCAGGCGAGCCCAAGCTTTCTCATCATAATTATCAAAGGACCCGCCAACTTCCAGCTTCGCATATCGGGTCAGATCACCACGAAGGGAAGTTTTGAGACCGGTAATATCGTCATTGGCCTTCGCTTGCCAATGATATCCACCCACCGCAGCTCTAAGCCAGGGCATGTAAGGCACGACTGCTTCGATCTCACCATCAATTCCACTGAGGGCACGTTCCTGAGTAGTGATATTTCCAACGGTTGATACATGCTTCCAATCGGACAGTGCTTCGTAACCATTGACGCGAGCGGTCAGATTGGAACTGATGACCTCAAACCCGGCACCAACACGATTATGGTGATATTCAGTTGCGTGATCATAGAAGGCATTTACACCGAGGATCAGATTGTCACCAAAGAAATGGCGTGCACCAATACCAGCATTCAGCGTCCAATTATCGGAATTGTCACCATCCCATTCAGTGCCACCTGTTGCCCTACCTTGAAAGAAGATTCCACCTTGTTCCATGGAGAGTAGCGGCTGAAGAGTTTCCAGCGATATATTGACCCGGTCTTCATTCGCGAAGACCGATATGTCCGTTCTGGTTAACCAATCCGGTACATTCGAGAGCATGCTCTGCTCATCCACCTCTTGCGAATATCCCGCAGGCAGAGCCACTCCCATACAAAATACTGTCACCAGACCTGCCAATATTGGCTTTCTGATCCCAGAGCGCATATCCCAAACCATGAGTTTTACCTCGTTATTCCCTTTTCGTGAGCACAGTGAAAAGAGATGAGGCGCTCAAGGTCAATTGGACTAGTACATCTAAATTTGCTTAATTTCGGATATTCCCTGAGATATGTCTTTCTGACATCAAGTCGAGTTGATCCAACGCAAATTTCTTGATCTCAACTAGTACAGATGTAGGATGTCCTAGGGGAAGATCTGATAATTACTCAACAGGCACTGTGAATAACTCAAACGGATGAAATATAAGTATTAACCTATACATTGAACCCAGAATCCTTGAGTACTTGGCTGTCATTGAGATCGCCAATCAAACCCTTTCCTATCAATTATAAAGCAGTTTTAGGTTCGGATCGCTTTCAGGTCATTATAGATCGTCGCTCTGCTCACATTCAGAACCCGAGCAATATAGGATGCAGCATGTTTCTCACGCAAAGCTTCCGTATCCAACAAGGCTTCGAGTAGCATCTTGCGATCCTTGCGATCCAAAGCTTCGACGGATTTGTTTCGATCCCGGCACCAATCCACGATGTAGTGGTTCATTTTCTCATGCCAGTCATTCTTGAACAAAGCTTCAGACCCTTTTGACGTGACCGGCGTCCCGATCAGGGCAGTGATGGCATTTTGGGCAGCCATGATTTCCGAAATATCATAATTGAAACATGCCAGCGCCACTGCTGTCCCATCATCATCACGCAAAACGGCTGAGATTGAGCGAATGACTCGCCCGTCCCAGTTGACCCTCTCAAATGGGCCGATGACTGTCTCATTCTTATCCTTGCGAAAATCTATTTCCGACAAGAAGGACGGATCCCCAATCTCACGTTTGGAAAATGGATTACAAATATGCACCACAGTCTCTGTGATCAGGGAGTGGACAACAATCTCGACATTGGAGCCCAGCAATTTGGACAAGGCTTCTGCGATCGGGACGGCTACATTCTCGACCACTTGATTTGCAGAAGTCTCTTCTGTCTTGATCATTCGATTGATTTCCACTTTTTCAAGGGCCTGAGTTGAATGCCGACGTTTGCATAAATGCTTATCAATAGCAGTTCTCTTCTATTGGCAGCTTTTCAAGGATTATTCAATATGCCCAACAACGGCTAGAACATCTCCACGCTGAACCAGCCCCTGCCCGGCAGTACAAAAGAGAACTCCGCTGGTATTAGCCAGAACCGACTGCGGTGGGCGATCAACACGATCTGCGAAATGCAGATAACCGATCACCTGCCCTTGCTTCACTTTGCTACCTGGCTCAAATAGCATCTCATAGATGCCTGCATCATCTGAATATGTGTAATGGTGCAAACCATCCACCAGCAGGGTCATCTTCTCTTTTGAGGTTGCCGGTATCGCGGCTTGTTCCTTCAATATGCCCATCGAAGACAGAACACCTTTTATCCCGCGCTTTGTGATCGAAATCGTGTTGGCAGTAGCCAATGCAGAGCCACCCAGCTCGGTTGCCAATATTCGTTTGCCTTGCCGCTCGACTTCGGTGTCAATCATCTCTGCTGCTGAGGGTTCACGAATGGTGACGGACAATGGCGCATCAAATGCATTAGCCAGATCCTGAATAGCTTGAGTTGCCGCTTCCGTTTTCTGTACTGGCACAAAGGTGCAGGGCAAGAACATCAGTGAGCGCCCGCCGGAATGCAGATCAACCACAACATCACTACGCGGGATCAATTCACGTGTGACAAAGTCAGCAATCCTCTCCGTGATTGTCCCGCGTGGATTTCCCGGAAAAGCCCGGTTCATGTTGCCATCGTCAAGTGGAGAGAGCCGACTGCCATTCTGAACAGCTGCAGTATTGAAGGCTGGCATGACAATGATCTGTCCTTGAACATCCTCCAACTTAAGCTCTCCATGCACCAGATGAGACAGGGCGATAGGCCCTTCATATTCATCTCCGTGACAGCCCCCAAGAAGAAGGCAACGGGGGCCTTCTCCTCGTTTGATGGAAAACAGAGGAACCCTTAGATTGGCCCAAGCGCTATGATTGAGAGATGCTGGCACATCAATATAGCCTGCATGAAATCCTTCAGCGTCCAGATCAAGAGCTGTAGAGAGCATTGTGTCTTCCTGACTTATGAATAAAAAGACAGGCATAAAAAGCGCGAGCTGGCTGCTTACTTAAACTCTTGCTTCTTATGCCTGTTGAGGGAAGCTGGTTTTATTGTTCTAAAATGCTACCCACGACCTTGTTCAAACGCCCAAGGCCTTCTCGCAGATGCGCTTCCGGCAATGCGGAACTGAACCGGAAGTGATTCTCGACATGGAACCGACTACCAGGAATGACCAGTACATCTTCTTCCGCATGCAAACGGCGGCAGAGGGTCTCTGAGTCAATTGGCAGATCAAACCTGATGAAAGACATCGCCGATGCTTGTGGCGGCGAGACAGTGAAGACACCAGGATGAACCTGCAATGCCTCAGTGAGTGTCTCAAAGCCTGTACGGATCAGACGCCGCGCCCGTTCGACCAGCAGACCACGAGCCGGTTCTGCAAGCGCAGCCTCTGCAAGGCGCATGGACAATGTTGTCGCGGCCACTGTTGCATATTCATGACGACGCCAGCTCGCCGTGATGGTGTCTTTTGGAGCGACCATCCAGCCAAGGCGCAGGCCGGGAAGGCCATAGGCCTTACTCATGGAGTTCAGAACAACGACCTTGTCATAGTCACCCCAGAAGCTTTTGGTCACTTCATCGGTATCACGTTCAGTGCCGATATAGACTTCATCAGCGACAACCCATGCCCCAACTTTGGCTGCGGCAGCAATGATGCCATCACGCTCTTCCTGACTGACAACACGACCAGTTGGATTGTTGGGATTGATGATATGGATGACTTTGGTGTTCTCATCCACTGCATCCATGACGGCTTGCGGATCGATTTTCCAATCATTCAGCGGATCCATGTCCACATAGCGTACTTCGATGCCACGGTTGCGCACATCGCCGGTCAATTGCTCATAGATAGGGCGGAATGCAACCATGTTATCACCCGGTTCCAGCAGAGTGTTGGCGACCAGGGTATTGGCCTCTGACGCCCCTGCGGTCACCAGAATATTGTCTGCATCGGTGCCCGGATACATCTTTGAGATATGTTCACGCAGCAGGGTAGAACCATTCACCTGCGGATAATCCAGAACCGTTTGCCAGATTACATCCGGATTGAGGCCGGTCAATTTGACCAGCTCGTCAACCTTCATCGGATGAACACCACTTTCCGAATAATTATAAACGACACCGTGTTCCAATTCCGACAGGAACTGCTCAACATGGAATGGGTGAAACATGAGGTTTCCTCTCTTTCAATCAGGCATATCTTTTTTCTAGTGTCGAAAAGGCAGCCGTTAGTAACAGAACCATGGCCAGATAGATTGCGCCAGCGGCAATGAAAGCTTCAAAAGGTGCAAAATGCTCTGAGGAGAGCTTTCTGGCAATTCCGGTCAGATCCATGATGGAGATGGTGCTTGCCAGAGATGTGCCCTTCAACATCAGAATGATTTCGTTGCTATAGGCAGGCAACGCGATCCGTGCAGCCTGCGGCATCAGGATCAAACGTCCCGTTTGGAAATTGGAGAAGCCATAGGCAGCAGCGGCCTCCAGCTGCCCTTTCTCTACCCCTAGGACACCACCGCGCATGATTTCTGATGTAAAGGCGGCAGAGTTCAGACCAAGAGCAAGAACGGCGCAGAACCATGCTTCGCGCAAGAAGGGCCAGGCGAAGCTGTTTCGAATGAACTCGAACTCTCCCAAGCCATAATAGATCGCGAACAACTGGACCAATAGCGGCGTGCCGCGGAAAAACAGCACATAGAAATCTGCAAGTTTCGACACAATCGAAATGCGGCGCAAACGGACAATGCACAACAGCAAGCCGAGAACAAAACCAATACTGAGAGCGCTTGCAAGGATGGCCAGTGTGACCGGTATCCCTTCTGCAAGGTCAGCGAAGAATGAAAAAAGCAAAGACCAATTCATGCTAACCTGCCTTCAATGCGAATTTGTTTTCTGCGCGACCGAACAAGCGCTCTGAACCAAACGAAATCAGAAGGTAGAGCAGCGCAGCAACTGCATAAAATGTAAATGGCTTGTGGGTCGATCCTGCTGCGACGGTTGCCTGACGCATCAATTCGGCAACGGCGGTCAAAGATACAAGCGCCGTATCTTTCAACGTTACCAGCCAGATATTGCCGAGTGCTGGCAGAGAAACTCTCAACAGCTGTGGCAACTCGATCAGCACGAAAGCCTGCGGGTTTGAAAATCCATAGGCATGGGCCGCTTCGATCTGCCCTTTGGGAATGGACTTGGCCGCTCCGCGAAAGGCTTCAGATGTATAGGCAGTCACAATGACCATCAAAGCAAAGGCACCAAGAGCAAAACCACTAAGATTTATCCGCTCCGTATATCCAAAACTTTGCGCCACCGAGCGAACCACAGCACCGGATCCAAAGAAAAACAGATACAGGACAAGAAGCTCGGGTACACCACGAAAGATCATTGTATAGGTGACCACCAGCCAGCGCGAAACCCGCCCCTGTCGTCGCAGGATCATCAGCAGCAATCCAGCAATGCAGCCACCGGCAAATGCTATGATTGCCAGGGCAAGGGTGGTCCCCAAACCTTGCAATAATTCATCGCCCCAGCCTGATTGTCCGTAGGAAAACAATTCTAGCATATTGATCACATCTTGCTGTGGTTGGATCGATGGCCCAGGCCGCCGATCATGAGAAGAGCCAGAAGCGCCCAAATAAATGGGTTAGATGGGCGCTTCTGTTTGGACTTTAGGGAGCAACGGAATAGCCGAACCACTTCTTGGACAGCTTTTCGATTGTGCCGTCTTTCATAAGTTCTGCGATCGCTGCATCCATTTTGGCCTTCAGTTCAGCATTGCCTTTGCCAATCCCGAAGCCGATGCCTTCACCCATTTGAGGATAGTCAGCATAGGTCAGGGTCGGGCCAAACATATTCAGTTTTGCATCAGGATTGGCCTTGGAAAATTCCTCCCAAGACGCCACTTCCATAAGAGCTGCATCGATACGGCCAAATTTCAAATCAGCGATGATCTGGTCAGCCTGCTGGTAGATTTTGACGTTCACACCAGGGAAATTCTCGGCAACGACAGATTCAAAAATCGAGGCCCCCTGAACCCCAACGGCTTTCTTGTCCAGTTCTGCCTTGAGTTTTGCCTGATCCTTGATAGAAGAGAACTTGTCTCCGGATGTCGCAAATGCTGCAGGGGCCTGCGCATAGGCATTTGAGAAGTCGATGCTTTTCTTGCGCTTCTCAGTGATGGAGATAGCCGATACAATCATATCATATTGGCCGGCAACCAAAGCCGCCAACAAACCATCATAGGCCTGATTGGTCCATTCACACTTTACTTTGGCTTTCTCGCATGCGGCATTGCCTACATCGATATCAAAGCCAATCATGTTGCCGTTGGTGTCTACTGACTCCCAGGGCGGGTAATCTGCACTGGTGGCAATTCTGATGGATTCAGCCGCCGCTGGCAGGCTGACGAATGCCGACAGTGCAGCAGCTAGAACGACTTTCTTCATTTGAACATTCCTCCTTGTTAAATGACTGACGCCAGAAACTGAGCTGCTCGCTCTGTTTTTGGCGACCCAAAGACTTCTTCCGGCTCGCCATCCTCAGCGATCCGGCCTTGATCGAGAAAAATCACACGATTGGAAACCCGGCGCGCAAAGCCCATCTCATGGGTCACCAAAATCATGGTATTACCCTGATCTGCCAGTTCCTCGATCACCTGCAGCACTTCGCCGACCAGTTCGGGGTCCAGCGCAGAGGTCGGCTCATCAAAAAGCAAAAGAGATGGATCCATAGCCAAGGCGCGCGCAATTGCGGCACGCTGCTGCTGACCACCGGAAAGTTGATGCGGGTAGTAATGCATTCGCTCCCCCAAACCGACACGCATCAGCAGCTCTTCCGCCCGCTCATTTGCGGCCTGCTTATTGCGCCCCAAAACATGGATCGGAGCGATTGCTACATTTTCGAGAACGGTGAGATGTTGCCAGAGATTGAAGCCCTGAAAGACCATCGGCAGTGCGGAACGGAGCTTTTGAACATCCTTGGTGACTTTCAGTTGACCTTCATGGTTCGTTTGAAAATCTACCTTCTGTCCATCGATGTGCATCACGCCCTTCTCGGGTACTTCAAGCAAATTCAAGCAACGCAGAAAGGTACTTTTACCCGATCCAGAAGAGCCAATGATTGAAATCACCTGCCCCTGTTCTGCACTCAAGGAAATGTCTTTGAGAACGGTAAGCTGACCATATGACTTTGTAAGATTCTCCACGGATAACCGAGATATGGGTGCGGTCATAATCTATCTCCTCCCAAAGACAGGCATGATCAGAAAATCCAAAATGGATATTTTTGTCTTATCGATAGACGCAGAAGTCGTCGGATATGATCGAATACCATATCCGGCTCTTCAGGATCGATCGTGTCTGTTACTTGGATCGCTGTTCCATGTTCAGCCAAACCGACTTGGCAATCGCAGCATCCTGCACTGCCACTCCGGTTAGATCGGCAATCGTGATATCGTCATCCGAGCGAGGCTTGGCTCCGTTCAAAAGCGCTTCACCAAGTGGCGTCAGATCACTTTCTGCAATCACCTTGGCTTGCAACGCGTTCGTTGTTTCACCATGCTCGATACATTGGGACGGAGAATCCACGAAGATTTGGGAAGCTCTTGCGAAGAGCTGTTCATCGATTTCCTGTTTTCCCGGTGAATCAGCACCAACAGCGACAATATGCGTTCCAGGCCGCACCCATTCCGCTTCGATCAGTGGAGCTTTTGACGGTGTGGTCGTTACGATCACATCCGCTTTTTCACAGAGCTCGCTTGGCGTCTCCGCTTGTGCAACATCAACATCAGGCAATTCAGAGCGCAGGACCTCTATCAGCGAGGCTGTTTTCTCATCATCCCTGCCCCAAATGACAACAGATTTGTAGCCAAGCAGCTCACAGATCAGTTTTGCCTGCAGATGTCCCTGAATGCCGCTACCCAAGATACCGATAGTCTTTGCCGAGCTACGAGCACCCAGGCGAGTTGCCAAAACGCCAGCAAGTGCTGTTCTGAGATCAGTCAGAACGCCCTCGTCTTGCAGAATGGCCAGAGGCGTTCCATGCTCGGCCGAAATCACCGCCATGAAACCATTTGATGAACTCATGCCCTTGGCAGGATTGTCATAGAAGCCAGTTGCGAGTTTGACGGTGAAGACCTCATCTCCATCAACATGCGCACATTTAATGTGACACTCACCGTTTGATGTATCAAAGCCCAGATGGGTTACAGGAGCCACCTGCGCCTTGCCTGAAGCAAATGCTTTAAAACCATTTTCAATATCGTTCAGAACAGCTGGCAGATCGACATGGTCTAGGATCTGCTCCTTCCCGATGATTTGCATGGCGGCCCAATTCCCTTTGTTGCGAGAAATATCTCAATTTTATTTCGTAGACATTTTGTCTAATTTAGACTAAACAGTATACATCAAAATATGATCTGACAAGCCGGAAAATTCCATGACAGTAGATTTGGTTGATATTCAGCACGCACAGGACCGCATTCGCCCCTATGTTACCCCCACGCCCTTGGCAATCTCTCACAGCTTAAGTAGGCATCTGAATTCCAAGGTTTTTTTGAAATACGAGACACTGACTTCAACGGGTGCATTCAAGTTGCGCGGAGCAACCAACAAATTGCTGAGTTTGCCTGAGGAACAACGCAATCGTGGTGTCATTACCGTTTCCAGCGGCAATCATGGCCGGGCGCTTGCCTATATTGGAAAAGAACTCGGTGTTCGGGTGATTGTGTGTGTCACTGAAATCGTTCCGCCCGAGAAAGTTCAGGGACTTCGGGACTTTGGTGCGGAAGTTGTGGTCCATGGAAGCAATCAGGATGAAGCAGACGCCGAGGCACGGCACATTGCGGAAAGTAACGGCCTGCTATTTGTCTCCCCTTTTGATGATCGTGAAGTCATCGCTGGGCAAGGCACCATCGGATTGGAGATATTGGCTTCCCAACCGGATCTGGACTGCGTTCTGGTTCAGCTTAGCGGAGGCGGATTGATGAGCGGCGTTGCCAAAGCCATCAAGAGCCTGAAACCGGAGATCGAAGTCATTGGAATTTCATCACTCCATGGCGCTGCCATGTTAGAGAGCATCAAGGCTGGCCACATCGTCAACGTAGAGGAAAAGCCTTCCATCGCTGATGCCTTGCCGGGGCCCATTCCACCAAACAATCGCTATACATTTGCGATGTGTAGAGATCTGGTCGATACTCATATTCAGGTCTCTGATGAGCAGATTGTAGAAGCAATGGCCCATATTCTGCATAACGAGAAGTGCATCGTCGAAGGCGGAGGCGCTGCCGGCGTCGCGGCATTGCTGAACAATCAGGAGCAGTTCCACGGGAAAAATGTTGCGGCCATTCTGAGCGGAAACAATATCAGTTCAGAGCGCGCTATCAATCTGATCGGAGACTAACCAAGCCCCAGCGACCTCGACTGCTTTAATTGAGGTCGCAATTAATAGCTTTGAAAAATAAAGAGAAATTCAGACAATAAAAAACCCCGTCAGATTCACTCTGCTCGGGGATTTTGGTGCCCAGGAGAGGACTCGAACCTCCACTTCCATACAGAAACTAGCACCTGAAGCTAGCGCGTCTACCAGTTCCGCCACCTGGGCAACTCAGGTGTGAGGCGGTTTTTAAGGAGGTCTTGGTCCAATGTCAACGCGCCTATTTTAAAAATGTGCACAATTCACACGATAAAATCTCACCCAAGGGTGCAGTATGGGGAAAGTCTGCGATTCTGGCCTTCACACAGCGCTGTGGAAGGACTATGGAGAGAGAAAGGTATTTCATCCATTTGTGACTCTTGTGATAAAATACCATCTGCGCTTGTTCGCAAAGGGACCAAAACAATGATGGCAAATCAATCGTCCAAGATTGTAACTGTATTTGGTGGCTCAGGTTTTCTGGGACGCCATGTTGTCCGCGCTCTTGCTAAACGCGGCTATCGTGTACGCATTGCCGTACGTCGTCCAGAACTGGCTGGCTTCATGCAGCCGCAAGGTGGCGTCGGACAGATCTTCCCTGTTCAGGCAAATCTGCGCCATGACTGGTCCATTGAGCGCGCAATTGAAGGCGCTGACACCGTCGTCAATCTGGTCGGTATCCTTTACGAGACGTCCAAGCAGAGCTTTGAGTCTGTTCATAAAGATGGTGCTGAGGCCATTGCAAAGGCAACTGCCAAAGCCGGCTTGAAGAATCTGGTCCAGATCTCCGCTATCGGTGCTGATCTGGAAAGTGACTCTGACTATGCACGCACCAAAGCTGAAGGCGAGAAAGCCGTGCAAGCTGCAGTGCCTGAAGCTGTGATTGTTCGTCCTTCTCTTTTGATCGGCCCCGACGATGATTTCTTCAATAAATTTGCCGAGATGAGCCGCTTCTCTCCTGCCCTGCCACTTATTGGTGGTGGTGAGACCAAATTCCAGCCGGCCTTTGTTGGCGACGTAGCTGAAGTGATTGCTCGTGCCGTTGATGGTGAACTGGAAGCCGGTCAGACCTATGAACTTGGTGGACCGGAAGAGAAGAGTTTCAAAGAACTGCTCGAAATCATGCTTTCCGAGACTCAACGCAAACGTCTTCTGTTGCCAATGCCATTTGGCATCGCCAAGGCTCTTGCATGGTGGACCGAGATGCTTCCATCACCTGTTCTGACCTGCGATCAGGTAACTTTGCTGAAGACTGACAATGTTGTCAGCGATGCCGCAAAATCTGCCGGCCGAACCTTTGAGGGCCTAGGGATAAAAGCCCAGTCGGTTGAAGCTGTTGTCGGGTCGTATCTGTGGAGCTATCGCCCTGCTGGTCAATATGAAGCCAACCGCGCGCGTTAATCCCGATTTTCATGCTGACAGGATATGAAAGGCGAGCCAATGACTCGCCTTTCTTTTTATCTGAATGGTAGTCTGCTCTATTCATCAATGCTCTTTGGCTGGCATAATTGGCATCAGATCCATACGGGCCTTGAAGCTTGACCAATCTTTTTTTTCCGGATCAGACCAAGCGC
The DNA here is from genome assembly GCF_900215605.1 of Cohaesibacter gelatinilyticus. Taxonomy (NCBI): domain Bacteria; kingdom Pseudomonadati; phylum Pseudomonadota; class Alphaproteobacteria; order Hyphomicrobiales; family Cohaesibacteraceae; genus Cohaesibacter; species Cohaesibacter gelatinilyticus. The sequence continues at coordinate 107,120 of NZ_OBEL01000005.1, read as the reverse complement.
TTTCCGCAATCGCAGAGAGGCGTGGGAAAACCATATGATTGAAGCGAGCACGGCTGGTCAGATTTTCGCTCCAGATGCAACCCTGAATACCGAGCAACTTGCCTTTAGGCATTTCACCGGCATCTGGCTCAAACTCATAAGTTTGCTTTGCCGATGATATTCCCGCCCAGCTAAGACCGGGCTCGTCCCAATTATCGGATTGTGCCATGTCCAGATAATAGGCTTCGCCCGGACATAGAATGACATCATAGTCTTGTGTGGCAAGATCCACACCATTCTCGGCTTTCAACCAAGCCATGATAGGGCTTTTTTCCGGGCTAAGACCCTGCTCCTTTGCAGCTTCTTCCCAGCCAATGGCAGTTTTCTCATGTTTGGCCAACAGCTTTTCGATATAACGCATGATAACTGCTTGCATTTTTTTGCTGTCAGGGTTCCCGTCTTCATCAAGCAGGCTTTTGGCCTTGGCCCAACTCATTGCTGCGCCAGATCCATTCCAAGCCTGTTCGGCAACTTCATCGCCTCCAACATGAATCCATTTGGAGGGAAACAACTCGACCAATTCTTCAAAGATTGTATCAAGAAACTTCCAAGTTGCCGCAAGACCCGGATTGAGCGCATTGTTGACGTAACCCTGAACTGATGCACCTCCCTGCATGGCGCTGGGGTCGACCAGTTCCGGCAGTGCCATCAGAGCTGCATGGCAATGTCCGGGAATATCGATCTCCGGCACCACGACGATTTCCAGCTCGCTCGCACGGGCGATGATCTCTCGCATATCTTGCTGCGTGAAGAAGCCGCCATGACGCTCCGGCCCAGAACCATGCTGAGGCTTGAGCGATAACTCATGGCCGCGCCATGCACCGATTTCCGTCAGGCGTGGATAGGCCTTGCTCTCCAAGCGCCAGCCCTCATCGTCGGTCAGATGCAGATGGAGACGGTTGAAGCGGTTCCAAGCCAGAATATCCAGAAAATCCAGAATGTCCTGTTTGTCATAGACCTGCCGGGAGACATCCAGATGCATTCCGCGCCAGGCAAACCGGGGGCTATCAATGATCATACCAACTTTGGGAAAGGCAAATTGATCATTGTCTCTTGCGCTTATCGCCATTTGGGCTAATGCGATCAGCGCATAAAGGCAAGCTTCACCATCATTGGTGGTGATGAGGATATGATCTTCACTGAAGTCGAGAAGGAAGGAAGTATCCTTCTGATGATCTTCTTCGTCCTCTTCGTTTGAGAAAACAAAGTTCAGTTCCTCTTCTTCATCTTGTTCATAATAACCAAGATTGACCTCGAGCAAATCAGGAGCTGGTTGATCTGAAAATAGCGAACTTTCCAACGCAAAAAGACGCTCAATCAGATCATTCGCACGACGACAAAGAGCGGTATCCGACAAGAAAAAGCCCCTGGGCTCTTGCTCGAACCAGTCCTCGATCCGTGCGACTTCGGGCGCTGGCAAAAGACCCAAAGGTGAAATCTTTGAAATTCGAATAGGTTCCTGATCTGCACAGGTCTTTGCAACTTCAATTGCTTTTGCTGGCTGCAAAGGCTCACAGGTCACAAGTTCAATGGATCCATCATCATGAATGAGATAGGCGCAACTGGGGCCATCCGTGCAATGAGAAGGTTTATGACTCAGACGTGGAATGGTCACGCTCCAAACCACGCCATCCTCGCCTGCTTCGCAGTCTGTCAAAGGACCTATTTCATGGTAATTTGCAGTGCGCGCAACAAAGCAACCATTTTCCAACTCCGTCTCTGGTGGGATCCGGGTAATGGATGTAAAAGCCAATCGTGCGGTGCTTTCCAATTGACTATCAGGCTCACCACTTAAGGTAAGTCTCATGGCACCGGTGTTTGTACTCTTCTCAATCCATTGGCTTTGCAACATCCACGTCATCTACGTATCCTTGCCCGTCTTATTCCCCGGTCCAAATATAAAAGGCGGAGCCAAGCCCCGCCATTTACTCGATGTCTGTTAAGCGTCTTGGCCGCTATTAGTCAAGCGGTGGAATACGCAAAACCTGACCAGGATAGATTTTGTCCGGATGGGTCAACATTGGTTTGTTGGCTTCGAAAATGCCTTCATATTTTGCGCCATTGCCATAATGTTCGGAGGAAATTGCCCAGAGGGTATCGCCTTTTTGGACGGTGTAGAAGGTTGCTTCCGGCTCTTCGGTCTTGACTTCAATATTCTCTTCAACCTTGGAGATGCCAAGGGTATTCCCCAGTGCCAGAACAATCTTTTCTCGCAAGGAACTGCTCTCAGTGGCACCCGCCACCTTGACGGTATCACCTTCAACTTCGATTTCCAGATTTTCGGCTTCCAGACCATGTTTTGCAACTTCGGCCTTGAGATCTTCCGCTGCCGGAGTCTCATCTTCAGAAGTGATGCCGATTTTCTCACCAACAGACTTAATAAAATCAAATACGCCCATGTTCAAACTCCATCAACCGGCCCAAATCACAGGCCAACAGCTGCTCTATTTTATGCACCCATATCAGGCAAAGCAGATTTATGACCAAAAAACAATAAAGGAATGAGCCTAAGAGTGCTTTCCCAGGCCCATTCCTACAGTTTTCTGTCTTTTCTAGTTTTTAGAATGAGCGCTGCACATCTTGCAGGAAAGAGCCGACCATCTGTTTCAGCTCTCCAGCCTGCCCTGCAACATTGCGCGAACTATGCAAAACGTCGTCCGCACGATGTGTGGTCTCACCTGCTTTTGTGGTAACTTCACTCATGTTGGTTGCAACAGTCTGCGTGCCCTCCGATGCAGTTTGAACAGAGCGAGCAATCTCGTTGGTTGCAGCCCCTTGCTGGCTTACGGCACTGGCAATGGAAGAGGTATAAGAAGAGACATTTTCCATGATTTCGGCAATTGCGCCAATGGAAGATGCAGCATCACGGCTGGAATCCTGGATATCATGGATTTGCTGTGAAATCTCTTCTGTTGCTTTCGAGGTCTGAGTTGCCAGCTCTTTCACTTCAGAAGCCACGACAGCAAAGCCTTTCCCCATCTCACCAGCACGAGCTGCCTCGATTGTGGCATTCAGTGCCAACAGATTGGTCTGCTCGGCAATGTCACGAATAAGGCTCACCACCTCACCAATTTTGCTGGATGCATGCTCAAGGCTCTGCACCTTGACATTGGATGTCTCGGCGGCTTGTGTGGCTTCGCTGACAATGTTCTGGGTTTGCTCGACCTGCTGATTGATATCGGTGATCGAAGCCGCCAACTCTTCTGTCGCCGTCGCAACGGTCTGAACGGAATCTGCGGCCTGCCCCGATGCACCATCTGCCTGATTTGCCCGCTCGGAAGTATCTTTCGCAATGGCAGTCAGAATTTGGGCATCATTTTCCATACGACCCGCATTTTCACTGACCTCGACAAGTGCTTGCTGAATGGCAGCGTCAAATCCAACTACCAATTCATGCACTTTTTGGTGACGCTTGTCTTCCTGGTCACGACTTTCCTGTTGCTGATGTGCCAGATCATCTGCCAGTTTTGCTTTCTCTCGAAAGACCTCAAGTGAACGGGCCATTTCGCCAATTTCATCCTTACGGTTCTGATCATCAATCCCACAGGTCAATTGACCGGATGACAGCGATGACATGGCTTTTTGCAGGCGTGAGAGAGGGGCAGTGATAGAATGAGACTGCCAATAGCCGATCACCCCACCAAGAATGATAAGGGAGACGAGAATAACTGCACTGATCCAGAGATAATTGCTCCAGACATTTGCAAAATAATCCGCAGGCACAAGAACATGAAGCAGCCCGATTGGATGACCTGAGAAATCACGGATTGGATGGAGTGCGGAGGCGTAAACATCACTCGCAATTTTCAAATCATCCAGCATCACTGTTTCTTTTACTGCACTCAGCAGTTGATCCTTACCCAGCAAAGGATCCTTTCCAGCAGTACTGGCCATCAACGAGATATCTGCGGCCTTGGTACCAAATTGCTCGAAACTGGTGTTCGGTAGCAGGTAGAATTCTGTTTTTACGCCACTTTTGTCAGTGAAAACCTGAAAGAAATCCTTGCCAAATGATAGACCGAATTCGATAGAGCCAACATGATTGCCTTGATGCGCGATGGGTACAACACCACGGACACCAATACCTGCGCGACCACGCTCCAGCCCCATGATGGTGGTTTTTTGGGTATTGGTTGCAACTACTGTCTTACGAAAGCCAGAGAGATCATCACCGAATTTTTGCGGTTTATGAACACGCAGGAAAGACGTGGCTGGTGACAAATGGAACTGGAATTGACGCACACCATTTTCTTGCTTCCATTTCGCAAATCCGCTATTGAATAGAGCTCCCAATCCTTCCCGGTCCTGCTCAGCCATTGCTTGTTGAACGGCTGGAATTCCTGCCACCAATGCCGCTCGATTTACCGCATCGCGGTTCCAGTTTTCGATCCGACTGTCCAGTTGCGCGATGTAAGCTTTCAGCTCGCGTTGCTGGGCAGTATCAATCAGATCGCTGATAACGATGCTGGTAATCGTGGCCATCAGACACAGGACAACAAATACGATACCCGAGAGGGTGACGATGAAGCGATTTCGGAGGGACATAAGAAGGCTCAATTCTAATACAGATTGGACGGTCGGTAAAATTCGAACATACGACCATTAACAAAATATAAAATATGAATGTGTCTCGCGCCTATAAGTGAAACATATCGAACTATTTTGTTTGAAACCGAACAAATGAGAGAGAGTTATATGACAAAATTACGCATTTCTACCGGCTCTGATATGGAAAAAGAGGCAGGATATTCTCGTGCAATAGTCGATGGAGATTGGTGTTTTGTTTCAGGCACCACCGGGTATGACTACAAAACCATGACGATGCCTGATGATATTGTCGCTCAGGCCCATAATTGTTTTGCGACAATAATTCAGACATTGGAGGAGGCAGGCTTCAGCCTTCAGGATATTGTTCGGACAAAATATTACGTGACATCAAGGAAACATGCTGATGCCGCTTTTCCCGTCTTTGGGCATTATCTTGGCGAGGTTCGTCCAGCAGCGACCTTGATCATCTGTGATTTGCTGCGAGAAGAGATGAAAATCGAGATCGAAGTCACCGCCAAGAAATCTGCGTAGAACCATTCATTCTACCAAAACAAGAAAAGCCCGGCATGGGCGGGCTTTTGATTTTATACTTCCATCACAGATCAGAATTTGAAGACCAGATAAAGGGCCAGATCTTGCCAAAACCACAGCAAGGCTGCTGTTGCAAGCATCATGATGGCAAATGGCCAGGCACCGCGGACCACTTCCTGTAACTTTGCTTTTCCCACCGCCTGGATGATGAAAAGGTTCATGCCAACTGGTGGAGTAATCAGAGCCGTCTCGATGAGGACTACAAAGAAGATGCCGAACCAGATGGGATGAATGCCCATGGCTTCCAAAGCCGGATAGAGCACCGGCACCATGATGAGCAACATGGAGATGGATTCCAGAAAAAAGCCCATCAGCAACAAAACACCGCCAACTGCCAGCATGAAGATATTGGCATCTGAAATATTGGTTGTCAGTGCCGTCGAGATTGCTTGCGGGATCTGGAACAGAGTGATGGCATACGAGAAGACCTTGGCACCAGCAATGATCAGGAAGATCATGATCGTGGTGACCATAGCCTTATGAGTGGCATCTTTGACCTTCTCCCAATCCATACGTCCCATGGCATATGTCATGGCCAAGGCAAGAACAAAGCCAACACCCGCACTCTCACTCGGTGTTGCGATCCCTGCATAAATGGAGCCAATGATACAGGCTGCAAGAAGAATCGTAGGCAGCGCCATCAGGGTTGCGCGCTTACGCTCAGCCCAATCGGCCTTCGGGCTTGGCGTATAGCCACCACCAAAGCGGGAATAAAGCATGCCATAAATGATAAAGAGCCCGGCCAGGAACAGGCCCGGCCCGATCCCTGCCAGGAACAGGCTTGGGATGGATTCTTCCGTCACTACACCATAGAGAATGAGCGGAATCGAGGGCGGAATTAAGATCCCAAGTGTTCCTCCGGCTGCTAACATTCCAAGTGTGAAGGAACGGTTATAGCCTCTTGCTTCCATCTCTGGCAGAGCAACCGTACCAATGGTAGCGGCTGTTGCGACAGACGACCCGGAAATTGCAGAGAAAAGCGCGCAGGAAATAATCGTTGCAACACCCAGCCCGCCCGGCCAATGCCCAACCCAGCTTTGCACGGCTGCGAACAGATCCTTACCCACGCCGCCTTTCAGCAAGACACCAGACATCAGAAGGAACATGGGCACGGCCAACAACTCGAAACTGTCCATGGTGCCATAGAGCCGTTGCGGTACGCCGACCAGTGGAAAGCCTTTCCACCAAAGCAAAATGACACCAAGACCTCCAAGCGCGAAGGCAACGGGAACGCGCAAGCCCAACAGAACGACAAGGGCGCCAAGAATGATTGCTGCTTCCATTTTATTTTCTCGCTTCTCTTGGCATCAGTCTGCGCTATGGGCATCAAGCTCTGGCACACCTATGGTCCAGACCTTGACGATCTCGGCCAATGCTTGCACAAGCAAGAAGCCCAACCCGACCCAGATGGAACCATGGGTCAACCATTTTGGTGGGGCTAGAAAAGAATCTGTGGTATGGCCAGCCAGAGTTGCTTTCAGCCAAAGATCGAAGCCGAATTTGACGGCAACAGCACAAAATCCGGCGATGATGATGAGAGACAAAGTCTCCACCAGTTTTCGGGCCAGACTATCCGTTTGCTTGAAAAACAGATCGATGACGATCAACTCACGATGCTTGAGCACATAGGCTGACGCCAGAAAGGTCGCCCAGATCTGAAAGATGCGTGAGACTTCATCCACCCAGATGGTCGGGGCGATAAAAACATAGCGCATCACTACTTCATATGTGACGAAGAAGCCCACCGCAAACAGCATCCAGGCGGAGAGCTTTCCGGTAAATTCGGCGATTTTATCTATGAAAGCGAGCATGGCTCTTCCTCGCTATAGAGATTAGGGGCAACCGTGGCCGGCCGCCCCCTTTTTCAAAGCAAAAAGCTTATTTTGCAGCTTCGATGACCTTGGCAGCGGTCTCACCACCATTTTCGATGAAGCGATCAACCACTGCTTTGGTTGCTTCGCGCCATTTGGCCCGCTCTTCGTCGGTCAGATCAACGATATTGATCTTGTCTTTGAGGAATTCGAGAGTTTCATTCTCGATTTTCAGCATATTGTCGCGAAGTTCCTTCTCGACCTTCATGCCGCACTCATTGACGATCTTCTTATTGGCATCAGAGAGGCCATTGTAGAAGTCATTGTTCATGACAGCCACGAACTCGATATCCGCATCATAAGACAGGGTCATATTCGGCATGACTTCATAGAGCTTGCGGGATTTTACGCCGGTGATACCGGTGATGCCAGCATCAACCGCGCCCTGCTGATAAGCCAGAAACTGTTTGGAGCCGGACATCAGGGTTGGTGCACCGCCCAGAGCTTCCACGGTCCAGCCAAGAAGCTTACCGAAGGTACGAACCTTCTTGCCTTTCAGATCGTCTGGCACGCGAACAGGCTCTTTGGACAGATAAATGGTGCGGCCATAGGCCTGCCACCACAGAATGCGGGCATTGGTCTGTTCCAGAACGGCAGCATCCAGCACCTTGCGTACGTCGGAACCAGGAGCGGTGGCTTTTTTCACCTTCTCTTCGCTATCCAACAGGAATGGCACATAGATGGCGTCCACGGCGGGTACGGTACCAGCAAAACGTGTCAGAGATGCAGCACCCATTTCAATAGCACCGGACCCGACGGCTTCTGGTACCTGCTTGTCCTTATAAAGCTGGGCAGACGGAAACAGCTGCACTTTCAGATCAGATGCCTGACCTTCAACACAGGATTTCCAAGCATTGAAATTCTGGCCCAAAGGGTGCTTTTCCGGAAGCTGAAGCGTGATGCGGATGGTTTTGTCGGCCATTGCAGATGTGCTGGCAGCCGCACTCACGGCCAAGGCTGCGACGGCACCTAACAGAAGTTTTTTCATGATTTTCCTCCCCAGTAGTGAAACTTGCGTCGGATTTGGGTCAATCCGACGAGAATATGGTCTGGCTAATATGGTCAGGACGACCAAAGGCGGGGCTCGCTTATACACGAACTGTTCTATTTGACGTTTGTTTGTTGCAGGTTAGTGGAGAAAGCGGCTTGTTGCAAGCCTTCACAAATTGCCTGTTTTGCAGATGTTGCAAAATTTCGGTCAATTCAGCCCAAAAGTAATATTCACATAATCTGATTGATAAGATTTTCGCACAGCAATTCGTCCGCACCACCTAAAGGTGCAACTGACTATGCTCAGTCATCCGGCAGTGAGCCAGCGAGCCTTTTGGCACTGGTACGCAATTCAACAAGAATATCATCGCGTATTTTCTCATTATAGCGGCTGATCAGACCAGAGACTGAAAAGGCACCGGCAAGTGCCCCCCGCGCATTGAAGATCGGCATGGCAACCGAGAAGAGATCAGGATCTCTCTCGCCTAGTGAAACATAATAGCCATCAATGCGAATTTCATCATATGGCGCACCACGCGCACCACTATAGGCGAGCAAAATTCGGCCGGTTCCTCCCATATTGACCGGCAATCTCAAACCTTCTTCCAGATGGTGACGCACTTCTTTTTTGGAATTTTCTCTGTAAAGACAAAGTCTTTGATCACCTTCTCGTACAAAGAAGGAAGACGTCTCACCGGTCACTTTGGTCAGGTAGCGAAGCTCAGGCCGTATTTGATCACCGGCTGCAAAATTCTTGCGATAGAGCGATCCCAAACGCCACAAACCCGGCCCCAAATGATAACGCCCTTCCTCATCTTTTCGGATATAGCCAAAGCGCTCAAGAGATCCGCAAAGGCGCAGGATAGTACTTTTATAAAGTCCGGTTACCTGCGCCAACTCGCTTAACGAGAAAGAAATTTGACCTTCGGAAAAGACCTCCAATATGCTCAAAGCACGTTCAACAGCTTCCACTTTTTGCTCTGGAGATTTTTTCTCGCTGGTCATATCCCATCCTGCACTATTCTATTATTTGCACTCATTGTTCTGCAGAACAGAATGCATTGTCAAGATGATCTTGCTTCCCGATAGATGATATAGAGAGAGGCTGCCACGATCAGACCTGCCCCAAGCCAGAGCTGTCCAGGAGGCGCAAAGCCAAAAGCCAGGAATCCACCCAGTACATTGAGAGGCAGTTTGACATGATCGAATGGTTGCACATAAGTGGCATCAGCCGTTGCATAGGCCTTGGCAATCAGGAACTGGGCCAGCATGGTCAGGATACCGGATCCTATGATCAAGGCGACCATCAAACTCGAGATTGTCTCAAAACCGCTTCCAAGCGCCAGTAGGCCATTGATTGGCGTCATCAGGACCAGAAGATAGACCGTCACCGTTGTAGCAGGTTCCTGAGAGGTCAGGCTTTTGGTCAAAACAGATGTCGCTGCCCAGAAGATGGCTGCGACAACCGGCCAGAGCGCATGGACGCTAAAAGCATCAGACCAAGGCGCCAGGATGATCATTCCTCCAACAAAGCCAATGAGCGTCGCACTCAGACGATGCCAGCCAATTTGCTCGCCCAGAAACAGTCTGGCTCCAATTGTGACAAAGAAGGGTGATGTCATGATGAGCGCAATAGCTTGCCAGATTGGCACATGAGCAAGGCCTGCGACCCATGCCTGAACACCAAGAACAGCAAATAGCACCCGGAGCAAATGATGGCCAAGGTGACGGGTTTTCATTGCACTGAGCCCTACCCTGGCTAACCAGGGAAGTGAGAGCAACAATGCAACCAGATATTGGCCGAAGACCACGAGAGGGGAAGAGAGCCCCAGTCGCATGGTCAAGAATTGAGTGGTGACATTGACGAGAGCGAAGAAAGCTCCTGCAACGATCATGAAGGCGGCGGCACGAAAAGCAGCAGAGCGAAAGAAGGGATCCTGCTCCGAAGCACGTGCTGGATTTTGGGAAGTCTGATTCATTTGGCTTTCCTTTTCCATGCAAGTTTTGCATGGCTCAAGCGTTGGTGAATCAGGACGCACGGATTGAGAGGATCTGGCTCTGCCCAGTGAATAGATCACACACAGACAGGCACATCTACCCAAACAGCCATTTGGCCATCAGAGGCAATGATCCCGTTCAATTGCCGTTCTCTTTCATCCGGACTGTAACCGTCGGCTCTGGAATCGCACCAGATCTGCTGACCATTGCCTCTGTACCTGGTAAGGCGCTTTGGCAATGCGCTCGCGGGCTGACAGAAAAGCTTTGAGGCCTTTCTGAATACCGCCGGTGGGGACTTTCACCCCGCCCCGAGAACAAACCCACAAAAGATGCATCTCTTGCAAGCGGGGCGAGAATGCTTTGTTTTGGAAAGAAAAGCAAGCCTGCCAAAAGCGCAGGCCGTAAAGCACATCTGCTTTCACAAAAGACAAAGGCGGGATCCAAGGTCCCGCCCTTTTGTCTTGATTATCTATCCTTTGCGTAGGTTACGCATCAGGTTTGGTTTGATCCGCATCACCATCTGACTTTGGTGCGGAGCTTTGACGATTGTGGCGGCTCTTCATGAAGCGATCAAACTCTTCCTGATCTTTCACGCGGCGCAGCTCTACCAAGAAGTCTTCAAACTCAGCTCTTTCAGCCTCCAGCTTGCGGCGCTCTTCTTCGAGGCGCTCCATCTCAGCCTTGCGATATTCATCAAAGGCTACATTACCGGTCTTCGAGAAGCCACCATGGCGACTACGCGTGCCACAACATGCTCCATCTGCATGACTTTTCATCCGGCTCTTCATGTCCTGGAACATTTCACGCATTTCATCTCCCCAAATAATATAGGCCAACATTGCAAGACCAAGCGGCCAGAAGAAAATAAAACCAAGAATCATCAAAGCAACATGAGGTGCTTTCCAAGATGATTTAACGGTTGCTGCCTGTGACATTGTCTTCCTTTCGATTGGTTTTACGTTATGCAAAATTGCAATTTCTTCAAACAAGCAACTTTGCCTCTCACACCACAAGAGATGGGTCATTTTTTACTTGCTTCAAGATTTTTTGAGCAAAATTTATTTTTCGCGATTTGTCTTGAAGTTGGAGCTTTTCCTCCCATACGTGCCCGTTCATTGATGTAAGATCAGACAATATCAATGAACAACTGGTTTCAACTGTCACTGACGAAAGCACATCACTTCGTGAATTAAATTCCCTAATTTCAATGAGTTAATCCATTGACGCTACGCCAATGGCATTGGAGAAGCCTCGAAATCCTTACAGGAACACAAAAAGGCCGGATGAAAATCATCCAGCCTTTGAAATTCTCGACAATTTTGTGAGCTAGCTAGATCACGCTTGCTTTTTTGCTGGCGCCTTGCGGCGTGGAGCACGCTTTGCGGCAGGCTTGGATGCAGCGCTCTTGGTTTTTGCTTCTGTTGCACCGAGCTCATGATCCTGTTTACGAATGAATGCAGAGATGCGAGGTGCTATTTCAGAGCGGAAACGGCTGCCGTTGAAGACGCCATAATGACCGACACCTGCTTGTTCATAGTGATCGCGCTTGTCATCGGACAGGTTTGGACACAGGTCATGAGCGGCTTTGGTTTGGCCGACACCAGAAATATCGTCCTTCTCCCCTTCCACTGACATGAGAGCCGTCTGGATGATCTTGCTGCAATCCACTGCCTTGCCACGATATTCGAGTGTGCCATTGGGCAGAGAATGATCAAGGAATACAGCTTTCACCGTTTGCAGATAGAATTCTGCTGTCAGATCCATCACTGCCAGATATTCATCATAGAAATCGCGGTGCTTCTCGGCGGAGTCGCCGTCACCAATGATAAGATGATTGTAGAATTCCTGATGTGCCGAGACATGGCGATCCAGATTCATGCCCATGAAACCGCCAAGCTGCAAGAAACCAGGATAAACCTTGCGCGAAAAGCCTGCATGGGGGAATGGCACATGCATGATCACATTTCTCTCGAACCAGCCATCACCCTTGCTTTTGGCAAAGTCATTCACTGCCGTTGGTGAGATGCGGGTATCGATTGGACCGCCCATAAGCGTCATGGAAGCTGGCGCCATTGGATCATTGTTTTCATTCATGACGGCCGCCGCCGCCATGACAGGAACAGAAGGCTGACAAACTGCCATAATATGAGTGTTTGGCCCCAGATGATGCAGGATATCCATGATATATTCGATATAATCACACAGACCAAACTCACCTTCAGTCACAGGGACCAGACGCGCATCAATCCAGTCAGTGATATAAACATCATGATTGGGTAGCATCGTTTCCACCGTGCCCCGTAGAAGCGTTGCATAATGACCGGACATCGGGGCAACGATCAGCAGTTTGGGATCTTTTTTATGATCGGCGGGCAGCATCCGCTCGAAATGCAGCAGATTGCAGAAAGGGCGTTGCCAGACAACTTTTTCATGAACGGAGACAACTTCACCATCGACAGTCGTATCTTCCAGATCAAATTCAGGCTTGCCATACTGGCGTGTTGTGCGCTCGAACAGTTCGCACGCGGCTGCCAGAGATTTTCCCCATGGCGTTTGGGAGATAGGATTGACCGGGTTCTGCAGATAGATGCGGGTTGCATCAGCTGCGGCACGCCAAGGACTCAGAATTGCATGGTTCCATTCATAGAGTTGATAGAATGGCAAGGGCATGGCAGAAAGATCAAATTCCGGCATTTTTCCTTCAAACCAATTGCTCTGCATTGTCATTCGATTGTCTCCTGTTGGACCATTGCTGGTCTTAGTCCCGTCCACCTCAAAGTTGACCTATATATTTTCGTGCCGCTCATCCAAGATCAATTTGTGCATCGCACTACATTACTGTTACATTCTGTTCAGTGACAAGGAGGAATATACGCAACTTTTGGGGAATGCCGAATAGTTTTAGCGAGATTTATGCTGCAATGCAACAATTGCTGGCCATCTTTCGTTCATAGTTTCGAAAAAATGTAATTTTCTTCATTCCATCTTGCAAGCTCATGCAACACGGCTCATAGTCTACGACGATTACAAAAACTCCGTAGAGTCAACAGGCACTCCATGCTCACTTCCTCGCTGGCTGATCCCAGCTTTGGCAATCGCCATATAAAATTGGACACGCTTGTACGCCTGCGCTGGCTTGCCATTGGCGGCCAGACCGTTGCTGTTGTCATTGTCCATTGGTTGCTTGGGTATGCGTTTGAGGCTTGGCTTTGTCTTGCCTTGGTCGGTCTTTCTGCTTGGCTGAATTTCTATTTACAATTCCATTTCCGCAAGCATTTTCGCCTCAAATCAGAGATGGCCACGGCGTTGCTGGCCTATGACAGTTGTCAATTGGGTGGCTTGCTTTATCTGACCGGTGGTTTGCAAAATCCCTTTGCCCTGCTTTTGTTGGTACCAGCAGTTATCTCAGCCACCACTCAGTCGGCACGCTATACAATCTTTCTGGCTGGTATCATAAGCCTGATCGCTACCTTGTTGATCTGGTTCCATCAGCCCCTGCCGTGGGCTCAAAACAACCCACCAGAGCTGCCCCTCCTTTATATAGCAGCAATCTGGGTAGCGATTCTCCTCACCATGGGCTTCATGTCAGTTTATGCGCATCGCGTGGCCCAGGAGGGGCAGTTGCTCTCTGACGCCCTGTCTGCAACGGAGCTAGTTCTGGCAAAGGAACAGCATTTATCCAATCTCGACGGCTTGGCCACCGCTGCCGCTCATGAATTGGGGACACCTTTGGCTACCATCACACTTGTTGCCAAGGAATTGGAACGCGAGCTGATTGAGGATGATCCCATCTATGACGATGTTCTCTTGCTGCGTACGCAATCAGAACGTTGTCGCGAAATTCTGGGCAAATTACGTTCTCTCTCGAGCGCGGAAGATGCAACTTTCGCCAAAATGCGCCTGAAAGCACTGATTTCAGAAGTCTGCGAGCCTCATCTTGGTTTCGGCATTGAGATTGTTCAGAAGTTCCCACCCAATCTGGAACGCCAGCCTGTTCTATTACGCAATCCAGGGCTCCTTTACGGGCTGGGCAATTTGTTGGAAAACGCTGTTGACTATGCCAAGGGCAAAGTCGAACTCACAGCCAGTTGGAGCGATAGCCAGATCACCTTGCGGATCATGGATGATGGTCCCGGTTTTGCCGATGATGTGATCAACCGTCTCGGTGATCCATATGTGACCACGCGCGCGCACCATTACAAGTCTTCTGGCTCGGAAGCTAATGAAGAAAAGAGTGGTTCTTCCGGGCAAGATCAAATCAATGGCGGACTTGGTCTTGGTTTCTTCATCGCCAAGACCCTTTTGGAGCGTTCCGGAGCAAAAGTCTCAATTGCAAATCGACAAAGCCAGCCTCTTGGCAAGGATAAGCAAGGCGGCACAAATTCTGAGCAGATCACTGGCGCCATCGTCCTTATTTCGTGGTCCCGCCACGAACTTGAGGCAGATCAATATAAAAGAAGTAAGTTTGATGCTAAATTAAACCTTGAGACTGAATGACACAGGCCCTGCTTCACTATCCCGCAGGGTATTTATACGGACTATACAATAGGCAGCGAGATAAGCCGAAATGACCCTGACAGCTGAAACCATGCCAAATGAGCCCGGATATCTTTTGCTCGTAGACGATGATCGCCCATTCCTGATCCGTCTGGCACGGGCCATGGAAAGCCGTGGATTTGAAATTCAAACCGCAGACAGCGTTGCAGATGCGCTGACTTTGGTGAATAGCAAGCCTCCTCGCTATGCTGTTGTCGATATGCGTCTTGGCGATGGCAATGGTCTGGATGTGATCGAAGCCATTCAAAAATCCAATCCGGATGCCCGCACGCTTATGCTGACCGGCTACGGCAACATCACAACCGCTGTTACCGCCGTAAAGCTTGGAGCCATCGATTATCTGGCAAAACCAGCCGATGCGGATGACATCTATGCCGCTCTGATGAATGAAGGCGAGAAAAAAGCAGCTCCACCGGAAAACCCCATGTCGGCTGATCGTGTCCGTTGGGAGCACATTCAAAGGGTTTATGAATTGTGTGATCGCAATGTTTCCGAGACCGCTCGCCGCCTGAACATGCATCGCAGAACCCTGCAGCGTATTTTGGCCAAGCGCGCGCCGCGCTAAGCCAAATTCAGAATGGAGGTAGCAAAAGGGCCGTTCTTGCGGCCTTTTTCTTTTAGCGATCAGGTCCAAGTCGACTTGGCACACCGGGATCCATGACATCATGCAAGCGGTTGGCTGCGCTTTTAGCAAAAAGCAAGGTCACAGCCTTCCGACGAGCTGCTGGCAGTTTGTGCTCCGGAGCTGATCTTAATTCCTCTGCGCCATGGCTATCAGCAATGATGAAGCCAGCCTCTTCAGGGAAGATTTCCGCCGACGTCTCATGATTGGTGGCAAAAAAGAAGCGATCACAGAAGTCACGATAATCAGGCCATTTCTGATCGGCCCGAAAATCTTCCAGCGATGATTTGATCTCGACAATCCAGATCTCGCCCTTGGCATTGATAGCCAACAGATCGGCTCTGCGTCCAGACTTGAGCGTGACTTCCGGTATTGATGCAAAACCACGTTGGCGCAGATGACGCATGGTGCCGCGCTGGATTTCCAAAGCACGGTCGGACTGACGGCCATCCGTCGGGACCGCCAGATCCGGTTTAATCATCTTGCTCATAGGCTCGATCCGGTGTGATTAATCAAGCACCACTTTAACCGCCTTGCGGAAGCCGTCAACAAAGCGCTCGATATGAGCCTCTTCCATAATCAGCGGTGGTGAGACAGCGATGGCATCACCAAGGCCACGGATCATGATACCCTGGTTCCAGCATTCTTTCAGCAGGGCTGCACCGATCGCACCGGGTTTGCCTTCCAGTGGCTCGAACTCGATTGCACCGATGAAGGCCATGCCTCGTGCATCAATCACACGGGGCAAGTCTTTCAAGCTTTGAAGGGCTTCCTGCAGCTTATCGCCGACCGGCCCAGACGCGCGATCCCAGAGATTTTCGCGATCATAGATATCCAGAGCAGCAAGCGATGCTGCGCATGCCAGTGGGTGGGCGGAATAAGTATAGCCGTGGAAGAATTCAATGCCCTGACTGGTCGAGAAAACGGCTTCCTTGATGAAATCACGGCAAGCCACCGCTCCCATAGGCACGGTGGCGGAGGTGATGCCCTTGGCCATGGTCATGATATCCGGCACAACACCAAAGGTCTCAGCGGCGAAAGCCTTGCCTGTGCGGCCAAAACCAGTGATGACCTCATCGAAAATCAACAAAATGCCATGTTGGTCACAAATCTCACGCAGGCGCTTCAGATAGCCTTTTGGTGGCAGCAACACACCGCCAGCACCAGCAATTGGCTCAACGATCACAGCTGCAATGGTGGATGCGTCATGGAAGGCAATGAGATTTTCCAACTCATTGGCCATATCCGCGCCGCCATATTCCGGCTGGCCGATGGTGAAACTGTTGCGTGACAGATCGTGGGTGGAATTCAAATGATCCACTGGCAACCATTGACCAAAAGCACGACGGTTTGCAGTCAGGCCACCGAGAGAGACACCACAGAAATTCACACCGTGATAGGCGCGCTGGCGAGAGATGATACGCTTGCGACCAGTATCCCCTTTTGCATCATGATAGGCATAGGCAATCTTTATGGCTGTGTCCGCGCTCTCAGAACCGGAATTGGTGAAGAAGAGGTTGTTGAGATCACCCGGTAGCATCTTGGCAAGACGCTCGGAGAGCTCAAAGGAAAGCGGATGACCAAAGTTGAAGCTCGGTGCAAAGTCCAGTTCCTTGAACTGGCCATGAACAGCATCTGCAATTTCATCGCGCCCGTGGCCCAGATTACAGCACCAAAGGCCTGCAGTCATATCGAGGATTTCTTCTCCTTCAGGGGTGAGGTAGTGCATCCCCTTGGCGCTTTGCACCAAACGGGGATTTTGCGCGAAATCCTGATTGGCCGTGAATGGCATCCAGTGATTGTCAAAGGAAATGGGCTTGTTGCGCGAATAGGCGGTCATGGATCCTCCTCGTGGCTTGTCTCTGGTCGAGCCAGGTCCAGCCAAATTATTTCTATTGCGAAGAGCTTGAAAGAAAATTGGATCCAAAGGCAAGTGTTTTTTGCGCAAGTTGCTCAAAATATAGAGCGACGCGAATTGGGCTGTTCATGATTATCTGACATTGGTTCAAATGGAACAGCTTCCCTCATCGCAAACATTGCGATTTCGATATTTCAGGAAAAGCTTGTATGCCGCCATCCAGACACTCTTCAGACCCGGCACTGTGAAAATCCAAGCAAAAGGGCGCAGGAATGGTATCAATCGCCACATTGCAGCAAAGGCATCAACCGCAATCAACCAACGTCCATCACTATCCCTCACATGCATGATGGTTAGCAGATCATACCGACTTTCACCATCAACCACTGAACCTGCGGGGAGTTTGGATGCATCAACCCAATTGGCTTCGACATCGGCATGCTTTCTATAGAAGGCAATTTCCTTTATACAGATTGGGCATTCTCCATCAAAATAGATGGTTTGCATGAGTATCTCTCCAAGCGTGCTTTACATCAGATATAGTAGCGCAATCGGACTTTCCAAATCTCAGGGGTAATTTGCCGGATTATCCTAACGACTGAACTATCTTGTTTACGCGCGAATAATTGGCTTGGATCGGAAATAGATCCAAGCCAATTTAAACCAACAGATCTTACGATTCTTTACTCAGCAAATCGTCAATGATCTCCTTGACCCCGAAACGAACAGGATCGCAGACCGGCAGACCATATTGCTCCTTTATTTCCTGAATGGCGTTCAGGGCCTCTTGCTCGGAGAGAGAGGATGTGTTCAGGCTGATCCCAGCACATCTGATTTCCTTCGACACAATGCGCCCAAGCTGCTCCGTCAGCGAGATGATGTGTTCAATCGATCCAACCCTATGGTCCTCGAAACCCGACAGCTGTTTGCGACCATATTCATGGCATACAACAAAAGCATCAGGTTGTGCACCATGCAGAAGTCCCAATGATACGCCTGCATAGGCTGGATGAACCAGAGACCCTTGCCCTTCTATCACATCCCAATGGGCGTCATCGGCCGAAGGAGCCAATGCCTCGACGGCTCCAGCAATAAAATCTGATACCACCGCATCAATCGCGAGGCCTTGGCCATCGATCAATACACCGGTTTGGCCCGTGGCGCGAAATGTTGCTGAAACGTCCCGTGCTAGCAACTCGCGATGCAGTGCCAGCGCTGAATATTTCTTTCCGACAGCACAATCCGTTCCGACCGTGAGCAGTCTCTGCCCGGATCTTTTTCTCCCGTTTGCAATTGGGTGAGGTCCATGAGACAGGCGTACATCATAGATGTTTCTTCCTGTTTCCTTGGCTGTTTTGTCCAATGCGGGAATTGAGCGCAAGGGTGAGTGAAGTCCTGACGCAATATCCATCCCCGCTTCCATGGCCTCGACAATCCTGGTGATCCAGCTGTCTGGCAATTGTCCACCGGGTATTGCAGTTCCGATAACCAGAGTTTTCACCCCTTGTTGAACTGCCGCATTCAAGTCCAGATCCGGCAAACCCAGATCTGCAGCACAACCGGGTTCCCTCAGTTGTCCGGCACATCTTTCCGGTCGCCAATAGGCCAACCCAGCGCCTGTCTTGGCCATTTCAGGGATCTGCGTATCGCCCAGATAGATCAGATAAGGGGCTTCAATTTTAAGCATGAAAAACTCCGTGAACATTCAGCCCCAAAGGGAAGGGGAAAATGCAGATAACGCGCCATCTTTATATGTCATCGCCGAAGGTCGATCGGACGCAAGCAGCAATGGACCGTCCAGATCGGACCAATTCGACAAGGTTCCGATAACATAGGCAGGAGCCATGGAAAGCGAGGTTCCCGCCATACACCCCACCATGACGCCCAGATCTGCATCTTTTGCAGCTTTTGCCAATGCAAGGGCTTCTGTCAGTCCGCCAGTCTTATCCAACTTGATATTGATGCCTTGATACAACCCGATCAGATCGGGAAGATCTTCTCGGGTATGACACGATTCATCAGCATAGATCGGCACCGGGCAATCCACATTCCGAAGCTCATGATCACACTCTCTACTAAGGGGTTGTTCGATCATGGCAACGCCAAGATCCGCCAATTGCGGACCAAGCTGGCGCAGATCTTCCGCTGACCAGCTTTGATTGGCGTCGATGATCAGTTCGGCATCCGGTCTCGCTTTACGAATTGCAGCGACGCGATCCAGAACACCTTCTGCATCTGCCTTTATCTTGAGAACATCGTGCGTTGAATCCTTCGCCAGTTGCGCCATCATTTTTGGAGCGTCCAGACCAATGGTTTGGTCCACCGTGATTGTATCAGGCCCGGGTGGCAAACCAGCAAGTTCCCATATGGTTTTGCCACTCGTCTTGGCCCGCAAATCCCAAAGAGCACAATCAAGCGCATTACGAGCTGGTCCGGGTGGAAGAGAACGACAGATCGCGTCTATCGCCTCTCCATCCATGAGTTGATTACGGACTTGCTCCAATATCTCGGCAGTTTCCTCTGCCGAGATATCAAAGACCACCGGAACCACGCCCTCTCCATGCCCGGGTATCCCATCACTTTCGAGGGTCACATATGCAATATCCAGCGCCGATATCGAAAATCCGGCAAAGCGAAAGGGTCTGGCCAATGGCCAGCTTTCCATCTTGAATGTGTAATTGATCATTCGCGAATTGCCTCTCGCTCAGGGCGACCACCTTTTCGGGACCGAAGGGTTGGCGCAGCCAACATGATGATCACGAACAAACCGGTAGCGATTTTCAGATCTCCCGGTGGCAATCCAGCAGCCAGACAAATCGAAATGAGCTGATAATAGATTATAGCCCCAACAAATGGCGCAAGAAGCTGTCGCAAGAAGGATCGTTTTCCTAGAACCGCCTCTCCAATCATCAATGCTGCGAGAGCGTTGATGAGAATACCAAGGCCCATATTCACATCTGCAAATCCCTGGCTTTGGACCATCAATCCTCCGCCAAAGGAAGCAAATGCCCCAGCAAGACCCACTCCGCCGATCGTGGCACGCCAGACATTGATGCCTTGAGCTTCTGCCATATCCGGATTGGCGCCGACAGCTCGCATGGCAATGCCCCGTTCGGTCAGGAACCAATAGTTCAAGACCAGAATGGTAATCGTCACCAAGCCACCTGCAACCAAGATTTTTGTCATGGTACCAGTGAGTTCCAGCCAGCTCAGCAGATCAAAGATTTTGTCTTGACTAAAAATGGGCACATTGGCTCGGCCCATAATTCTGAGATTGATGCTGTAGAGCATTGTTGTGACCAAAATCCCGGCCAGCAGCGTATGAATACGAAATCTCAGGTGAAGGAAGGCTGTGGTACTGCCTGCCAAAAACCCGGCCAAAGCTGAAAGCAACAGCGCCGGTATAGGAGGGATCCCAGCCAGCAATGCAACTGCGCAAACGCAACCACCAAGAGGAAATGCACCCTCAGACGTCAAATCAGGGAAACCAAGAATACGAAAAGGCATCATAACAGCGAGAACGACAAAGCTCAGTGTCAAGCTCTGTCCCAATGTCACTGTGATGAGCGAAAAGTAAGTTGCAAGAATCTCACCCATACTAGCCTCCCAGAACCATCCGGTCGGACTTGACCGAAAAATAATCGATCAACTTTGGGACCGAGGTATTTGCCTTCTCATCTCCAGAAAGCTCACGAATAACCTGCCCTGCATCCAGCATTACAATGCGATTTCCAAAGTCGATTGCATGCTGCATGTTATGAGTGACCATCAAGGTGGTCAGTTTCAGGGCTGTAACTGCCCTCAAGGTCGCATCCAGAACAAGATCGGCGGTGCGAGGGTCCAAAGCGGCCGTATGCTCATCAAGCAAGAGGACATCAGGGCGATCCGACACAGCCATGACCAGGGAAAGAGACTGTCTTTGTCCTCCGGACAATAGCGAAACAGGTGTGTCCATTCTGTCTTCCAGTCCAAGACCCAGATAGGACAGCTCTTCGCGATATTTGTCCCGTCTTGCAAGCGTCAAACCAATCCGAAGTCTGGCTTTTGACTGCCGCATTTCAGCCAACAGCATGTTTTCCGCTATTGTCATGCTGGCTGCGGTCCCCTTCATAGGGTCCTGAAACACACGAGCAACATGATTTGCCCGACGATGAACGGGCATTTGCGTCACGTCATCTCCGTTGATAACAATACGCCCGGAATCAAGCCGCTGTGCGCCAGCAATTGCATTCAACAGCGTACTCTTGCCCGCACCATTACTGCCGATCACTGTGGCGAAGTCACCCTCAGCCAACGTCAAATTCAGCCCATCAAGTGCAACTTTCTCGTCGGGGAGCCCCGGGAAAAAAACCTGACGAGCATCTTTAACCTCAAGCATATTACGTTCCCTTGAAGCAGCCGGGTTCTCACCTTGCGTGAGCACCCGGCCTGAAATGGTCTATTTGATGATGCAATCACAATTGTCGAATTCCGCTGGAATTTCCGCACCAATGGCGTCCATTGCCGAACGAGAGATCGTGATGGCGTGATCTTCATAGGCCGGGCGCAAAGGAGCGATATCGGCGGTCTTTTCACCCTTCAGCAAACGAAGTGCGATTTTGCCCGCGTTGTGGCCAATTTGCTTGTAGGAAACGGAGAATGCTGCAGGCAAGATGCCCTTGCGTACAGGGCCATCGTCAGAATTCAGAAGAGGCACTTTGGCTTCATTTGCCGAAGCAGCGACTGCAGCAATGGCAGGCTGGATCAAATTGGAGCCAGATCCATAAATCAAATCAGCCTTACGTGCGAGAGCCGCGACACGCGCTGGGATTTCGTTGGTATTATCGATGCTGACTTCTGCAACCGAAAACTTTGTCCCTTTGGCAGCCTCTTTGACACTTGCCACCATAGCAACGTCGTTGGCTTCACCCGGATTGAACGGAACGCCGATTGTTTCAGCTTTCGGGAACAGCTTCTCGACCAGTTTCAGAGTTGCGCCAATATCCAAGCCATCACTTGCGCCTGTCATTTTCTTGCCGCCTTTTTCCCAGGAAGGCACCAATCCTGCTGCAACAGGATCCGTTACTGCACCAAAGACCATGGGATAGCTGGCATCGGCGAACATATTGAGTGCGTTCTGAGCAACCGGTGTCGTGATGGCGAAAACCAGATCTGGTTTGCTTGCATTGATCTTGGCAAGCATCTGAGGCAGAAGTGTCGTATCAAAATTCACATGATCGAGGGTGAAAACAACGTCTTTTCCTTCAGACATCCCTGAGGAAGTGATTTCCTTTTTAAAACCCTCAGCAACCGCGCTGAGCTGTGGATGCTCGCCGAAATTGGCAATTGCGATTTTCAGCGCATCAGCATTTGCAACATTGCAAACGGGCACCAGCATAAGAGCCGCAACAAGGCCGCTCCAAATGGATTTGCGTTTCATATCTTGTTCTCCTCCACGGGGAATTCTTTATTTTTGCATTTCCCCTTTGTAAGTCTTAACATGATTTTGCTTATATGCAAATTTTTTGCATATAAGCAAAATTAGCTGAAAGACAACTCTATTGTAATGCCATGAAACAATCACCTGAAAAGCACGACAGAGTCGAGTCTGATCATCCTCAACATCAGGATCTCGGACGCCGTTTGCGCTTAAGCAGAAAATCAAAAGGAATGAGTTTGGCACAAGTCGCCGAAGCAGCAGGGCTGGCGATCTCTACCATTTCCAGAGCAGAGCGAGGCTTGCTCGCTCTTACCTATGACAAGCTCATCAAAATCGCCGAAGGGCTTGATGTGGAATTATCCGTACTCTTTGGAAAGTCTGGAGAAAGCTTCAAAAGCAATAGCCTGTCAGTTGCGCGCCTTGGAGATGTACAAGTCCAGGAAACGGCAACCTATCGATATGAAATGCTGTTTGCCGATATATGGCACAAAGGAATGACCCCCATGACTGGTGTCGTCAAAGCGCATTCCCGCGCCGAGTTCGACCAGTTCATAGAACATCCCGGCGAGGAATTTCTGTTTGTCCTATCCGGACAATTGACCGTACATACAGAAGCTCATGAACCAGTCCTGCTCAATTCCGGAGAAAGCATTTATCTGGATAGCGGGATGGGGCATATCTATACATCAGCCGGTGAAGAAGACTGCCGTATCCTCGTTGTATGTTTGACGCGATAATCCTTTTGAAGACTATAGTGCCATACCAGCTGCATATCCCGACGACCAGGCCCATTGGAAGTTGTAACCGCCAAGATGACCGGTGACATCCACGACCTCACCGATAAAATAAAGACCCGGAACATTATTGGCCTCCATGGTCTTGGAGGAAAGCTCCTTGGTATCAATCCCACCGATGGTGACTTCGGCTGTTCGATAGCCTTCTGTTCCCATTGGTACAATCTGCCAGCGATGGATATTCTCTTCTGCTTTTCGCAAGATTTTGTCGCTTTGCGTCGCCATGTGGCCGGACAGGCCATCGCGCGCGGCGATGGCTTTTGCCAGCTTCTTTGGCAGGATATGGCCAAGCGCATTGCTGATATCCTGCTTTGGATGCTCTTCTCGCGCTTTCTTCAACTCTTCCAATATATTGACGTCGGGAGCCAGATCGATGGTTACCGGCACACCTTCTTGCCAATAGGAAGAGATCTGCAAGATGGAGGGACCAGACAGACCGCGGTGGGTGAAGAGAAGACCTTCTCGAAAAACGGTCTTGCCAATTTTCACGATAGCGTCAACAGCAACACCGGAGAGCGGCACAGACCACAGCTTTTGCTGCTCGGAAAATGTAAAGGGTACAAGGGCGGCTCGGGTTGGCAGGACATTGATGCCGAACTGCTTTGCCAGATCATAGCCAAAGCTGGTTGCTCCCATTTTGGGAATGGACTTTCCGCCCGTTGCAACAACCACTGCCCGCGCCAGTTCCATACCTGAGCTGGAGGCCACTGAATAAAGCTCACCTTCGCGCAGCACTTGTTTGATCTGAGAATGAAGGCGCAGTTCCCCTCCATGTGCACGCAACTCTCCTAGCAACATATCGATGATCTGCTGAGCGCTGTCATTGCAGAAAAGCTGTCCCAGTGTCTTTTCATGATAGCGGATATGATGGCTTTCAACCCATTTGATGAAGTCATTCTGGGTATAGCGCTTCAACGCCGAGATACAGAATCGGGGATTATCGGACAGATAATTCTTTGGCTTGATATCCAGATTGGTAAAGTTACAGCGGCCACCGCCTGAGATACGAATTTTCTCAGCCGGTTTCTTTGAATGGTCCAAAACCAGAACTTGTTTGCCACGCTTTGCAGCCGTGATGGCCGCCATCAAACCGGCAGCACCGCCACCAAGGATGATGGCGTCCCAGATTTTTCCGGCTGGATTTGAATTGGACATGATGTGTCTCTTCTTTCAGGAAAGCTAATTTTGCGTGACAAGATGAGGCCAGTGGCCATGTGTAGCGGATTTACCCACTTTTTGCCCAAAAGTGCAAAGTTTTTTGGATTTTTTTTCTTACCTTAAATCCGTCTATATCCAGATACGAAATCTCTTAGGTCCAGAGAGTCTAGAAAAGCATTTCTCCTGCTCTGCTCTTTGCAGAAAAGCGGCATCCATAGCTTTGTTTCCTAATGGCTTTCGAGGCCTTGAACTCTCTCGACAATAGAATATTTTTCGATATAACCCAGTCAAGAATAAATGTTTTAGCAAAACATTCTATGAGAATTCGAAATCTATCATGTTGCGTGTGCATCTCGCCGATCACCCTTTGGACCATGAGGTTTGCAACTTGAAGAGAGAGGCCAGGAGAAGACCATGGCACTTGCCCGACAATCCCATTTGGCACAGCTGGAAGCTGAAGCCATTCATATTTTTCGAGAAGTGGCCGCCAGCTTCAAGAAGCCGGTGATGCTTTATTCCGTGGGTAAAGACAGCTCGGTCATGCTGCATCTAGCACGCAAGGCTTTCTATCCTTCTCGTATTCCTTTTCCATTGCTTCACGTGAACACCGGCTGGAAGTTCCGCAAAATGATCGAATTTCGTGATCAGATGGCCAAAGACTACGAATTTGATCTGATCAGCCATACCAACCCGGACGGTTTGCGTGACAACGTCAATCCGTTCGATCATGGCTCCTCACTGTATACACAAATCATGAAAACGGATGCCCTGAAACAGGCACTGAATGCTGGCGGCTATGACGCTGCCTTTGGCGGCGCGAGACGCGATGAAGAAAAAAGCCGCGCCAAGGAACGTATTTTCTCCTTCCGCTCGGAAAATCATGGCTGGGATCCAAAAAATCAACGCCCGGAACTATGGTCTCTTTATAACACTCGCATTCGTGACAAAGAGAGCATCCGCGTCTTTCCCCTGTCAAATTGGACCGAACTGGATATCTGGCAATACATCCTGTCTGAAAACATTCCGATTGTTCCCCTTTACATGGCTGCCAAACGCCCTGTCGTCGAGCGTGATGGCTCACTGATCATGGTAGATGATGAGCGTCTGCCATTGCAGCCTGGTGAAGTACCACAAGAGAAGCTGATCCGCTTCCGTACTCTTGGTTGTTATCCGCTGACTGGCGCAGTGGAATCCGGTGCCGACAGTCTGGAAGAGATCGTCGAGGAAATGCTGGTGGCAAAGAGTTCCGAGCGCTCCGGCCGTATGATCGACCATGATGATTCTGCCTCCATGGAAAAGAAAAAACGCGAGGGCTATTTCTGATGAACCAAGCTGTTTCCCTCTCTCCTGCAATTGATGCAGGCACTCCTGCTTCCGCGCTGTCCAACTATCTGGCTGCACAGCAGGAAAAGAGCTTTTTGCGTTTTATTACCTGCGGTAGTGTTGATGATGGCAAGTCCACTCTGATTGGGCGCTTGCTCTATGATACGAAACTGATTTTCGAAGATCAGCTTTCAGCTTTGGAACGCGATTCCAAACGTCACGGCACCGTCGGTGAAGAGATAGACTTCGCACTGTTGCTTGATGGTCTACAGGCCGAGCGCGAACAGGGCATCACCATTGATGTGGCCTACCGCTTCTTCGCCACCGACAAAAGAAAATTCATCGTAGCGGATACACCCGGACATGAGCAATATACCCGGAATATGGCGACTGGCGCGTCAAACTGTGATCTGGCTGTCATTCTGGTCGACGCTCGCCATGGCATTGTAACCCAGACCCGTCGTCACAGCTTTATCAATAGCCTGATCGGTGTGCGCCATGTGGTGCTAGCGATCAACAAGATCGACCTTGTAGACCATGATCAGACGGTTTTTGACAGGATTGTCGCCGATTATGAGCAATTTGCCTCCGGTTTTGATTTTGACTCGATCACTGCTATCCCACTGTCCGCTCGCTTTGGTGACAATGTCGTGGAGCGGGGTCCAAACCTTGACTGGTATGATGGTCCAACTCTTCTGAGCCATCTGGAGAATATCGAGATCTCCAAAGATGAGAGCGCCCGCCCACTACGCTTCCCTGTCCAATGGGTGAACCGACCAAACCTCGATTTCCGTGGTTTTTCGGGCACCGTTTCCTCAGGTCGCGTCAGCGTGGGTGATGAGATCGTCGTTGCCAAATCCGGTAAAACCTCTCGCATCAAGGATATTGTTACCTTTGATGGCAGCCAACAGGATGCCGAGGCTGGTGAAGCTGTTACTCTGACGCTGGAAGACGAAATCGATATCAGCCGGGGTGATATCATCACTCAACCTGATCATCGGCCACATATCAGCAATCAGATTGCTGCTCACTTGATCTGGATGGATGATGCGCCACTTCTGGCCGGTCGCTCTTATGTGTTGAAAATCGGTTCGCAGGAAGTCAATGCATCCATTACCACCATCAAGCACAAAGTGGAAATAAACAGCTTTGCCCATGAAGCGGCCAGCAAGCTGGGTTTGAATGAAATCGGTTTTTGTAACCTCTCGACTTCTTCACCTATTGTCTTCGATAAATATGAGGAAGATCGTCAAACTGGTTCCTTCATTCTGATTGACCGCTTTACCAACCAAACAGTTGCAGCTGGCCTTGTCTGGTTCGGCCTTGGTCGTGGCGAAAATCTGGTTTGGCACAATCTGGATGTCGATAAGAAAGCGCGTTCAGAGCAAAAACACCAGAAAGCCAAGGTGCTTTGGTTCACCGGCCTGTCCGGTTCTGGCAAATCCACAATTGCCAATCTGGTCGAGAAGAAACTGCACGCCGTTGGCAAGCATACCTATCTACTGGATGGTGACAATGTACGCCATGGTCTGAACAAGGATCTGGGTTTCTCTGACGAAGACCGCGTCGAGAATATTCGGCGTGTTGGTGAGGTTGCCAAGCTCATGGCCGATGCTGGCCTGATCACGCTGGTATCCTTCATCTCGCCATTCCAGGCTGAACGCGATCTGGTGCGTGGCATGCTTGATGAGGATGAATTTGCGGAGATCTTTATCGATACACCATTGGAAGTCTGCGAAGAACGTGATCCCAAAGGGCTTTATGGAAAAGCGCGTAAGGGCGAGATCGCCAACTTTACCGGCATTTCGTCGCCTTATGAAGCTCCAGCCAACCCGGACGTCCATGTGAAGACCACAGAACGCAATGCCGAAGATGCCGCCCTTCATATCATCCGTGAAGTTCTGGGTGAGGATGGCATTGATCCGGATCTGGCTGATTTCACCATCTGATGGACCGATAATCCGACATTAAAAGGGAGGCCTTACCTCCCTTTTTTCCTAGCCAAACACCTATCAGCCTGCTTTTTTGAACTCAAGCTTACCAGGCTTGGGCAATACCACGTCCAGCACTTGCTCAAGCCCTTCGATTGCCTGCTGCATTTCCTCTTGCAAGCGGAGCAAATGCTGTGTGCCTTCACTTTCCAACTCGCTGGTTTCGATCTCTCTCCATGATAGACATGTCTGGAAAAGCATTTGTGCACCAATATTAGCTGAGGCTGATCGTAAAGCATGGGCCTCATCGCGAAAGGCTGCACTGTCTGTTTGATCGACTGCATCTGAAAGTTTCAGCAACGCATTGGCAGCATCATGGCTGAATTGCTCGGCAAGTTCAGAAACAAAATCCTTGCCACCCAGATCGACCAGATCATTCACCGTTGTCTCACAAACCGGAGATAACTGTTCTACAGGCACCTCTTCAAGATTGGTTTTGGTTTCCTGTTCTTGAAGCTGGCTCGGTTCAACTGGATCAATTCCCTGATTGTCGTTATCGGTTCTCACTTGGGCGTGCAGATCAATCGCTTTGCTGAGATCCGTCCGGTCGATCGGTTTATGCAGACAGCCTTGCATACCCACAACTTTGCAAGCCTGTTCCATTTCCAGATTGGCATCTGCGGTCAAGGCGAGGATTGGCGTGCCAACCAGACCCTGTTCTTCACAAATGCCTGTATATTGTTCGGAAGCATCCAGTCCATTCAGAACAGGCATGTTGATGTCCATCAATACCAGATCAAAACAACCCTCTTGCAATTGCTCCAATGCTTGCTGACCATCTCCCACCAAAATGACGTCATGTCCCATGCTGATCAGCATTTTCTCAATAACCATCTGGTTGGTTTTGTTATCATCGGCCACCAATATGGTTCGGCTCTGAGGAGAATTCTCATGAGACGTTGCGGTTATCCCGTCCAAGCTATCATGCAGATGATTGGCAAAAGATGCCAACTTACGCAAATCGTAACGCGGTTGTCGGCGATCAATCCAGGAAAGTGCGGAAGATGCATATCCAAGGGCCGGTGCTTGAGCTATCTCCCCTTCATCACCAATCCAGACAAATTCAAGGGAACCCGCATTGGTTGATTTTGCCAGCCGCTTTTCTATCTCCTGAGGTACTTCCTTTATAAGAGCGCGATCAAGCAACAATACTGGTGTTGCTCCTTTGCGCACGGCTTCTTCTGTCACCGCCTGAAGTCCCTGCTCAACCGATGCATGGGCTTGGTCTACCATATAATTGGATCCAAGAGATAGCACCAGATCTTCATCATGGGTCACAAGCACCATCGGGAAATGACAGTCCGGCTCCATCATCTCGCGCTCAATCTGGCGATATTGCAGTGGGACTTCGATGGAAAAATTGCTTCCTTTTCCGACTTCGGACCGTAATGAAATTTCACCGCCCATGCTGTGAACATATTCCCGGCATAGTGCCAAACCGAGGCCAGATCCGCCAAAGCGATCAAGAATGGACTCATCCTGTTGGGAAAAGCTTTCAAAAATCGCCTGCTGCGCATCCTTGGGAATGCCTGGTCCCGTATCAATCACCTCAAAGCGCAGACGTTGACTGTTTTTCTCGCTCTCCACCACCGAGATGGACAAGGTCACGCTGCCTTTTTCAGTGAACTTGATCGCATTGGTTAAAAGATTGATCAGACAATCTTCCAAAAATCGCATATTGCCAAAATAGGATGAACCAAGAGCTGGATCACCATGAATGGTCAAGTTCAAGCCCTTTTTCGTGCTTTGCACTTTGCTCACTCGATAAACCCGGCCAACAAGCGCAAACAAGCTGAAAGATTCCAGCTTCTCGGGCATACGGCCACTTTCCGCACGAGAAAAATCCAGCAATGTATTGATCAGATGCAAGAGTGACTGGCCAGATTCCGATATGGTTTTTGCCATGCGTCTTTGTTCGCCGTCTATTCTGGATTCGATCAACAAATCGGATAAACCGCAAATTGCATTCAATGGCGTACGTACTTCGTGCGAAATGGAGGCAAGAAAGCGCGATTTGGCACGGCTCGCCTGTTTTTCGCCTTCCAAAGCATAATTGAAAGCCTTCAAAAAGCGCGAAACGTAGCCAATCAGCAGCAACATGCCTGCAATCTTCGCAATGCAAGTGATCGGTGCCTGTGTCCAGCCGCCCTGCAGACCCCAAAGCACAGAGAGAGATGTGACAGACAGAATGGCGCCATAGGTCAGATAAGCAGTGCCATACCGGAAGCCGGAGCTGAACACCATCCAAAGATAGAGTGGAAGCAAGAACCCTTGATCTGCTCCAAACGTCAAAGCTGAACAGATGAGTAAGGAAGCATCCGATGTGATGGACAGAACACGACGGACGGGATTGGGTTTTGGGAAGTAGAGCAAATGCAGAAACAGAATAACGGCTAAACCCAGATAGCTCATTCCGGGCGCAAACAATAAGTTAAAGGTACGCTCTGCATCTGGATAACCCGCCTGCATGAACGCGAAGTGTATCGATGTCCAAATGACAACCATACCGACCCGTGAACGTTGAGCTTCATGTTCGCCATCCTCACGGTTGGCAAGGATTTGAGTTATCTTTGCTTTATAATGAAACCCGGCATACCAGACTTTGCCAAGAAGAGAAGGCATCAGGCTGCTCCTTCTTTGGACATGGGCACGTCTTCTTGCATTTGCTGTCGTAATAGATTCGCCATCACCGAAGCTGGTTGAGGTTTGCCAAAGAGATAACCTTGTGCGCTATCACATTGTTCCAAACTCAGCATCTCGGACACCTGTTCATATTCCACACCTTCCGCAATGACTTCCATGCCAAGGCTATGGCCCAAACTGATGGTGGCCCGAACAATCGCTGCATCCGAAGGATTTTCATGCATGTCACGGACGAAAGATTGATCCACTTTTAGCCGGTCAACCGGGAAATGTTTGACATAAGAAAGAGATGAACAGCCTGTTCCAAAGTCATCAATTGAAATCTTGACACCCAATTGACGCAATTGTGCCAATTGTATTGCTACAGCTTCTGTATCATGCAAGACGATACTTTCCGTAAGCTCCAGATCCAGCAAATGCGCCGGGAAACCACTTTCTCCCAACAACCGACCGACCAGAAGCGGCACAGATTGCCGCTGGAACTGAACAGGTGAAAGATTTACCCCTATTGAGATATCCGGCAGGCCTTCCTTGCGCCATGCAGCACCTTGTTGGCAAGCTGATCGTAAAACCCATTCATTAATAGGCATGATCATGCCGTTTCGTTCTGCACGAGGCAGGAACTCGCCCGGAGTTATGATTTTTCCCTGCTCGGTACGGATGCGCAACAGAGCTTCAGCTCCAATGATCCGGCCACTCTGCAAATCAACCTGCGGCTGATAATAGAGCTCGAACAAATGATTGCTCAGCGCATTTCGCAATAACTCGTCGGTCTGAAAATCATCTTTTTCCCGCTCTTCAATGTCTGAAGCAAAGAAGCAGATATTGTTGCCATTTGCTGCCTTGGAGCGATACATGGCCAAATCAGCGTTGCGCATCAATTGCTCGAAATCACCACCATCGTCCGGATGTGTCGCAATTCCAACGGATCCCGTCACCTCGGATGCAGCTTTCATGGAAGTAATTGCCTGAGGCAAGGCGTCCTTGATCGCTTCCGCCATCCGGGCAATTTCTGCATCAGAACGCACATTGGCTTGAAGAATTGCGAATTCATCACCACCCAGTCTTGCCGCCAGATCATCTGCCCCGATGACATCTGAGAGTTGCTCACCAACCCGGATCAACAATTCATCTCCAACGGCATGTCCATTCACGTCATTGACCTGCTTGAACCCATCCAAATCAACCAAATGGATGGCAAATCGCCCGTCACCACGGCGGCAACGTCCGATTTCCCGCTCTACCCGATCGCGTAGTAAAATTCTATTGGCCAAACCCGTCAGGGAGTCATGGTGAGCCAGATGCCGCAAATGATCTTCGGCTGCCTTGCGATCAGAGATGTCCTGCGCATTTGTTACAACACCGATTACTTCGCCATTGTCTTCAAAAAGGGGGGATTTTGTTGTCTGGAAAACCCGCTTCCTACCGTCAACTCCAAGAATTTCTTCCTCATAAGCTCGTACGGGCTTTTTGGATGCAATAACCAACTGATCGATCTTGCGAGCCCTTTTTCCTCTTGGTTCTCCCAGAATTTTGATGCTGTCCTGCCCGATCACGGTCTCAATATCCAGTCCCAGATATTTGGCTTTACAAACATTCATGAACAGAAAATTGCCATTCAAATCAGTCGCACTGACCATGACGGGGATAGTATCAATCACTCTCGCCAACTGTGCTTGAGCGTGTCTGGTAGAACTTTCCAGGTCGCGCTCACTCTGTGTAAGTGATTGTTCCAGATGTCTGGCACGATCTGCCAAAATCTGGTTCTGGCGATGCAGCCGCAAAAGATTTCGGGCTCGTGCAGAAAATTCTCGATGATCAACCGGGCTCAGCAAAAAATCGGTTGCGCCGGCATCCAGTGCCCTTAGCCGTAATTCCTTTTCTTCAAAAATGGTGATGGCAATGACGGGAATTTCGGACAGATGCTCCTGAGAGCGAATGCGCTCAATGAACTCATCTCCATCCATCCGAGGCATTTTGAAATCGGTAATCACCAGATCAGGCGTGTTGTCTTTCAGCCAATCCAAAGCAAGGATAGGATCTGCCAGTGGCGTGACCTTAACATCCTCAGCCAAACCCTGTGCCAACTTGGCATAGATCTGACGGTTGGTGTTTTGATCGTCAACAATGAGAATGACTGGCATCGTTCTCGCCCTGGCTAAAATCAAAGCATCAAACGGAAATAGCCGATCACGCCAGCATGTCCGTTCAATGCAAGGTAAAGTTAGCCAAGCCTATCCAGCACAAGTTAATAAGGCAGCGCATGTGACGCCAAAGTTGTACGAATATGCCGCAGTTCCTCGACTTATCGTTAATCAAGGGTAAATTGAACTGCTTGGAAATTCCTGATGTCTAGCGCAGACCACTCCATGGATCTTTGGAACTTCTGCTTTTGGAAGATCGTCTCTTTTGGCGCTTGGAAGAACCAGAAGAGTGAATGGCTGCAGTCGGTGTGTTGTCTGCATTTGCATATTGCGGGTATTTTCTTGCGCCTGTGACCGTCAACTGACCCGTTGACGCCAGATAGGCATAAATCGCGATCGCACTATCCGCCCGCGCATAAATCTCAACTTCACGAGCGTCAAGCAGCGCCACTTCGGCATCGAGAACATCCAGAAAAGAACGCTGTCCTGCTTTTTCCTCGATCTTGATACCGCGCAAGGCATCACGTGCAGCTTTCACTTCTGCTTTCGCCTGTTTGACAACGGCCTTTGAAGACTTGTAACGCAAATAGCGTTCCCGAGCAGTGGCACGAATTTTGGCAGCCAGTGAAGAGGAGCGATATCGTGCTTCGCTACGGTCTGCCTTGGCTTTTTTGATATCGGCTGTTCGGGCGCCGCCGTCAAAGATGGGCAAGCTCAATCGCAAGGAGAGAGACTTCTCCGATGATGGTGTTGTCTTGCCAATTGATGTATGAGATCGGGTCAGCCCAGCATTGACATCAACACTTGGTAGCAATGCGCCCTTGGCAGCTTTGACACCATAATCCATCGCCCGATTGTTCGCACTGGCAGCACGCAATTGCGGATGCATGGATATCGCTTTCTGCTCAGCTTCCTTTGCAGATTTTGCAACAAAGCGCCTTGGCATTTGCGGATAATGCAATTTAGCCGGACGATACCCTACCAATGCCTCAAATTGACCAATAGATGCTCCAAGATCAGCTTGCGCTCCAGACAACGATGCTCGGGCACGGGACAGCAAAGCTTCGGTTCGCGACAGATCCGTTCGTGTCAATTCTCCGGCCCGAATGCGAGCGCGTGTCGCACGCCGTTGCTTTTGCAAATTGTCAACATGCCGACGTCGCAGACTGATCATCTGCCGCGCGGAGTAAACGTCCATATAGGCGCGAACGGCTTCCAGCAGTGTTTCAGTCTCTCGGCTTCGAACGTTGTACTGGCCGGATATATATCTATGACGGGACTGTTTCAGCTTATTTCGATCTTGGAAACCATTGAACAGACGATGACTGGCAGACACACCATACTGACTGGTGCGTGTACGACGTGTGGATCCCGATTTGGAACGTTCATCAGCAAGAGTGTGAGATCCTGTGGCCGACAAGCTCGGCAACATGGCCGAACGCGCCTTGTCAACCTCGGCTCTGCGTCCCCGTTGGCCGGCCTCTTCGGCCTTGATATCGGGATTGTTGTCATAGACATCATAAAGCATCTGGGACAGGCTCTGCGCGGAGACAGGAGAAGCCAACAAACCAAGCATCATACTGGCTGCCAGCATCACATGCCGAATGCGATCTTTTTTTGAAATGCCGTGAGCCATGATGCCGGATTTCTATCCATAACCTTAAGATCGCCCTGTCTTGCCAACAATCAGAGCCGAACTTTGCAAAACACATTTGGATACCGGATCAGGCATGCTTTGAAAAAGCCATACAAATCCAATGCCCTGTTTCATTTGTAAATTTTTATGGTTAACAAAGAGTGCAAATTCGCATCAACGCTCTGTAAAGGCCTGATCAAGTGAACGGAAAACAGGCTTTAACAAGTAACGTGCGAGGGATTTCTCACCGGTCAGAATATCCGCAGTGACAACCATGCCCGGAAGCACGGGATAACTGGCCCCCTCACGCATCAAGTTGTTCGCATCAAGAGCGATCTGGATCTTGAAATATGGATCGCCTCTTTCATCCTCGAATGAGGTAGCAGAGATCGTTTTGACCTCACCCTCGAGAGTTCCAAAAACATATGGATCAAAGGTCGATACCGTTACCTTGGCGTTGGCTCCCTGACGAATATGACCGATATCTTTTGGCGGTACTCGAACCTCAGCCACGATGTTGCGATCATCAGGTACAATACGAGCGATCACTTCACCTCCACGAACAACAGCTCCAACGGTATTAATCGCCAATTCCTGCACCAGACCACTGGTCGGAGCGACAATATCCAGACTTTGGACCCGGTCTTGTTGCTTGGTCAGAATTTTATCCAACTCGGACAGTTCTGCCTGACTTTGCTGGCTTTCTTTGGCATATTTCGCCTTGCTGGCCGCACGTTGCTCCTCGAGCTGAATTTCTGCCTCGGAAATTTGTTCTGTCGCAGTTGCAATTCGACCATCGAGAGCAAAATAACGCGATCGCGCTTCTTCCAACGCTGCTTCGGCTTCCAGAACAGATCGACGAGAGGCATATTGCTGTCTCAACAAACCTTGCAGAATTTTGTGTTGCTCAGCTGCAATTTCCATGCGCTTCGCCGCACTGTTCTTTTCCGCTTTTGCGGTTGCAAGTTCAGCCTTGCGTCGTGCCACCTGACTTGCAAGCTTGGCCTCTTCTCGTCCCATCCGGGCTTTCTCTGACGTGAAGAAACCATAGGAGCTTTTGACCAGTTTGGGATAATTGGTCAGGTCATCGCCATAGACCGGCTGGGCCTTTTGTTTGGAGAGAGCATCCAGATTGGCAATCGTCATGCGCAGAGAAGCAGCACGCACCGCCAAGCGATCTCGGTCCGACTGAGTGGCTGTTGATCTCAGACGCGCAAGTGGCTGGCCTTTTGCGACGCGATCTCCTTCCCGGATCAGAAGCTGATCGATATAACCGCCTTCCAGATGCTGCACCGTCTGTACAGAGGCACTTGGCTGAATTTGCCCGGTTGCATGTGTGACTTCGAGAACAGAGGTGAAGAAACTCCAGGCAATGAAGCCAATCAGAAATGCAAAGCAACCGGAAATCACATAGGCAAACAATTGGGGCGGATGCTCCAATTCCAATGCCAATGGCAAAGACAGAGCCTTTGGATCAAGCTCTTCTTCCCTTGATGTGAACCACTTTTTCATTTTGACCCTGAGACCCAAGAACGCACGATGACGTCAACAGACCTTATTATGAATTATTTAATCTTAATGCTTGGTTGCCGAATGCCACCAGAAAGCTCGTTTCAAGGCTTTTTTGAACATTCATGATAATTTGTTGCGCCTAGACAGCCATTTTATTGAATGCATCCAATTGTGGGAGAACCTGTTCTGGAGATCCGTTCATGATCAACTGACCTTCATGAAGCACGAGTACCCTGTCAGCCATTTTCATATGGCTGGGACGCTGTGTCGTGAACAAGATCGTCGCCTTGCCACGCAACGCTTCCATCTGATCCATCAATTTGCGGTCCGTTGAGAAATCCAGATAATTGGCAGGCTCATCCAGGAAATAATAAACAGCCTCTCTGGAGAAGGTTCTCACCAACAGCAGTTCCTGCTTCAACTGATCCGGCATCTTGTTGACAGTATCCACCTTCAAACGGGTCTGTAGACCTTCTGGCAGGTCCGGGTGATGGAGATCAATATCGAACTGCTCCATCTTGGCTTCAATATCGGCTGGCGTGATCGCCGGATCATTGAGCTGGAAATTCTGTACCAAAGTGCCATAAAAGAAAGTCGGATGATCTGGCTGGTAACTCACTTCGCGTCTCAGTTCCCCCAGATCAATCTGGCGAATATCGAGATCATCATAGCTGACAGACCCAGCTGTTGGACGATAGAGCCCTGCCAACAATTTCAGCAACGTTGACTTGCCACCACCACTTGGTCCGGTGATCGCAACAATTTCGCCCGCTTCAATCGACAAGTTCGCAGCCTTGATTGCCCCATCCACCGCCTTGGGATAGCGAAAGGATACATTCTTGATTGCAAGATTCCCTTTGAAAGTCCGGCTGATATTGGGCACTTCACCCGGGGTGGATTCGATAGGCATCTTCATCAGATTGTTGATCATGCGCACAGCTTCAAACAGTTTTCCTACTCTGGACAAGCTCAGAAACGCATTTTGCAACGGCGACAAAACCCGCCAGATCAGTGCCATGATTGCAATCAGACCACCAATAGACAGATTACCCGCCATCACTGCCAAGGTGCCACATCCCAATGTCAGCAGCCCTGCCAGCATCGACAGACTTTGCGACAGGGTCTGGATTTTTTGCGAAAAATGATTGGATCGAAAATCAAGAGCTGCAAACTCGGCAGCCGCTTCATCAAAACGTTGCTGCCAGATCTTCTCTCCGCCAACATTGCGAATATCACGCTGCATCAAAAACAGTTCCATCATGATATTCTGTTTCTTCGTCTTGGCCTCTCCAGAATGAATGGTCTGTCGTTTTGCGATGGGAAGCGAAATCAAGGCAAGAATGGTATAACTGATTACCAACAATGCTGGAATTGCAGCCAACCAGCCACCTATGACTGCAATAGCAACGATGAAAATGATAACAAACGGCAAATCCAGAATGGCCGTTCCCAATGTTCCCAGGAACAATTCCCGCAATTTTTCAAACTGCCGGAGACGCGCCAGCTGGGCCCCAATTGGCGCGCTGTGAACCATTGTAAAAGGCATGTAAAGCAGATGCTGGAACACCTCGACCGACAGAGCCGTATCAAAACGCGCACCGATATACGCCATGACTTTGGAGCGCAGCAAACGCAAGCCAAAATCTGCTGCAATCACCATGGTAATTCCGACCACAAACATGGCCAGGCTGTCCAAAGCCTTGGATGGAATCACATATCCGTAAATGGACATGATGAAGATTGGCACGGCCAACGCCGCCATATTGATACCGAAATTGACCAGAAACAGGCTCATGAACAATTTTTGGAAGGATGACACTGCCTGTGTAACCCAACCAAAGGACTGGATTTTTTTGTTCAGGCTCTCCAGATCTATTTTCTTGACGTGATAGAGCCTCTGAACTGATTTGGGGGCAAACCAGATTTCGTGCTGGCCCGTCTGTCCGTTGAAGCGGGTGATTTCGCCACTGATCGGATCGAGATCCAGAAGAACCGATATATTCCCCATCTCGTCGACATGCAGACAAGGCAATTTTTCGGCCGTTAAACTGGCGATCAGCACCGTTTCTTTTTTTGTCGCCAGATTCAGACGTGCAAGCACAGCGCGCAGCCCTGTCAGATCCGATACTTTATCAAAATGGGGCAGAGCCTGTGCCAGATGGCGCCCCTCTCCGCTCCACCCAACCGCGGTAAGCAGGATTTGAAGACAACGCCCGGCAGAACTGTCGTAATCAATACCAGCCCAGCTATCTGCCATACCCTGTTTAAAATCTTCCTGATTCAAGGCTGAGACCAGAATATCCTCTGCAGCCAGATCTTCTTCATAAGCACGATAGTCCTCACGCTGGCCTCGCGGATCCAGCAAACCTTCAGACTCAGTATTAGGCGATGGTACAGGCATTTCAGCCTGCTGCTTTCTCGCTGCTTTTTGCTGATCCGCCAGTTGTTGCAAATCATCCAGATCAGCCTGACCCTCGGCTATTCGGCGGGCCACATCCTGATTGGCAGACAATTGAGATGTAGCTGGCTCCTGAGCACCATCCCTCTCAGATTTGATAGGATTCAGATGGATAGACGGTTTTCTCGGCTCGTTCATGCCACGCCTCCCATGCCTTGTCCCATCGTGAGATCAATGGATCGCTTTTGTTGCTGCACCTGCCCGGGAACCGTGTATGGTTTCAAATCGCCATCTTCCAGCACAAAGGTTTGATCAGCAATCGCAAGAAAAGACGGGCGATTGGACAACAATAATGTAGTCATGTTGCCTCGAAGACTTTCCAAACCGATTTTCAGCAGTGAATCCGCTCTTTGATCCAGCAGGGCATTGGCTTCTTCGAGCACGAGAATTTGTGGACGTCTTGCAATCGCTCTTGCAATACAAATCCGTTGCTGGAAGCTGGGTGGCAAGCTTTCGTGACCATTGCCCCCAATCATCATGTCGTATCCCTGCGGCAATTGCTGGATATCACTTTCTAACCCAATCAATTGAGCAGCCCAGCGGGCAGCCGCCAAATCCTGACGGATGTTGAAAAGGGTCAAATTCTCCAATATCGTGCCTCGGAAAATCGCCGGACTGTTGGGCACATAGGCGATGGAGTTCGTCAGATCGAAATCCTGAAGATCTATGCTTTTCTCGCCACCCATCAGGATGGTACCCGCTTCCGGCGGTGTTCGACCTCGCAAGACCCGGAAGAAATGATTGTCGTCTCCCGCCTGATTCCCCTTCAGGCCAACAAACTGTCCTGACGGAATGGTGAGATTGATTTTCGGGCGGTGCACATCTGCCTCGGTATCGACGGGAAGCTCGATTTCCTGCAATTCGATTGCACCGCTTTGCAGAGCATATGTTGGTCGTTCACGTTGTTCGTCCGGATTGATAGCAAACAGCTCATCAACATTTTGCTTGACCAGATCAAAATTGCTCAACTCGCTCCAGGAACGCACGGACCGCACCAATACTTCAACTGCTCTGCCACCAAGGAGCAAGCAACATGCCAGAGAGCCGATGGACTGACTGCCTTGAACGACCAGAAATGCACCACTGGAGACAATGGTCACCATGGTGACAGCGGCAAAAGAAGCACTTACTGCCTGGGTCACACCCTCCAAACGGACCGAATGATGAAAAGCCTGTGCGATTGTTTCCTGCAATCGTTCATACCGACGCATCATCTGAGGTTCACACGCCATGGTCTTGATGGTTTCAAGGCCAGCTAAAACCTCAATGATGAAATCATATTTGCGCCGATCCAGGCTCTGCCTTTCTTCCTGCAATTCCTGGGTTTGTCTGGTTTTTGCCAGCAGATACCAGGCAAAGATGACAAACAACCCGACAACCAACCCAGCAATCACAGGACTGACAATCGCCATCACGCCCAGAAAGATGAAAATGAACGGCAGATCCACCATACCCATACGCGCAGGCCCGGCAAACATTCTGGCTGTTGCTGAAAGAGCATTCATCCTGTCGATATGTGTGCTGGCAGGCTGGCTTTCTACTGCACTTGGCTCTGCTTGCAAGACCCGTTTGATGGCTTCAACTGACGAGACATAATCGATGTAAGATGCCGACCAGCCGGAAATGTGCGAGCGGATGATCTTCATCAATGTATCTACAACAATAACCAGGCTCAAGCCCGCCATAAGATAGAGCAATGTATCATAGGAGAAATTGGGAATGATCCGATCATAGATCTGCAAGATGACAATCGGCATCGCCAGACCTAAAAAATTGACCACGAAAGAGGCTGCGATAATTCGTTTGGGCACACGGATTAGATTGGCAAACCACATGGACTGCATGGAGCTTGGCGGTGCAAATGTGGTTTTCAGTCGCTGCCATGAGTTGTCAAAAGAGGCTTTATGCTCAGCCTCCTGTATCTGTTCAAACTGGCTATTCTCTTGCTTCATGTCATAACTCAATCTGACGTCTTCATCGCCTTGCCCTCAGACTGGGAGAACGACATTCGCGTTGCTCAAATTCATCTTGGCTCCGCAGACACTTCTGCGAGCACTATGCATGCCAAGTTGTTTAACCTTTCTTAACCACGTTTGTTAAATTCCGTCCATTTGAGCTATTTTGCTTTGAATTCAGACCTGTTCGATAAAATTTTATCTAAATTGCAACATTGAATTAAGGCCTATTAATATAGCGTCGAAGCCTGAAATCCTGCCTTGTTTCAAAAGGAAGAAGTCATGGCTGACGAAAAAATTACACCGTCTTCCCCCTCCAATGCTGCGAAGTCT
This sequence comes from Cohaesibacter gelatinilyticus, assembly GCF_900215605.1. Taxonomy (NCBI): domain Bacteria; kingdom Pseudomonadati; phylum Pseudomonadota; class Alphaproteobacteria; order Hyphomicrobiales; family Cohaesibacteraceae; genus Cohaesibacter; species Cohaesibacter gelatinilyticus. Next base: position 66,680 of record NZ_OBEL01000005.1, on the reverse strand, counting down.
CATGAGGCGCATCGCGCGCAGAACTCTGCGCAAAAGGCTGAAGCCGACAAATCTCCCAACGCCATTCATGACTATGACACGCAGGACCTGAGTGCTTCCCGTCAGGATATTCTCAATCCCAATCTGCATTATGGGACAAGCACCGAAGACGAGTTGCTGATCTCGCAAACAGATACATCGACCGGTGCCAAACAGGAAGCGGATCTCAGCCCTAGCAACCAAGGGGATGATGGTACGGACCAAATCCCATCCTCTTCAAACACCAATGAGGGCGCGGGTGGATTTGATACAAGCGGAACATCTTCTTCTTCTGCATTGCCCACCAATGGCCAGTCAGCCAACATATCAGGGGCGTTTCAACGTCAAAATGATCAACCATCCGGTTTTGCACCTGTTCAGACAAGCAGTGATGAGACCAGTGATCCCGGTCTGAACGCTCCGAATGCCGCTTCCCTTTCTCCATCCTCATCAGATGGAGGAACGCCCGGTGTTTCAACAGGCGGCGGATCTTCCGGTCCTGAAAATCAGGCACCGACAGATCTGGATCTTTCAGATAATTTGGTCACGGAAAATGATGGTGGCGCTGTTATTGGTGTTCTCAGCACAATTGATGACGACAATAGCGGTCATACCTATGACGTCAATGATGATCGCTTTGAAATCGTTGAACAAAATGGCGAAACCATTCTCAAACTCAAGGATGGTGTCAGTATTGACTATGAAGCCGAAGGCGACAGCATCGATTTGACGATTACGGTGACTGATGCTGAAGGGGCCAGTTACAGCGAAGATTTCACCATTTCGGTACAAGACATCAACGAAGCCGTCGAAGCTCAAAATGCCAGCGCAACAGCGACGGAAGATCAGGCAAGTCTGGATGGACAATTAATTGCGACTGATCCGGATGGTGATACTCTGAGCTTTTCTCTTGTCTCCGGGCCGTCATCTGGCAGCGTGAGCATCAATTCGGACGGTTCCTATAGTTTTACGCCTGGTTCTGATTTTCAGCATCTTGCGGCGGGTGAAAGTCAGACAGTCACCTTTGATTATCGTGTTGACGATGGCAACGGTACATCTGATACAGCAACAGTGACCATCGAGGTTACCGGCAGCAATGACGCACCGACGGCGGTACAGCTGTCCAATAGCTCTGTCTCAGAGAATAATGCAGGTGCCGTTATCGGCACATTGACCACTTCCGATGTGGATTTATCCGATAGCCATAGCTATAGCGTTGATGATAACCGGTTTGAAATCATTGAGCAAAATGGCGACCAGGTTCTCAAGGTCAAAGATGGTGTTGCTTTTGATTACGAGGTCGATGGCGATAGCATCACTCTCAATATCACAGTTGATGATGGCCAGGGCGGTGTCCTGACCCAAAGTTTTAATGTCGCTATCGATGATATAAATGAGGCGGTAACCGCCAACGATAGTTCTGAGACGACTTCGGAAAACACCATATTGAGTGATCAGGCAACCGCGACTGATCTCGATGGCGACAGCCTGACTTACAGCCTCAATGGCCAGCCTTCCGAGGGTTCGGTCACCATGAATGCGGATGGCAGCTACAGCTTTGCCCCTGGCACCGACTTCGATGATCTGGCCGTTGGCGAGAGCCGCACTGTTACCTTCGATTATACCGCTGATGATGGCAAAGGCTCAACAGACACCGGCACCATCACCGTGCAGGTCACAGGCACCAATGATGCCCCGACTGCCGTGCAGCTGTCCAATAGTGCAATCGTTGAGAATGCAGATGGCGCTGTGGTTGGGACCCTGACCACAACGGATGTCGACAGCTCCGACACCCATAGCTATACCGTCTCCGACAATCGCTTCGAGGTGGTTGAGCAAGGTGGCAATCAGGTCCTCAAGCTCAAGGATGGTCAGACCCTTGATCATGAAGCTGCCGACAGTGTCTCTGTCACCGTCACGACAAATGACGGCAATGGTGGAACCTTCGATCAGGACTTCACGATCAATGTGACGCCTGTTGCCGATGCGCCCAATCTGACCATTGGAAGCAGCACGAGGGCTGTGATTGATACAAATTTCGAAAGCGCCAATACTAATTTCCAAGGGCAGTATGACGGCTGGCAGTCAGATAGTGGCACGATAGAAATGTGGATCAATCAGAGTGATTCAGCTCAAGGTGGCAACAATCATATCGAGCTGAATACCGACCCGTCTGATAGCTATGATGACGCGCCGAATATCTATCAAACTGTCGATACCGTTGATAATGCATCTTACCAACTTACTTTCGATTATTCCGGTCGCCCAGGCTTTGGCGCGGATGTCAATAAGGTCGAAGTTTTGTGGGATGGCGTCGTGGTGGAGACCATTTCAGTGGATGCCACTGCCAATGCCACTTACGCCTGGCAGTCCATAACCATCAATCTGCAGGGGGATGGCGATCCATCGCGGATCGAGCTTCGTGAAGCCGGACTTGATACCGAGCAAGGCCGCGGCATGATGATCGACAACATCAAATTGACCGAAACCATTGATGATGGCGCACATGGAACAGCAGGAACCGCAATCAAGTTACCTGACCTTACCAGTTCTTTGACAGACAATGACGGCTCGGAAAGTCTGGCCCTGGTGATTGGCAACCTGCCACAAGGCACTGTTCTTTCTGACGGAACCAATAGTGTAACCATTGGCTCTGACGGACAGAGCCCCAATATTGAAAGTTGGGACCTGAGCACGCTTGAAGCGACGCCACCAGCCAATTATAGCGGCGAAATTGCTTTGCAAGTGACCGCAACAGCCACAGAGACAGCCACAGGTGACACAGCAAGCACCTCTGGAACCATCGATCTCTATGTCGAGGCACCTGCTACCGGCCTTTCTCTTGATGGCACCACCAGTACAGCCAGTGGCGCGAATGGCGCGATCAATAGCACCAACTGGTCCCAAACCAACAGTGGGTTTACCGTTACCGGTCAGAATGTTTCAGGCGGAAGCTTGACGGGCGCCAGTGCGGCAAATGTCGAGGTTTGGGATGGTGCCCTTGGCGTCAATGGCACGGTTTCAGATACAGACAGTGGTATGGCTTCTCAATTGGCCTATGACAAGGCCTCGGGAGAATCCGAAACTCTTGCCATCGACTTTGACAATGACGTCAGTTCCGCGAGTTTCGACTTCCAGCATCTTTACACCAGCAGCTATGGCGAAAGTGGTCATTGGGCCGTTTATAACGATGGTACTCTGGTTGCCGAAGGTGATTTCTCTGAAAGCACATCGGGAAGCGGAACAGGCACGGTCACAATCAATCCGGGGCAATCCTTTGATCAGATCAAATTCACCGGAAATCTGCAAAATGATGGGTCTGATGGTTCTGATTTCCAAATCAAGGAAGTTCGGTATCAAGAGGCGGATCAGACTGTAGAGAATAACGACACCCTACGCGGACAGGATGGCAATGATATTCTGAACGGTCTGGGCGGCAATGATACTCTTTATGGCCACTCAGGAAATGATGTGATTGATGGCGGCGCTGGAAATGACATCATAGAAGGCGGACTGGGTAATGACACCTTGCGTGGCGGTGAAGGCGATGATCTGTTTGTTTTCCGTATGGGGGAAGGCAATGATCAGATTGATGGCCATGGAGGAAGTGGCACGGATAGTTGGACCGATGTCATCGAATTGCGCGAGGCCGCAGGTGGCAGTGATCTTGATTATGGTTCCGACTGGACGCTGACTGTTTCCAACGGCTCCTTCCTGGTCAATGGTGACGACACCATTGATCTGTCGGATGGTGCAGAAGGAATTATCACCTTCAGCGATGGATCGAGCATCGAATTTGAGAATATCGAGAAGATCGAGTGGTAACTCTGCCGGATGCACCTGATTGGTGGATCTGGTACATATCAAGCATCAGGGTCGGAAATCATTGGGTTTCCGACCTTTTTTCTTGAACAAGTGCCTGCCCATTAACGGTATTTTAGAAGCATGGTTTTAGGCTAATCACTAACAATTTGAGGTGATTAGGCAATGTTAGACACGATTGCAGATTTGGCGCGGGAAAAGTCCAGTGACAAGCGGCGCGAATTGCTTGGCAAGGTAGCCGATTTGTTCTTTGATGGTGCGGAGCATCATACTCAACAAGAAGCTCTGATTTTTCGCGATATCGTGTTGAAAATGCTGAATGATATCGACCTGGAAGGGCGAACGGACTTTTCACAGCGCGCCGCACCAAGATCCGATTTGCCACCTGAGGTCGCTCGCCAACTGGCTCAGGATGAAGTTGCCGTGGCTGGTCCGATGCTTCAACATTCACCGGTTCTGACCGATGATGACTTTGTGGAATTTTCCCAAAAACTCTCCCCTGAACATCTTGTGTCTATCGCCCAGCGCGATCATCTCAGCGGGACCGTAACTGATGCTCTGATTGAAAATGGTACCCGAGAGGTCTGGCATAAAGTTTCGCAAAACCATGGCGCAGAAATTACCGAGAATGGTTTCAACAAGCTCGTAGACAATGCAGCCGATGATGCAGTTTTGCAGGCCAGTCTTTGTGGGCGTCCCGACATTCCTGCAAGCGTAGCGGAGAATTTGTTACCCCTTCTTCCTGAAGAGGGGAAACGCCGTCTGGCATGGTTGTTTGAGAATTCTGCCGAAGAAGCCGAGGCATTGGTAGGACAAGCCCAGAAAGCCATGGTGAAAGAAAAGCTGGCCGGGAAAAAGGGCCGGATCGAAGCGAAAATTCTGATCAATGATGTGAAGGCGGGTAAAACTCCATTTTCTGATGCGCTTGATCATTTGATCGAAGGCGATCGTACCCAAGATATCATCATGTCCCTGTCAGCCATTTCCGAGATTGAAGAGGCCGCTGTTTCCAATGCCTTCTATCAGATCAAGGATGAGGCCATCGCCATTCTCTGCAAGTCCACCGATGTGACGGAAGCGACCTATACACGCTTGATCTCGATGCGCTGTACCAAACTGCATTTGCCGGATTCCATGGTAGCGCGCAGCGTGGAACGCTATAAAGTTCTGGATCTGGGCTCTTCCCAACGAGCCATGCGTTTTGTACAGATGCGCAAAAGCCTGGCAAAAGCATTGGGATAGTCAATCCATCCTCGGACAGATATACAAAAGGGCTCCCAATGCGGAGCCCTTTTTCTTGATCAGCTACGATAATGAAAGCTCAGGTGGCAGTTGGTTGGGAGGCTTTGGCTGCTTCTTCGGGCACCTGATCGGGGCTCAAAACGTCAGCAATAGCCTCGCGTGACAATTCACCTTGAATTTCACCTTCTTCATCGACCACCGGAACCGGATAGTCAGCATTGATTGTCTCTGGCAGAATATCTTCCAACACAGCATCCGGGGCTACAATCGGGATATCCTCATACACTTTCTCACAAAGTGCGTCATCGCCATTGTCATCGCGCACGGCCTCTTCCAGAGTCTCTTGGGAGACAATACCTTGATAGCCGTCATCGGTGACATGATAGCCATAATCATCATCGGTCTTGCGCATCTGCTTCAAAGCATCTGAAATACTGTCTGCTGTAATGCGGCAGATTTGCGGTTGCATTACGGTTTCCACCGTCAAGGCACGTGCGCGGTTCACATCACGTACAAAAGCTTCCACATAATCGGTTGCAGGGTTGAGCAGGATTTCCTCTGGCTTGTCATCCTGAACCAGCTCGCCATCTTTCAAAATTGCGATGCGATTGCCAAGATGCAGGGCTTCATCCAGGTCATGAGTGATGAAGATGATGGTTTTGTGCAACTTCTCCTGCAATTCAATCAACTGATCCTGCATTTCCGAGCGAATCAGGGGATCAAGGGCCGAGAAAGCCTCATCCATCAACAGGATTTCCGCGTTGGTCGCCAATGCACGCGCAAGGCCAACCCTTTGCTGCTGACCACCTGACAATTGGCTTGGATATTGTTTTTCATATCCACCCAAACCAACTGTCTCCAACCATTCGACAGCACGCTCATTGGCTTCTTTCTTACTTAGACCCTGAACGGTCAATCCATATGCAGCATTGTCCAGCACAGTCCGGTGAGGCAACAGGCCAAAACGCTGGAATACCATGGACATCTTGTGGCGACGAAACTGCTCCAGTTGATTCTGATCCAGTGTCATCACATCGGTGCCATCAACCAGGATATTGCCCTCGGTCGGATCAATCAAACGGTTGAAATGGCGGATCAAGGTGGATTTACCGGAACCGGAAAGCCCCATGATCACGGAGATCTCTCCGCGATTGATCTTGAGATTGATATCTTTCAACCCCAGAGTGTGGCCGGTCTTGGCCAGAATTTCATCCTTGGACAATCCCTCATGCACCAGATGCATGTGCTTGTTGGCCTCGGAACCAAAGAGTTTATAGAGCCCTTTGACCTCAATGAGGGTGGCGTTATCTTGCTCGCTCATCAGTGGGCCCCTTTCAGATGTTTCTGACTGCGTTTTGCATAGGCCTGACTGACACGGTCAAAGATGATGGCCAGGGCCACGATGGCCAGACCATTGAACAAACCAAGAGTAAAATACTGATTGGTAATAGACTTCAGCACCGGTTGTCCGAGCCCTTTCACGCCGATCATGGAAGCAACCACAACCATGGCCAGAGCCATCATGATGGTTTGGTTGATACCTGCCATGATGGTGGGCATGGCCAACGGGAGCTGAACCTGGAACAAGCGCTGGTGCTTGGAGGCCCCAAAAGCCGTTGCAGCTTCCAAAACTTCCTTGTCAACGAGGCGAATGCCCAGATTGGTCAAGCGGATAACAGGCGGGATAGCGTAAATCACGACTGCAATCACGCCCGGTATCTTTCCGATGCCCAATAGCATCACAACCGGGATGAGATACACGAAGGCTGGCATCGTTTGCATGACATCGAGAATTGGTGTCACAACCGACTGGATCCGGTCGGAACGTGCCATGGCGATGCCAATGGGAATGCCAATGAAGATGGACAGGATCGTACAGACCGTGATGATCGATAGTGTCCGCATCGTGTTGTCCCACATGCCGAAATAACCAATCAACAACAGGGCAATGACAACACCAACCAATAATTTGGCTGAGCGGGAGGCACTATAGACGATACCGCCAATGACCAGCACCATGATAGGCCATGGCGTGGCAAGCAGAAGTTTTTCAAACCAGATCAGGAAAGCAAGAAGTGGATCGAAAAAGCCTTCGATTGCGTCTCCATATTCACGGGAAAAGCTGCGATAGGCTCCATCCAGCGTCTTGCGTATCTGAACCAGGCCTGACCTTTCCATTTGGGGGAAGTCGGTTAGCCACGATGTTTCAGCCATTGCAGGCTCCATTGTTTCTCTGGTTTGAAACACAAAATCCCGGATACGTCTCTGCGTACCGGGATTTTGCAGGTTTAATCTGAATGCTTATAGCTCAGAAGCGGCTTTCTTGACCTTTTCTGCGACATCAGCAGGCAGCCAGTTCATCCACAAATCTTCGCGGGTCTTCAAAACATGGGCTGCGGTAATTTCTCCATCAGCCTGCTCATCTTCCATCCATGCCAGAATATTGTTCATGTCGGCATTTTTGAAGGAACGCTTGCCAAGATATTCATTGATGTTTTTGTTCTTCTTGGCAAAATCACCAGTGGTGATGGTCTGTACCAGAGACGGCGGATACATGGTTGGTTTTGGATCTGCACAATCTTCCTGAGTTGTACAAGCGGTGAAATGTTCGACATCAATGCCGGAACCGAAATCCACCTTCACCATCTTGTATTTACCAAGAACTGCTGTAGGCGCCCAATAATATCCAAACCAGCCCTGCTCACGCTCATAAGCTTTGGCAATGGATCCTGACAGGCCAGCGCCCGAACCCGGATCAACATAATCAAAGCCGGCATCTTCAAATTTCATGGATTTTGCCAGATTACCGGTTGAAATCTGACAGTTCCAGCCCGCAGGACAGCCATAAAATGCGGCGCGGTCTGGATCCTCGGGATGCTCAAACAATTTTGCATTGGCAAGCACACCTTTGATCGTGGCAAGAGATGGGTCTTTTTCGACCATATAGGCCGGAACCCAAAAACCTTCTTCACCACCATCGGACAAAGACTTGCCAGCAACAGCCAAACGGCCATCAGCGACACCTTTTTCAATGGCCTCTTTCATGGAATTTGACCAGAATTCTGGCGCAATATCCGGTTCGCCCTTTTCCATCATGGAAGCGCCGGTTGGCTGAGTATCGCCAGGAACGAGCTCCGCTTCACAGCCGTAACCATGTTCCAGAATGAAGCGGTCAAGGTTGGCAATCACAGATGCTGATTTCCAGTTCATGTCCGCAATGGTGACTTTGCCGCATTCGCTCGCATGGGCACTGACAGCAGCGCCAGACAACATCAGCGCAGCAACCAAAATCCGTTTCATATAGTTTCCTCCCGGGATAAATCTCTCAAGCCATATTCGCAGGCAGACCATGCACAATAAAAAACCTGACTGTGTCCTAAGATTGACAGTCATTGAAGCATGTCAAAAAGTTTCCTCTTGAAACTTGTGGCCCAAGAGTAACAAGTTCTGATGAAAGGCGTCAATCTTTACCCCTCATACCAACGATTAATTGAGTTCGATAATCATTCTCCTGATAGCCTATACTTGATATCAATACAGAATATTCACTTGAAGGCAAATCAGATATGCTTGTTTTTCTTAATCAATTCTTTCGATGCGACTTTTTTATTATTTTTATATAACCATTAGGTCGGTTTTAGAACATTCTCAACACCACTTGAGCAACTTCCGACCAGTCCTTGGCAAGTGTTCATACTTAGGATACTAGCCATCCCCAACGCGGCAATTCGCGCAACAAAAGACTGTGGATTGGATTCCATTTTCACGCTGGATCTGGAATAAGATTTGCGAGAAGCAAGTTTAAAATGCACTGAGCACATCGAGATGTGAATTTTCGCCAAAGACCTGCTCTAACATATTGACGCACAAAGTGCTTTTGAGCGACATTTTATCTTTAGACAATTCTGCATAAAATAGAATGGCAAAGGCGTGGATTCGCAAATGAATGTGACGGGCGTTTATTCGCCCTCACCAAACAGATCATCAACCAGATTGGTGATGGCGTTCAGGACTTCTTCGGCTTCGTTACCACTTGTTTCCACTTCAATGCAACAGCCCGGGGCAGCCGCCAGCATCATCAAGCCCATGATCGATGTACCACAAACCGTCTGACCATCTTTCGAGACCGCCACACTCGCATCAAATCCTTCAACCAACTGAACAAATTTTGCCGAGGCGCGCGCATGGAGACCTCGTTTATTCTTGATTGTCAGAGTGTTTTTTACGGCGCTCACGGCTGGTCTCTTATCGGTCTTGGCGTTTTCCGCTCGATTGGCAGAAATTACTTTTTGTTAGCGATCAATGCTAGTGGAGATCATGACCCTGATAGCAATTGACTTGCGATATTGATATATTTGCGTCCCGCATCGCAAGCCTCAACAACCGCTTCATTCATTGGCTTGGTATTGCGCAAACCGGCCAGCTTGATCAGCATTGGCAGATTCACCCCGGCAATTACTTCGACCTTTTCTTCATCCATCACGGAAATGGCCATGTTGGACGGGGTCCCACCAAACATATCAGTGAGCAAAACCACACCCAATCCGTCATTCACTGCCTCAACAGCATCCAGAATATCCTGGCGGCGCTGTTCCATATCGTCATCAGGGCCAATGCAAATGGTCGCGATTTGCTCTTGTGGTCCGACAACATGTTCCAATGCGGCGCGAAATTCTTCGGCCAGCCGACCGTGGGTAACGAGTACTAGGCCAATCATGCGGCGTCTTCGACTCCCTTGATGCGAAATTGATCCCCTGCCTATGTGGGCAAGACAGCTTTGCTATCATGACCGTTCGTCGCTTGAACGCAAGACAAAAGTCGCCAAAAAGGCAAAAGTGATCATGGATGAAATGTGGATAGACGGGCAAAGATAATATCTGATGCCGTAATACAGTCCCGACACGGCACTTCCAGCTTCTGAATCGTTCGATTCAGCAAGCATATATGAGTATTTTTCGCTTCTGGCATTCGGTCCACGTCGTCAGGCCTGATCAGATCGACAACCAGATGAAGTCGCACGAGTTTTTCGAATCTCTCTTCATCTTCAAGTGAGCAAATACCAATACCGCGGACTTCCTGCTTGGTAAATGTTGCTTCAGGTGCAACTGCAATGAGGGCTGATGATCCTTCGGGGGCAATCAGATGGACATAATCGTCGCTGACAAGGGCGGTGAATACGCCCTTTTGGTGGCATTGTCTGGCAATATAGCGCCGCAATTGCGATTTGCCACTCCCCGATTCTCCACGCAATAAAACCCCGTAGCGGCCAATCAACAGGCAGGATGCATGATCAAGTTCCTGATCTGTTTTGGCGGAACGCAGCAATGAACAACCGGATATGTTCATTGCTTATTCCTCATCGCTTGTCAAAGCGGGGATACGGACAGTGAAGCGAGCACCGAGAACACTGGCAATACCTGTATCATCAACCTCTCCCAATCGGTTGGATGCGATGATCTTGCCTTGATAGGCCTCGATAATCTGTTTGGAAATGGACAGGCCAAGGCCCGAATTCTGACCAAATTCCTCACCTTGCGGACGATCTGTATAAAATCGCTCGAAGACACGGCTGACATCCTCTGCCTGAATGCCAGAGCCATCATCATCAATGGTTATTTCCACCCAATTAGCAGTTCTTGTCAGGCTCACCCTGACTTCTCCATCTTGTGGGGTGAAAGAGCGGGCATTGTCGATCAGATTGACAAAAACCTGGCCAAGACGACTGTCATTGCCAAGAATATCGAAGCCTTCATTCTGTTCGTCCTTACAGTCAAACAAAACGGAGATCCCTGATTTCGCACCAATTTCATCTTGAATCGCGACAATCGTCTCCAGCAAGGCTTCCAAATTGATCCGTTCTGATTCAAGGCGTGCCAACTCTGCGTCCAAGCGCGAGGCGTCCGAGATGTCCGAGATCAATCGGTCCAGACGACGAACATCGTGCAGAATTATATCAACCAGTCTTTCTCTGGATTGATCATTCCTGGCCAATGGCAGAGTTTCGACCGCCGAGCGCAGGGATGTCAGCGGGTTCTTCAACTCATGAGAAACATCTGCAGCAAAAGCCTCAATTGCATCCATGCGCTGATAGAGCGTATCGGTCATATCGCGCAGTGATTGTGACAACATGCCGATCTCATCTTTACGATCCGAGAAATCCGGAATTTGCTCGCGCGCCTTGACACCACGACGTACGCGTTGCGCCGCTTCAGACAAGCGGCGCACCGGGCCGGCAATCGTGCCTGCCAGCAAGATGGACAAGGTTCCGGTAACCAGTGCTGCTATGAAAAAGAGGCGCACAATACCCCAACGCTCTGCCTGCACGATTTCATCAATCTCACCATCGCGAGTAGAGAGCAGCAACGCCCCGGCGATCACACGTGAGCGCTGAATAGGAACCGCGACAGACACGATCAGCTTCCCTCGATCATTGACGCGAACGACCGAGCCAGGCGAGCCATCCAGTGCCAAGACCACTTCCGGATATCCGCGCCCATCGCCACTTCCAAGCTCCCGATAAACCGGCAAATCTCCCCGACGCATCCAGAGCAGAATATCTTGCCAAAGTTGCTGCCACCACAAGGCTTGCCATATTGAGGCATCTCCTGCGTCATCGGGAGAAGGCAAGGCAAATCGAAGAATACCCTTACGATGCAAACGCCGGGAATCGATGACCAGATTGCCTTCCAGATCGTATATTCGGGCTCGGGTATCCGTTGGTGAGATGGCTGCCCTCAGAATGGGGGCGGCACGTTCGGGATCAATGGGAAAGTCAAAGAAACCAAAAGTGTCTTCGCTGGGTGTGAAGCTTTCACCCGCTTGCAGTTCAAGCAAACGATCCGGATTGATGGTGATCGCATCAGCATCCGCTGCTGCTGAGGCAGAAACGGCACCGGCAATGATTTTGCCTTGTGTCAGCAAGGACGTCACACGAGCATCAATCAGACCTGCGCGGAACTGATTGAGGTAGAGAATGCCGATCACCAATACCGCAAGTGCCGCAAGATTGAGCAGAACGATGCGGCGGGTCAGTGATGAGAAGGCGATCATTTCCAAAAGACGTGCAAGGCGAACACGCAACCTGAGCCACCATGCCTTGCGGGCACTGATCGTGTTGCCCGCCTGTTGGCTGTGGCTATGCTGTTCTTGCGCGTCCATCTGGTTATTCGGCATCCTTATGCTTGTTCGCGGAAGCGATAACCTACGCCATAGAGGGTCTCAATCATATCAAAGCTGTCATCTGCAACCTTGAACTTTTTGCGCAAACGCTTGATGTGGCTGTCAATGGTGCGATCGTCGACATAGACCTGATCTTCATAAGCTGCATCCATCAGAGCATTGCGGCTTTTTACCACACCAGGACGCTGCGCAAGTGAGAACAGGATCAAAAACTCGGTGACGGTCAGGGTGACGGGTTTTCCATCCCAACAACAAGTATGACGCTCCTGATCCATGGAGAGCTTGCCACGCTCCAACAGATCGGATTTTGGCGTTTCGGCATCTGCCCGGGCCATGCTCTCACGCGCCTGCGCCCGGCGTAATACAGCCTTTACCCGCTCTACCAGCAGTCTTTGGGAGAAGGGTTTGTGAATGAAATCGTCAGCCCCCATTTTCAGGCCAAACAATTCATCAATCTCATCGTCCTTGGAGGTGAGGAAAATGACCGGCAGATCAGTCTGCTGTCGTAAACGACGGAGCAATTCCATACCGTCCATACGAGGCATCTTGATATCCAGAATGGCCAGATCAGGTGGAGCATGCAGCAATCCATCCAGACCAGAGGCACCATCGGTATAGGTATCAACCTTGTAGCCTTCTGCCTCCAGTGCAATGGAGACGGAGGTGAGGATGTTACGATCATCATCGACCAGGGCAATCGTTGCCATGCCACTTCCTTTCTTGCTGCTGTTTGCGCCAACTCCACAACCACTCAAGCAGAGTAAGTCGGGACCATCTGGCTTCCTTTGCTTGCCAAGTGCTGACTCCGCAAAGGGACAACAGGTTGTTATGCCAACTCTATTATAGAACCGTTTGTTTGGCAGGTAAGGCTAGAAAGTCGCAAAATTGTGGCACTTTCTACCATCAGGCATGGAATCGCACACTGATCCCCAATTTCAAGCCTTCAACAGGCGAACTGCTTGCGCTTTTTAACAGTTTTATGAACTCCTGTGAACTATTCGACCAAAGGATGAAAAATGGGCAAAAAGTTAGCTGTAAAATGTCATCGACTTGTTATATGAGAGAGCCGTCCGATGATGGTTGGCCGCCTTTGTCATTAAATATAGATCGTCTCAGAATCGAGCCTGTCCTTGTTTTTGGCACATATCTGGCCTAGTGTCGCGGGCATTCGGAAGACAACAAAAAACAAAAGGTCTTTCGCAAGGGGTTTAGAGTAGAAGCGGGTACATCCGCCGGATCATACAAACTTCCGCAGCTTTTTTTGCGGATTCCCGAATGGCTGGTCGCTTGACTGGCGATTGGCTACCGGGCTGGCCAAGAGGTCAGATTGTCACAATTATAAATGCGGCACGAAAACGTGCCACATTATGAGTGTCTCAAGGGGCTTGAAAAAGTGAAACAATTCGGCACGTGGAACGAAAACCACGGAGCAGATCAATCTGGTTTGCGTAACCTCGACAGCGTCTACTGGAATCTCCGTGAACCGCAGCTCTATCAAGAAGCATTGAACCGCGAAGAAGGCCAGATCGTTGCTGGTGGTGCACTGGCAGTCGATACCGGCAAACATACCGGTCGCTCTCCCAAGGACAAATTTGTTGTTCGTGATGCAAACACTGAAGATGCTTGCTGGTGGGACAACAACAAACCAATGGACCCAGCCAAGTTTGACATTCTGTATGAAGACTTCATGGATCATGCAGAAGGCAAGCAGCTTTTTACTCAGGACCTGTATGGCGGCGCTGACGAAACCTATCGTCTGCCAACCCGTGTCTTTACAGAATTTGCATGGCATTCCCATTTCATTCGCAATCTGATGATCCGTCCGGCTCTGGAAGAACTCTCTTCTTTCGTTCCTGACTGGACCATCATCGACCTGCCAAGCTTCAATGCAGATCCTGAGCGCCATGGTTGTCGCTGCGAAACCGTTATTGCGGTGAACTTCACCAAGAAAATGGTTCTGATCGGCGGCACATCCTACGCAGGTGAGATGAAGAAGTCTGTCTTCTCCATCCTCAACTTCCTGCTGCCTCCTCAGGGCGTGATGCCGATGCATTGCTCCGCCAATGTAGGCGATAAAGGCGACGCAGCTGTGTTCTTCGGTCTGTCCGGCACTGGTAAAACCACCCTTTCTGCAGATCCTAGCCGCACATTGATCGGTGATGACGAGCATGGTTGGGGCGCTGATGGCCTGTTCAACTTCGAAGGCGGTTGCTACGCAAAAACCATTCGTCTGTCCAAGGAAGCAGAGCCGGAGATCTTTTCCACCACCGAACGCTTCGGCACCATTCTCGAGAATGTTGTGGTCGATCCGGTTAGCTGTATTCCTGACTTCGACGATGGGTCCAAAACCGAGAACACCCGTTGTGCCTATCCGATCCACTTCATTCCGAATGCATCTGATACCGGTCTGGCTCCACATCCAAAGAATATCATCATGCTGACCGCTGATGCCTTTGGCGTTCTGCCTCCGATTGCGCACATGACCCCTGAACAGGCCATGTATCACTTCCTATCTGGTTACACCGCGAAAGTGGCTGGCACCGAAAAGGGCGTGACCGAGCCGGAAGCAACCTTCTCCACCTGTTTTGGTGCCCCGTTCATGCCGCGCCATCCTTCCGAATATGGCAACCTGCTACGCAAGCTGATGAAAGAACATCAGGTCAATTGCTGGCTGGTTAACACCGGTTGGACCGGAGGTCCTTACGGCACTGGTCATCGCATGCCGATCAAGGCTACCCGTGCCCTTCTGACCGCAGCATTGGATGGATCCCTGAAGAATATGGACTTCCGCATGGACGAAACTTTCGGAGTTGAAGTCCCTGTGTCAGTTCCCGGTGTTGATGATGCCCTGCTGAACCCACGTGATACCTGGGCTGACAAGGCAGCTTATGACGCACAAGCTACCAAGCTGGCAGGCATGTTCGTCGAAAACTTCAAGATCTTTGAAGCCCATGTCGATGACAGCGTGAAATCAGCTGCTCCAAAGGCTTTGATCGAAGCTTAAGGTCGAACATCTTCCGAATAATAAAAAGCCCGTTCTCTTGATTGAGGGCGGGCTTTTTCAGTTTACTTCTCTCACGGCTATTCCTTGGATTTATACGTCTTCACGCTATTCCTGATCTAACGATCAGGGCTCCAGACAGGGCGCTTCGCGCTTGCCTATCGGCCGTCGCAAAAGGAAAGATTTCCTTTTGCGGATCCTTTTCCCTCTCTAAGTATCTCATGGAAAAGAATTCGGCAGAAACATAGGTTTCTGCCGGGAGCCAACAGGCGACCGAACCGAATGGTTCGTGCCCTCGCAAGCCTGAGCGAAGCGAAGAATAGCTGGCAAGAGATAAAATACATCATCATGTAATGATGATGGGCCCTTTTTTGCCAACCACGACTGTGTGCTCAAACTGTGCGGTCAGATGGCCGGGGGTGAAGAGCTCCCATTCCCGCTCGCCTTCTTCAGCGTAATCAGCGCCGGTTGACAGGAATGGTTCAATCGCGAGCACCATTCCTTGTTTGAAGGTTCGGCGATCAGACTTATCCGAAATTGCGAGAATTTCAGGTTGATCATGCAAAGTTTTGCCAACGCCATGACAGCCCAGCAGATTTTCGATCAGACTATAACCAGATGCTTTCGCCTCAGCCTCAAAAGCCTGCGGAATAGTCTGCATGCGTACACCGGGCTTCAGGCCTGCAATTGCCTTGTCACGCGCCCGTTTGGCGGCTTTGACAATAGCTTCTTTCGCAGGTAGCACCGGAGGCAAGATAAATGTAGCACCAGCGTCGGCGAAGTAGCCATTCTTGGAAGCCGAGACATCAATATTGATCATGTCGCCCGGCTTCATGGTCTGTTCATCCGCCCAACCATGCGCGATCACGGGCTCAATGGAAATGCAAGTCGCCCCCGGGAAATCATAGATCAGCTCTGGTGCGCTCTCAGCTCCTTCGCGTTCCAGAACTTTACGCCCAAGATCATCCAACTCTCGAGCTGTCATACCCGCTTCCAAGGCCTGCCCCATCGCTTCAATCGTCAGACGTACCGCCGTGCCGCATGCTTTCAGGCCTTGCAATTGATCTTCGGTGGTTACGATCATGGCGTTTCTCTTTCAATCGGCAGAGCGAGGATAAAGCCTGCCCGGTACTGGACAAGGCTTCCTGAGACAAGGATGCTGAGCGCTTATAGGAAGATCGTCCCAAGAAAACAAGAAATTTGAGCGGAAGAGAAGCAATGGCGCAGAAAGCCCACTATCAGGCCTTGTCCTTTAACGAGCAAAGCGAAGCAGAAATGCAAACCAATGCCGATCGCTTTTTCGATATCATGAAAACCCGCCGCACAGTTCGTGATTTCTCTGATCGCCCTATTCCCCGCTCGATCATTGAACGCTGCGTTGAGACAGCGGGACGAGCACCTTCCGGTGCCAATCAGCAACCATGGACCTTTGCCTGCATCGCCAATACGGACATCAAGAAACAGATCCGAGAGGCGGCAGAAGAAGAAGAGCGAGCTTTTTATGCAGGACGCGCTGGTGACGAGTGGCTGGATGCCTTGGAGCATCTTGGGACGGATGCCAACAAGCCCTTTCTGGAGACTGCTCCCTGGCTGATTGCCATTTTTGGTCAACGCTATGGCGTGGATGATGAAGGAATGCGACACAAGCATTATTACGTGCCGGAATCCGTCAACATCGCCACCGGTTTTTTGATTGCAGCTCTTCATCAGGCGGGCCTTGCAACTCTTACCCATACGCCGGCCCCAATGGCCTTTCTCAATCAGATCTGCAATCGCCCGGAAAATGAGAAGCCGTATATCCTGCTGGTGGTTGGCTACCCTGAAAAAGGAGCGGAAGTTCCGGTTATCGAGAAAAAGAGTCTGGAGGAGATTTCGGTCTGGCTATGACGCAAAAAGGCCTGGTCGAAACCAGGCCTTTTTTCGAACCAAATGCATCAAGTCTCTTACTTAATCTCGTAGAGCGTGGTTGAACCGGAAACCTCATTGGCGACCGCAATCATTGGGGTGCCGGTCGGGCTGACTTTCGCATCGATGAAAGCGATGCCTTCCGGGGCGATGTCACCTGCCGTCATTTTCTCGGCAGAGCCTTCAAGCTTCACATTGTTGGCATAGGTCACATAGTGAGCTTTGGCTGGCTCGGTGATGTCATAGACCACAACACCGCCCATACGTTCCAGACCTATGAAGGCATAGCGCTTGCCATCCATCTCTCCAATGGCAAGAGCTTCCGGCTCGGTGCCTTTATCGTCGGAACGATTGTCAAAGCTCTCATTCGTGCCCTGGCCATTGAAGGCGGTCGGAGCCAGCTCAGCCATCTTGGCTTCGATCTCGGTACCGGAGTCGAAGACCAACTCACCTTTTTCATTGAAGATGGAGAAGGAACGTCCACCATAGCCATAGATGGCATCCAGATCACCGTCACCGTCTGTATCACCTTTGGCAGTGGTGATTTTCAGACGACCCAAATTGCTCTTCTTCTGAAGCTCTTCCGCGTTCGGGAAGGCTGTTGGATCCAGCTTGACCTTACCAAGGCGCGTTTCCTCGGAATAGCCATCATAGTCACGCGCGTCACCTTCGTTGGCTGTCACGACATAATTCATGCCACCCTGTGTAAAGGCCATGATGGTGTCAGGCTGACGCATGGAGAGAACCGGCCAGGTATTGCGATTAATCTTTTCGTCCTTGTCGGACAGATCAACCGCATGCTTGGAATAATCCTGAAAACCAAGAGCGAATACTGATGTCAACTCGGCCTTTTCCAGATCGATCACTGCCATTGCGTTATTTTCCTGCAAGGACACAAAGGCGGTTTTACCGTCAGGCGTCACTGCACTGTATTCAGGCTCAATGTCCTGCGCAAGACTGGTACCGTCTGGTGATGGTGCATGGAAGCTCTCGCCAAGTTTTTGGGCATCCAGGTCATTGAAGGAGATGGTTTTCACATCCAGCGACGGGATGGAAACAAGGGAGACCGAGCCTTCCGGATCATTTTTGAAATCATCAGATGGCTCGCCTTCATTGGCAACCACAACCAGTTCGCCATCCGGGGCAAAGACAACACTATCTGGCAATGCGCCGACTTGTGCTTCACCGACCAATGTACCATCAGTTTTATATAGCACCAGCTTGCCAGCAGTCTGCTTTACCTTCATCTCAACGGCAATGGCGACATAGTCTCCATGAACAGCGACGGAGTTGGCGGCCTTACCATGCTTTTTGACATCAATGGCCCCGATCTTTTTGATCTCGGCCGGATTGGAAATGTCGAGAATATCGATGCTTTTATCGTTGCCATTGACGACGAAAAGCTTCCTGCCCTTTTTGTCATAGGAGACGACCTCGGCTGCGCCCTTATCAAAGACGCCAGATTGGTAGGAGCCAACAACCTTCAATGACATGGCATTTACAAGACCGGGAGCGGTCAAAAGCGTGGCCAGCAACAAGCCTTTTGCAAAGGATTTCAGCATTTTCTTTCCCCACATGAATCAAGTTGCGCAGACCCTAAGGACTGTGTGTGACAGGTTAGTGAAGCTTTCCCTTCCCACTATCAATCGCAATTGTCCGCCAGACAAGAAAGTCTGTTTGCTGCCTTTTCCTATTGCCGTGAGTTGGATAGGTTGGGGGCAACAATCGAGGAGAGAATTTCAATGTGCCGTTGGATTGCCTATCGGGGACAGCCGGTTTTTCTGGAACACTATATCACCAAGCCTGCCCATTCCCTGATCCATCAGAGCCTGCATGCCGAAGAAGCCAAAACGGAAACCAACGGTGACGGTTTTGGCCTTGGCTGGTATGGCGAGCGTGATGCGCCGGGGGTCTATCACGAAATTCTTCCTGCCTGGAATGATTGCAATCTCAAGAGCCTAGCAGCGCAAATCCGCTCTCCCCTCTTCTTTGCCCATGTGCGGGCCTCGACCGGCACTGCAACCAGCCGTGCAAACTGTCATCCCTTCTCCGCAGAGCAATGGATGTTCATGCATAATGGGCAGATCGGGAACTATCGTCAGGTTAGGCGCCGATTGGAAGCTCTGTTGAATGATGAGCATTATGCACTTCGTCAGGGATCAACCGACTCGGAATTGCTCTTCCTGCTGGCTCTTCAGCAGGGACTTGATGCATGCGCAGTCACGGCTTTTGAGGCTGTTCTTGGCGAAGTGAAACGCGCCATGCAGGACAAGAAAATAACAAGTCCTTTGCGATTTACCTCGTGCCTCTCTGATGGCAAACGTCTGTTCGGTTTCCGCTGTTCATCAGATGGTCATGCCCCATCGCTCTATTATCGCAAATATGAAAATGGCGATGTTGTTTTGGTTTCTGAACCAATTGACCGCCAATCCGAATGCTGGAATGAAGTGCCCCAGGATCATGCCATCTGCTTTGCTGGTGACAAGGTGATCACGCGCCCATTACAGGTGGCTTGAGAGGATTTCAATGAAGCGCGATTTTCCTTTTCTCAATGCTGATATCGAAGTTGCTTTTGACGCCTTTGATGAGATGGAGCGAGAACACTTACTCGCCATTCGAAAACTAATCTATGAATTAGCAAAGCAGGACAAGGAAGTCGGCACCATTGTCGAGAGCTTGAAATGGGGACAGCCCAGCTACGACACCAAGCCAAGAACCGGCACGCCGATCCGTCTCGGGATGGTCAAATCTGCTCCTGATCATGTGGCGCTTTTCGCCCACTGCCAAAGCAATGTGATGGCTGTGGCCCGCCTCCATTATGAAGATCATTTCTCATTTGAAGGCAATCGGGCCTTGCTCATCCCTACCACAAAAGCGCTACCAATTGAGGCAGTGAGCCATGTGATCCGCATTGCTCTACGCTATCGTCTCAAAGCTTAGATTCTCTCAGTTTTGGGGCACAGTTCCTTATAGAAGATCCGGGTTGGATGACGGACACCGTCAGGTCGTTCTGCATAGTTTGGAATATCACCCAGCATCTGATAATCGCACGCCTCATATAGAGGAACTGCACCTGAGCTGCTTTCAGTGTCAAGGATCAACAATTGAATTCCTGCCACTCTAGCAGCTTGTTCCATATGCTCCAGCAATTTGGCAGCGATGCCTTGCCGACGACAGGATGGGCTGACTTGAAGCTTTTGCACTTCCGCCCGGTGTCGCGAATTTGACTTGCTTGCACGAGCAAGCAGAACGCATCCAGCAATCTTGCCTGCACTTTCAGCCACGAATAGACGGCAAATCTGGCCATCAAGCTGGGCGATCAGATGTTCCCACCACATGATGATGGGCTCTGGACCTTCTTTCTTCAAAAAGCCTATGGAAGCCCCTGCTTCGACGCAATCTGCCGTAATTTTCACCAGATCTGCCTCAATTCTAGGCAGATCTGTAGGGCTGACTTCATAGACTTTGACGGAATTGGACAAACTACTCATGACGTTGCCTTTGCTCCTTCCAACGATTGGAAATTATCAAGCAAAGGTTGTGCCAGTTGGTATGTAATCTGTTCGCCTTTAATGTGCCTCATCCCAGTTATCTGCCGATTGGGCGTCCACTTTCAGTGGAACGGAGAGTTGCATGACTGGCATGCAGGCCTCTTCCATCACGGATTTGATAACAGGAAGCGTCGCTTCAACTTCTGGCTCTGGTAGTTCGAAAATCAATTCATCATGGACCTGAAGGAGCATGATGGCAGAAGAGCCAGCTTTGATCAGAGCATCATCCATCCGGATCATTGCACGGCGAATGATGTCAGCAGCCGAACCCTGAATCGGTGCGTTGATTGCGGCGCGCTCCATGAAGGCCCGCATTTGTGGGTTTTTGCTGGTGATCTGCGGATAATGGATCTTGCGGCCAAAGATGGTTTCGACATAGCCATGATCGCGCGCGGTTTGCTTGGTGTCTTCCATATAGGTGCGAATGCCCGGGAAGCGCTGGAAATAGGTATCGATATAGTCCTTGGCTTCGGTTCGTGAAATGCCGAGCTGATTGGCCAAACCAAAGGCAGAGATACCATAGATGATTCCGAAATTGATGGCTTTGGCGCGGCGACGGGTCATCGGATCCATGCCTTCAATCGGCTCGCCGAACATTTCGGAGGCCGTCATGGCATGAATGTCCAGGCCATCGGCAAAGGCCTGTTTGAGCTGGGCGATATCAGCAATGTGAGCCAGGACCCGCAGTTCGATCTGGCTATAGTCAGCAGAGATAAGCTTGTTGCCGCTTTCTGCCACAAAGGCTGTACGGATCTTGCGACCTTCTTCGGTTCGGATCGGGATATTCTGCAGGTTCGGATCAGAGGATGCCAAACGCCCTGTGGTAGTGGAAGCCAGCGAATAGGATGTATGAACACGACCGGTTACCGGATTGATAAAACCGGGAAGCGCGTCAGTATAGGTGCTTTTCAGCTTGGATAATTGACGCCAGGCTACAACGCGGCCCGGCAGTTCATGACCTTCTGCAGCCAGATCATCAAGCACACTGGCGGACGTCGACCAAGCCCCGGTTTTGGTTTTCTTACCACCTGGCAGACCCATTTCACCAAAGAGAATATCACCCAATTGCTTTGGTGAGCCGATATTAAAAGGCTTTCCTGCCAATTCGTGGATCTCTTCTTCCAGCGCGCCCATACCTTGAGCAAAATTGCCGGAAAGGCGCGAGAGGATCTGTCGATCCACGGCAATACCGCGCTGTTCCATACGCACCAGAACAGGCATCAATGGGCGCTCAAGACGCTCATACACTGTGGTCATGCGTTCGGAAGCCAAACGAGGTTTCAGAATTTGCCAGAGGCGCAAGGTGACATCGGCGTCTTCCGCCGCATAAGCCGTCGCCTTATCCAATTCAACCTTGTCGAAGGTGATCTGCTTCTTGCCAGTACCTGCAATTTCCTTGAAAGGGATTGGCTTATGACCAAGCCAGAATTCTGACAGCTCATCCATGCCGTGGCCATGTTGCCCTGCATCCAGCACATAGGACAACAGCAAGGTATCATCAAACGGATTGAGCTGAATATCATAACGGCTGAGAAGCAGCGCGTCATATTTCAGATTCTGGCCGATCTTCAGAATGCTTGGATCTTCGAGAAGAATTTTTAGCTTCGGAAGTGCCTGATCCAGTGGAATTTGGCCTTCTGCAAGACCGCCACCGAACATATCATCATCACCCTTGGTATGGCCAAGCGGAATGTAACAGGCTTTCCCCGGTTCAGTAGCCAGTGAGACGCCAACCAGATTGGCCTGCATCGCATCCAGACTGTCCGTCTCTGTATCGACGCTGATATAACCAATGCGTTTGGCCTCAGAGCACCAGCGTTCCAGTGCGGTCAGTTCGGTGACCATCTCATACTTCTGATTATCAATCGAAAGGGCGCCCACTTCACTTGCAATTTTTGCCGCAAGATCGGCAGGGCCACCGCTACGTGCAGTGCCCTCACTCCCCTCAGCTGATGCTGAGCTTTCCTCTGCTGCCATTTTCGGCGCAGGTTCCCAGCCTTCAATATTCAGATCGCATGCCTCGACATTTTCCGCTTCTGTCTCGGTTGCTTCTGCGATGCGGCGGGTCAGTGTGGTGAAATTCAAGGCTTTCAAATAAGAGACCAGTTTTGGTCCATCCAAATCATCGCGGAAGAGATCGTCGATTTCCATTTCCAGCGGCACATCTGGTTTCAGATAGACCAGCTCGCGTGAAATACGGGCCTGATCAGCAAATTCGATCAGATTTTCGCGCCTCTTCTTCTGCTTGATGGTTTCCGCCCCAGCAAGCAAACTCTCTAGATCACCAAACTCGTTGATGAGCAAAGCGGCGGTTTTTATGCCGATACCCGGTACGCCAGGTACATTATCGACCGAATCACCAGCCAGCGCCTGAACATCAACCACACGATCCGGGGCCACACCGAACTTCTCGACCACTTCATCATGGGAGATGCGTTTGTTCTTCATGGTATCGACCATGACAACACCGGGCTGGACCAGCTGCATCAGGTCTTTATCAGAACCGACAATGGTAACATCTGCTCCGGCAACCAATGCCTTCTGGACATAGGTAGCGATGATGTCATCGGCCTCATAGCCAACCTGTTCAATCGCCGGAATGTTGAAGGCCCGCACAGCATCCTTGATCAGGCCGAACTGGGGCCTTAAATCTTCCGGCGCCGGTGGGCGATGGGCTTTATATTGATCATAGATTTCATTGCGGAAAGTATCGCCCTTGGCATCAAAAATCACAGCAATATGGCTGGGGTCGACACCTGAAAGACCTTTCTCACCTTCCTGCAACAGCTTCCAGAGCATATTGCAGAAGCCTGCGACAGCACCAACCGGTAGCCCGTCACTCTTTCGGGTCAGTGGCGGCAAGGCATGGTAAGCACGGAAAATATAGGAGGAACCGTCCACCAGAAAGAGATGGGGTTTATCTGCCATGATTAGATATCCTTTCCTCACCAACCACTTTGACTATTTGTCAAATCACATGAACAAACCATGATCATGTTTGGGTCACCATAGCGAAGAGTGGCGATGAGGGAAAGAAAGGATACGGGAAAAGTCGCACTCGCCCCCAAGATCGCGTGAGGATGGGGGCAGGTGGATTTTGGCCCTATTCCGCAGGAGCGGTACGCACCTTACGGCGGCGCTCAAGATGTGCCCACTTTGGACGTTTATAGAGAAAGGTTCCCATCCCGCTTCGGTTGACCAGCTCGAACATCGCGATTGCCCCGCCAACCGCAATGGAAAACACGATGAGTGAGGCAATACCACTGCTACAAACAGCGCAAATCTTTGGTAACAGGATACGTGTGACTACCATGGGCAGGAAGAAACCCAAATAAATTGGAAGGGAATTCTGACCGCAATATCCAAGGAATGCGCCTGCTCCCCGATTTGGCAGTACCGCGCAGAAAGAAACCACAGCCACCATTCCGGATATGCCCAGAACGAGAGCCATCGGCATGTTGGCATTATATCCCATGAAGACCATGGCGGCATTGACCAGCCCCCATGCCATCAACCCGAAATAAACAGATAGTTTTTGTTCCTGCGCCGAATGGGCCAGCCGAAACCAGAAATCTCTTCCGAAATAGCCGATCAGGAAGAAAATGTAATAGTCCGCAAAGCGGTCGAGGATAAAAATCGGTATCTCTTCGGAGATCATCTTGAAGCAGATGGCAACAACAAACTGACCGAGAACCGGCAGTTGATGTGTCAGCCGCAAAACAAGGAAGAAGATTGGCAGGAGATAGATAAACCAGAGTAGGCCAAATGGAGAAATGAAAGACTTGAAGAAGAGAAAGACCGTGCCATCCACCCCCAAGGTTGAGGCAAAATTGGCGCCTTTGAAGATAAAGTTGATGCAGAGCCAGAGAAAATAGAAATAAAAGAAGTGAACAAACTTGCTATCCCAGAAATTGCGCCAATTCTGGGTCATTGCCTTGACTGCAAAAAGACCGGCTATTGCAAAAAAAACCGGCATGCGAAATGGTTGTGCAAACGAGATAACCTCATGCATCCAGCCTTGAACTGCATAATATTTCTCAACGCCCAAGGTCGAATGCAACAGCACCACCAAGAGAATTGTCAGGCCCTTGGCCCTATCCACCCAGTCCACACGTTGCGGTAATTTCGCCATTCCACTCTCCATCAATCGCACACCAGTTTAGGCAAGTGGATTTAACGAATGCGTTTAGCAGCATGCAGGAATGATGGTTAACTGGAGTTAGGCTTAACAAAGGTTTGTGAATAGGGATATGTTAACAAACTATTGACGGCTGAGACCTAGAGTGATGGCAAAGATGGATCTACCCATCAATTTGCCGCAATGTGTCTCTAGGACGTAGGCTCCTAAACGCACAAGCTGTTTCCAATCTGCCAGCAAGAACCTTATTACTCGCCATGACGCGTTCCAAAAAGCCATCCTCACCCAATAAGGGGGCAAAAGCTCCAGGATCACAAAAGCGCAAAGCCGGAGCCCGTGCGCCATCGGATATCCAGCTTAGTGCCGAAGATCGCACTACCCAACCCGCTACGAAATCCAAGCGTGCCACCAAAGGCAAGGGAGCAAGAAAAACGTCTGCCCGTAAGACGAAAGTTGCCAAAAGCAGCAAACCCAATATCCTGTTTCGCGCAATCCGGTTTCTTGTCTATTGGGGCGTGATCCTTGGCATCTGGGGCGGCATCGCCGTTGCGGGCATTGTCGCCTATTATGGTGCGCAGCTACCACAATCTACGGATTGGCAGATTCCAAACAGGCCACCAAATGTGCAAATTCTCAGCCACGATGGCGGCCTGATAGCCAATCGAGGCAAAACCGGTGGCCAGGAAGTGCGCCTTTCCAGCCTGCCTCCATATTTGCCTGATGCCGTTGTAGCAATTGAGGATCATCGCTTCTATTCCCATTTCGGGTTCGACCCGATCGGCTTTACCCGCGCCATGGTCACCAATGTGATCAGGGGTCGCTTGGCTCAGGGCGGTTCTACCCTTACCCAACAATTGGCGAAAAATCTTTTCCTGGAGCACAAGCGCACAATCGAACGCAAGGTTCAGGAACTGATCCTGGCCATCTGGCTTGAGACCAAATTCTCCAAGGAAGAAATTTTGGAAATGTATCTCAATCGGGTTTATTTTGGAGCAGGTGCAACCGGTGTCGATGCTGCTGCGAGAACTTATTTCAACAAACCTGCCTCTGTGGTGACGTTAGCCGAAGCTGCAACCATTGCAGGTCTTCTGAAAGCACCATCCCGCCTTGCCCCCAACCGCCATCCAAAACGCGCACGAGCACGAGCCAAGCTGGTTTTGGCTGCAATGGAACGCGAGGAATTCATAACACCGAAAGAGCGCAAACTGGCCATGACCATGCCAGTCAAGGCAGTGGCGCGGCACAAAACGAATTCCCTGAATTATGTGGCTGACTGGGTGATGGAACAATTGCCCGCTTATATCGAAGATATCAATGAAGACATCATTGTCGAAACCACTCTGGATCTGCGCATGCAGACATTGGCTGAGCGCGCCATTTCCAGTGCACTGGACACATCGGGCAAAAAATATGGTGTGGGTCAAGGTGCTTTGGTTTCTGCCACCCCGATGGGTGCTGTTCGGGCTCTTGTGGGCGGACGCTCTTATCAGAAAAGCCAGTTCAATCGTGCCACCAAGGCAAAACGCCAGCCCGGCAGTGCCTTCAAGCCCTTCGTCTATCTGGCTTCACTTGAGCTTGGTAACAGCCCCAATGGCATGCGGGTCGATGAACCGGTCCGCTTTGGCAAATGGTCTCCCCAAAACTATTCCAAGAAATATATGGGACAGGTCAGCTTGCGCCGGGCTCTGGCTTTGTCACTGAATACAGTCGCAGCCCAGCTTGCATTTGAAGTCGGTCCTGCCAACGTAGCCTCCACCGCCCGTCGATTGGGTATTCATTCCAAGATGGCCAATAATCCATCCATTGCCCTTGGAACATCCGAAGTGACACCGATCGAACTTGTTGGTGCCTACCTTCCGTTTGCCAATGGTGGATTACGCACCGACCCATATGTGATCTCTCGCATTCTCACAAAATCCGGCGATGTGCTGTATGTTCACCCTGCCCTTGCTGGAACTCAGGTCATTGCGCCGAATGTTCTGGCCAATATCAACAGCATGATGCAAGAAACCCTGATCTCTGGTACCGGAAAGAAAGCCTTGCTTCCCGGTCGCCCGGCGGGAGGCAAAACTGGAACCAGCCAGAATTATCGTGATGCCTGGTTCGTAGGTTATACTGCCAATCTTGTGACAGGTATCTGGTTTGGTAACGATAGTGGCAAAGCTACAAAAAAGGCCTCCGGCGGCAATTTGCCCGCATCGGCCTGGAAAGCCTATATGGTGGGCGCTCATAATGGTATGACCATCGCTGCGCTCCCCGGCGTCAGTGCTCAACAGCTTGCAGCCAGTCGCAAGCGTCTTGGAGCTGAAGCCAATCCATGGGTCAATCCGGATTTGTTGCCAGAAGGTCAATCCGCCATGCCGGAACCAAAGCCTCGCGGTTTCTTCTCTCGGCTCTTTGGTTTGAATTAGAATGGAATTTGTAAGGCGTTATTCTGATCCAAAACGATGCAGATAGCGCCCTTCTTCTTTCAACCAGACCCTGGCTTCCTCAAAATGAGGACAAGTCTCTTCCACCAGTGCCCAGAAACGGCTGGAATGATTCATTTCGCGCAAATGAGCCACTTCATGTGCTGCCAGATAATCCAGCACTGAGGGTGGTGCAAAAATGATCCGCCAGGAAAAGGATAATATTCGATTGGAAGAGCAAGAGCCCCAACGACTGGTGGTGTCCTTGATACGAATGGCGGCCGGTTTCACTGACAAAGCATCGGCGTGATGATCAACAGCGATTTGCAGATCTGACCGTGCCTGTTTCTTCAACCAATCAGTGACACGGCGCGGCATATGATTTTCCTCACCACTGATCAGAAGGCTATGGCTTTCACCTTCGATCAACTGACGGACCGTGCCTCTACTTTGCCCTACATGAACCAATTTATGGGCGATATCCCGTACCGGTATCTCTGCCCCGGCTACAAAAGGCACCGCAGAAGGCCTTTGCTCCGTGCGACTAAGCAGCCAATCAACTTGATCGCCCAGAAAGCTCTCAATTCTGGCAAGAGACAGGCCCGGTGGAATTGTCGCGACAGGCTGACCGGTTCGAGTATCCAACCGCAAAATCAGCCGCTTTGCCTTGGGGTTGGGCTTGAGTTTAATCTCAAGTGTTCCATTCTCGTGGGATATAGACAGCATGGGAGGCAGCTTGCTGACCGACATCAAGCGTTTTCGCATGCTCCCTCCTCTCACTCAGTATCAGACAACCAGATATGGTCCGGTCGCTTGAAGATCAATCTTCAAATTGCAAATGAACCAATTTTGCATAATGAGCTTCATTGGCCATCAGATCGTCATGGCTTCCTTCTTCCATCAAGGATCCTGCCTTGATCACACAAATCTTGTCTGCATTCCGGATGGTTGACAAGCGATGAGCAATCACCAGTGTGGTGCGACCTTCTGACAGACGATCAAAGGCTGCCTGAACCTTGGCTTCAGACTCGCTGTCCAAAGCTGAGGTTGCTTCATCCAACAGCACGATTTTGGCATCTTTCAAGATAGCTCTGGCAATGGCAAGGCGCTGCTTCTGTCCGCCAGAAAGCGAGGCACCATTCTCACCAACCAATGTATCATAGCCATCGGGCAAGCCCATGATGAAGTCATGCGCGAAAGCATCTTTCGCCGCCTGTTCAACTTCTTCCTGGCTGGCTCCAATTCGGCCATAAGCGATATTCTCACCAACGGTACCGGTAAAAAGAACTGTATCCTGCGTCACCAGCGCGATGTGATCATTCAAAGAGGTGAGAGTGATATCGCGAATATCCTGACCATCAATGCAAACCGAACCATCGCTTACATCATAGAAACGCTGGACCAGTGCCAGAAGTGTGGATTTTCCTCCGCCGGATGGACCAACAAGTGCCGTTCTCTCACCACCCTTGACCGTCAGAGACAGGTTTTTGATGATCGGATCATCCTGCTGATAGGAGAAAATCACATTGTTGAAAATGATCGACCCTTTATCAATCTCAAGCGCAGGGGCTTCATGCTTCTCAACCAGTTTGCTTGGTCGGTCAAGAATTTCGAACATCAAACGCACACCTACCAGACCGGATTCCAGCCCCACTTGCAGGCGGGACAGACGCTTGGCTGGTTCATAGGCCAACAACAGTGCGGTAAGGAAGGAAATGAATTCTCCAGGGCTCTGGCCACCGACAATGGTTCGATATCCGGAATAAAGAATAACAAGTGCGATGGCGATACCGCCAAGGGTTTCCATCAATGGACTGGTGCGGGCACCCAGCTTGGCGATTTTGTTGGCTCGTTGCTCCACACCCGAAATAGCCTCTGCCATATACTCACCCATCACCGTCTGAAGGCCGAAGGTACGAATGATTCGATAACCCAGAGCACTTTCCTGCATATTCTGGGTAATCTGGGTCAGCGACAGGAATTCTGCCTTGGCAATTTTCTTCACGCGCTTGACCAGTCGGGAGACCGCATAAATGGCCGGAGGTGCCACAAAAAAAGCAATCATCGACATGACCGGATCCTGAATGATCATCACCAGGATCAGACCGATCAGGGAGAATAGATCCCGGCCAAAGGACGTCACCAGCATGTTCAGAACACTTCGAGCCGCCTGTGCATTGTGCGAAATGCGAGTGATCAGCTCACTTGACGGATAATCATGAAAAAAATCTGCACCTTGTGAGAGAAAATGGCGATAGAGTTTTCGTTGATGATCGGCAACGATAGCATTTCCTACCACAGCCAGAATCACCGTTTGCCCATAAGTCGCGAAGCCTTTGACAAGGAAAATTGCCATCACCGCTCCAGAGATCATCCAGACCTTTGAGAAGTCACGATCAACAAAGATCTCGTTGACCACATCACGCATGATCCAGGCGCTCAGTGCGGTGCTTGCAGCAACCAGTCCCATGAAGACAAATGCCAACGCATATTTACGCGCATAAGTCCTGAAGTTTTCGGATAGAAGCCGGTGTATCAGATAGCGCGAGCTGTTTTGATCCGCAAAGAAGCGATTCCATTTTTCCGCCAGCATTGGCATCCTCTCTCAGCGATCTTCGCAGACAAATCCTATGCTTCCTGCGCCAGACCAGAATCTAAGCCTGTTTGCTTGATATTCAATCAAGATAATCGAACTGATGGCTTTGTTGTGACTGTTCCATAGCCGATCTGGGCGACAAGGTCGATGCTTTTTGAAGCTCTGAGTCTTTTTGCCCCTTTTTGTCATTACTGATTGGCACACAGACCGAATGAGCGATGTTAATCACTTGTTGACGCTGTTTGGCGAAAAGCAGGCTCTGCACGCAGATAAGCAGGCAATGGACACCGCATGGTTACTCTTTCTGGATGATGCTAACCAGAGTTTTAACTAAAGTCTCCTCTTGTCGTGCTTCGGCTCGCCAACGAACTAAAAAAGCGACAATGTCTGGCATGTTATCCATTATCAAGCCTCATATAATCAAAGCATTGGTGATCATCGCTGTGATCCTTGGTTCTGGTTTTGGGTATGTTTCGGGCTTTTTCTCTCCAATTGATAATGGATTGTCAGGCTTGCGCATGGGGTTGACCAGCCGTCCTGCTTCTCAGTCCATTGTCTTGTTGGAAATTGACAACCGCAGTCTGTCAGCAATTGGGACATGGCCGTGGAAACGATCCATCTATGCCAAAATTGTTCAGGAAAGCTTCTCGCATGGTGCCGAGGAGTTGGCTTTTGACATTGATTTCAGCGCCCAATCCAGCAAAGAGGAAGACTATTTATTTGCGCAGGCTCTGGAAAATGCACCCGGCCCTGTAACACTGGCCATCTTCCAGCAATATCAGGATTCCCAGAAAGGGAATCATACTGTTCAGATCAACCGCCCCATTGCACAATTGAATGAAAATGCATGGGCTGCGACGGTCAATGTACTCGCTGATAGTGATGGCATTGTTCGACGCTTTCCCTATGCTCAAATGATGGATGATGAGCTGGTTTCCTCTCTGGCTGCAAGCCTTGGCGAATATCAGACTCTGCATCAAGGCGACTTTCTCATTGATATGAGCATCAGGGCCTCATCAGTTCCGGTTTATTCCATCATCGATTTGCTGGAAGGACGCCTTGATCCCAACATTTTTGCTAGCAAGAAAGTTCTAGTCGGAGCTGGTGCCGCGGAATTGCGAGATACGCTTGCAGTCCCTCTATACGGCATGATGACCGGACCGTTGCTGCAAGTCATTGCAGCTGAATCTCTGATGCAAGGACGCGACCTGCAGCCTCTTCCCCCAAAATGGTTGGGCCTGATGTCTGCCATTCTGCTGAGTGTCGTCGCTGTTCTGCTTTTTTTAATCAGGCGACCTCTCTTTGCCAAACTTGGCTTGCTGGCTCTTTTGGGCATAGTTATTGAAATAGTGGCATTCGCAATCTATCTGAACAGTCGCTATGTGGCCGAAACTGCTCTTCTACAGGCGCAATTGGTCAGTCTGGGCACCATGACCGTCTTGCTTGAGGTTCGTCTGAAAAGCCTCTTGCTGTCGTTGTCACGCAAACATAACCAAAGTCTGGTCAATCTTCTGGAAACCATCGTCGAGGACAGTTTTTCCGGTATCCTGATTTGTTCTCAAGACGGCAAGTTGCTTGAGGTAAGTGACGAAGCCCGATCTGTACTTTCCGGTCTTGGTTATCAGGCTCGCAAAGAAGCGCTCATTGGCGATGCACTGCCTCCTGCTCTTCAGAGCGCTCTTCAGACCTGTCTGCGAAAGCCCCAGGACTATGGCAAATCACATGATTTGCAGGAAGTCACCCTGCATCGCCCTGTTCGGGGAGCCGAAAGCGAGCGCAATTGGGAAGAGCTTATTCTGGAATACTCGCTCACTCCATCTTTGGTAAGTCCAAAAGACGACAAGGCAAAGACCAATGGCGATCAATGGGTTGCAACATTGATCTTTCACGATGTTACCAAAGAACGCCAGGAGAAAAGACGCCTCGCCTATCTGGCCGATCATGATGCTTTGACAGGACTTTATAATGAAAGTGGTTTCTGTCAGACCGTTGACCAGACCATGATTGAAAATCTGGAAGAAAATGCTCTCATCCTTGCCTGTGAAGTGCGCCGTCTGGACAAGATCCAACATTCTCTTGGATCTGCATATGGTGATCTTCTGATCCAGAAGATCACACGGGAACTTTCATCCCTCAATGCATTCGATCTTATGGGATGTGGTCCACAAAAAGAGCTGCTTTTTTGCAAATTCGGGGCTGGTGAACAGGATGTAGACCGTCTTTCTGCCCTGATTGCAGATGTGATGGAAGCTCCGCTTTCCTTACGTGGTCATCAGGTCATCGCCGGCAGTTTCATAGGCGTTGCAGATTTTCACGATGGCGGTCAATTGGCTGAGGAAGTGAGCAGAGCTGCAATTGTGGCCATGAACCGTTCCAAGGAAGTGGGCGGAACCTACTTACGCTATACAAGTGATCTTGCAGCCGATGTCATGCATCGCCGTGTTCTGGAGCGAGAGATCATTGATGCGGTGGACCGCAAAGAATTTGAAATGCATTACCAGCCCCAGACTTCCCTTGCCAATGGGAACATCATTGGCTGTGAGGCTTTGATCCGCTGGAACCATAGGGATCTTGGAATGATCCGGCCTGACCTTTTCATTCCTATCATGGAAGAATCCGGGATGATCGTTGATGTGGGACGCTGGATTCTTGATCAAGTCTGTATGGATGCTGCTGCCTGGAACAAACCAATCAATGTTGCTGCCAATGTTTCAGCCATTCAGTTTGCACGCTCCGATATTCTGGAAGACGTCGACAAATCTTTGCAAAAAACCGGTTTGAAGACACAGCGGCTTCAGATCGAAATTACCGAAAGCCTGTTCATTGCCGATCCGGATGCAATCATCAAATCCCTGAAAGCACTTCAGAGCCGTGGTATTGCCATTGCGCTCGATGATTTTGGTACCGGCTATTCATCGCTTAGCTATATTCATCAATTCCCCTTGGACAAGATCAAGATTGATCAGGCATTCGTCAAACATCTGCCTGCCTCCATGGATTCCATGGCCGTGATCAATGCAATTGTTGCCTTGGCACGCAATTTCGAAATGGACATTGTGGCCGAAGGAGTAGAAACAGCCGAACAATGGGAAATCCTGCGTTTGGCCGGTTGTCACATTGGTCAGGGATGGCACTTTGGTAAACCCATGCCAAACGCCGATTTTGCAAATCTGCTGGTTCAACAAGAGACAAATCAGGATCAAAGCATTGTTGCCTGATTTTCCGCCCCGGTATGCGAATTTTTTCATAGCCCATAGAGCTTTGAACCACCGACAACTTCACAGAAAGTTCGATTTACACACCGATGGGCAGGATCTTGGCAGCAAAGCTCATTGTTCAAGTTGGGCCAGTTCAGCCAATAGCAGATCTGTCGTCACCTGACGGCAATAGCCTTTGATAGTGGCTAGGGAATTGTCGTGACGAGACTGGCTGTAGGTCATGCAGGCATCTGTGACTTGCGTCACCAGATATCCCAGATCACAAGCATCGCGAATAGCGCTCTCCACACATTGGTCGGTGATGATGCCGCTGATCACCAGTTGCTTCACCCCCATATTACGCAACACATAATCGATATGGGTAGAGACGAAGACCGAGGACGAGGATTTGGGAAAGACGATCTCGTCACCTATTGGGACCAACTCGTCAATCACCTTACCATCCCATGATCCTTTGGGAACATTGAAGCCGGTGATCTTATAATCAAGGCTGCGGTCCCGGCCATCAAGGGTCAGGCTTTCAATGGTGGTGTAGAGCACCTCGATATTGGAAGAGCGACAGCCCGCCTGCAAGCGCTGCATATTGGGAATGACGCGCTCGCGCATCTGCTCGAAGAACCAGCCATATTGCTGCTGAAAGCTTTCTTCTCCTAGATCCTTGAACTCGGCTCCCTGCCGATGAGCGGCGAAATTTTGCACATCGATAAAAAGAAGCGCCGACTGATCCGGCACCAGAGCAATGTCACGCGACAGGGTCATATCAGACCTCCTTGAGCAGATGGTGGATGACAGGGCGAAGCAGTTGAGCCCATTTGTCCTGCCCAGCTTCATCTGCAATTTCATTATTTCGGATTTCGATCAGACTATGAGGCAAGCCACGTGCCTCCCCATGATGAGGAACAAACCAGTCGGATGCGTCCTCTATCTGATAGGGCTGGTTCATTCCGATATGAATGTTCGAATGATGCAGCATCACATAATCACGCAGCAATTCCGATGTCTTTCGATC
Source organism: Cohaesibacter gelatinilyticus (assembly GCF_900215605.1). Classification (NCBI taxonomy): domain Bacteria; kingdom Pseudomonadati; phylum Pseudomonadota; class Alphaproteobacteria; order Hyphomicrobiales; family Cohaesibacteraceae; genus Cohaesibacter; species Cohaesibacter gelatinilyticus. The sequence goes on along the minus strand of NZ_OBEL01000005.1, from coordinate 32,593 downwards.
CTGCCGAAAGAGCAGCCCCATGGTCCAGGGACGGTGCTCACCATTCAGATACGGGGTATAGCTGTGAATGGACAGAACGATCTGGATAGTGCCGCTATCAAGAGCTTGCGCAACGGCGCGATTGAAGGGAGAGAAGATCTCCCGCACCCGCTGGCGTCGTTCCTCTTCGCTCAAATCCTGATTGCCGGGAACGGGGATATGATCGCTCACAGCTGGTGACGAATCTGGCGCAGCGGGTGGGCGATTACAATCAATCACCAGCCGACTGTAACGCTGCAAAAGGGCTGGTGTTCCCAGCATATCAGCCAGTTTGCGCGTTACCGAGGCAGCGCCGATATCCCATGCAATATGGCGCTGCAAATCCTCGTCTGATAAACCCAAATTGCCCAGTTTTTGCGGGATAGCTTGCCCGGCATGCTCGCAAACCAGCAAAACCGGATAAGAGCTATCAGGATTGATCATTTCCACTGGATCTGGATCCTGCAGCGACAACAGGCTCTCCCGCAGCTTTGCGCTGGATGCGTTTGTCATGCCCATCACCCTATACCTTCTCAGCTTTCAGCACAGCAGATGGCAACAGGCCATTGGGACGCATCAAGAGAACCAGAACCACAAGGCTCAAACCGATGGGATCGCGAAATTCCTGCAATTCATGAGGCAGAAAGGCAGCCAGATAAATCTCAATGAAACCAAGCAGGAAGCCCCCGGCGACCGCACCACGCAAGCTACCAAGCCCACCCAGAATGGCGGCGATGAAGGCCTTGAGGACGGGAGTGAAGCCCATCAATGGATCAACCGATGCCCGTTGCGAAACCCAGAGAACTGCAGCAACGCCCGCCAACAGACCAGAGAGTGCAAAGGCCCCGGCAATGACCGTATTGGCTCGAATGCCCATCAACCGGGCAATGGCAAAATCTTCTGCAGCCGCTCGCATGGCGATGCCATATTTCTGCTTCGCCATAAAACGATCCAGAAAGATCAGCATGACCACGGTCGCGACAATTGCCGCCATCTTGTTGACGCCAATGACAAGGCCGAAGACAGACAGGCTCTCGGATAACACACCAGGCAGCAGAACCGGTTGAGACCGGGCAGCAATGAAATTCTGAAACAGAACTTGCAGGATCATGGCCACGGCAAAGGATGTCACCAGCATGGTGGCTCCCGATGCATTGCGCACGGGTCGAAAGGCGATCAACTCCATCAGCATGGCGGCAATCATTGCCGCCCCGATGGCCAGAGGAATAGCAAAGGCAAAGGGAATGCCCGCCAGACCGCAATACATCAATACATATCCGGCAATGGTCATCAATTCCCCATGGGCGAAATTGATCAGCCCCATGATGGAAAAGACGACGGCCAGTCCAAGCGCCAGAAGGGCATAAGTCCCCCCCAGCGAAATGGCATTTACGGTTTGCTGAAGAAACAGATCCACGTCAGTGGCCTCCTAGATATGCATCTTGCAAATTGCTGGTCTGTTCGAGCTCTTGGGCCGCGCCAGAAGCAACAATCTGCCCACCCGCCATGACATAACCGCGGTCGGCCACATCCAGCGCCATGGCCACATTTTGCTCCACCACAACAAGCGTCACGCCCTGATCGCGCAATTGCCCGATCAGCTCAAAGATCTGCTCGATGATGATGGGAGCCAAACCCAGGGATGGCTCATCGAGCAGCAACAGCTTCGGATTGCTCATCAAGGCTCTGCCAACGGCCAGCATCTGCTGCTGTCCACCAGACAAGGTTCCGGCAAATTGGTGACGGCGCTCTTTCAGAATGGGAAAGAGCTCGAAAACCCGATCCCAAGCGGCCGAGATCGCCCCTTTATCCGCAATACTGAAGGCACCCATTTGCAAATTTTCAGCCACCGTCAGCGCACCGAACACACGGCGCCCTTCCGGTGACAGGGTCAGGCCCGAAGCCGCCAAACTCTCCGGGGCCTGATTGGTTGTGTCTTTGCCTTCCAGATGGATCGAGCCGGAGGCAACCGGCACCAGCCCAACCAGAGCATTGAGGGTCGAAGATTTTCCGGCCCCATTGGCACCGAGCAACGTCACGATTTCCCCCTCAAACACCTGCAGATCGATTGCACGCACTGCGTCCACCGGGCCATAGGCAACTGAGAGGGAGCTGACGGAAAGCAAAGGCTGTGTCACGAGACAATCCTCATTGCATCTTTGGCGCAGGAATCAGAGATGCATCTGGTGCAGGCTGTCCAACCAGATCACGCTTGCCATCTTTCACGCGGATCAAGGTGACTTCACGTACCGGCATGCCATTGGTACCCTTGTAGGTAATCAGGCTGGTTGCACCACGCACACCCTCCAGATTGGCCAGAGCATTGCGAATATCCTCGGCCTTGGTGGAACCACCAGCGGCGATGGTTGCAGCTTCCAGAACCTTGATCAGGTCATAGCCAACTGCATTGAAAACGGTTTGCGACTCTTTACCGGTCTTGTCCTTGTAAAGCTTGTTGAATGCCTCAAGCGCACTGCCCTTGGTGGCGTGACCTGCAGTTGTGAAGACAAGATCCTGCGCCACATCGCCAAGCGAGAAAGTGGTCGGGCTATCAACCCCGTCAGACCCGATAACCTGGCTTTTGACGCCAGCAGCGCGCAAGGCTTTCAGGAAGGATGGGAAATCCGGCTCATAAGCAGAAGTCATGATCACATCCGGCTGCGGGCTCAGCGACGCAATCCGCGTGGCAATGGCAGAGAAATCCTGCTGACCGAGGGAATAGGTATCCTCGCCCACCACGGCACCGCCGAGCTTTTTCATGACATCGGCGAAATAGAGCGGCATGGAGGTATATTGGCTATCCGGCGAGAAGACGATATAGGCGGAGCGATGACCCTGATCAAAAGCCCATTTTGCGGACACGGTAGCCTGTACATTATCACCAGGGAAATTGGCAAAGACGTAATCACCACCAATCATCGGCAAGGTCGGCGATGAAGCACAGGTGGAGATGGCCGGAATTTTGGCGCTATCAACAATACTGGCAGCAGCGAGAGCCGGATCAGCATCACATGGTAGAACGATGGCGGAAACACCTTCATCCACCAATTCCTGCACCGCAATGGCCGTTTGTGCCACATCGGAGCGGACATCTTTTTCTACCAGTTCGATCTTGATCTTACCGTCGATACCACCCTTGGCATTCAACTCTTCCACGGCCAGATGCAAGCCTTCCACGACAGGCGCATCATAGGGGGCGATACCGCCGGTTTGTGCCGTGGCCAGACCCAGTTTCAGGCTCTCAGCCGCCAGCGGGCTGGTCAGCAGAGCCGCAATGGCTGTTGTCATAAGGAATCTTTTCATCTCATTTCCTCCCAGAATGATAAATGGTTGTGCGGTGCAGACTTGCTGCGCCTCACACCTTCGATTTTCCCAAATAAGCTTCAATCACTGCCGGTTCCTTACGGACTTCATCTGGCAGTCCTTCCGCGATCAGCCGTCCCTCATTGAGAACAATCACCCGATCACAAAGCTGGTTGATCAGCTTCAGGTCATGATCAACCATCAAAATTCCGATACCCAAATCCGTGCTGAGCTGGCGCAGGATCTCCATCAGCTGGTCAGTTTCCTCACGGTTCATGCCAGCGGCCGGCTCATCCAAAAACAACAGGGACGGCTGGCAGGCCAGCGCCCGGGCGATCTCGCCCCGGCGCTGATCGCCATAGGACAGATTGCCTGCATCCTCCGTTGCCAGATGCAGGATATTCATTCGGCTCAATGCCGCCTTGGTGCGGATATCGGCCCCTTCACCATCATGCGTTGACAATGCTGCGACCAATACATTCTGATAGACGGATAGATCGGTGAAGAGGCGAATATTTTGAAAGGTTCTGGCAATCCCGCGCTGGGCAAACTGGCGCGAATTCATGCCGGTCAGTTGATCCTTCGCCAACAGGACTTTTCCTTCCGTGGGCTGCAAGACGCCGGAGAGCATATTCATGACCGTGGTCTTGCCCGATCCGTTAGGGCCGATCAAACCGAGAATTTCGCCAGGCTTGAGCGTGAGCGAGACATCCTTGACCGCGACAAGTCCGCCAAAACACATGACCAGATTCTCCGCCGACAATGACTTGGTGTCTGGCGCAATTTTCGCCAGATCTGCCTTCTCCACGCCCTCAGCCTGCTTCGATCTGAACAAACGCTCTTCCCATTCCTTCAAACCGGCCAGTCCCTCAGGCTTGCGGAACATGGCCAGAAGGATCAATAATCCGATGCCGATCTGGGTGGTTCCGAAGATTGGCGGCACTTCAATCAGACCCAAATCAAAACCGCTTTCCAGACGGCGCAGGATCTCGGTCATGAGCGTGATGACGACCGCGCCGGAAATGGCCCCGGTAATGGTACTCATGCCGCCGACAATCAACATGCTGAGCAGAAAAAATGTATCAGTGAAAAAGAACTTCTTGGGACTGAAAGCACCTAGGAAATGGGCAAGCAAAGCCCCGGACAAGGCCATTAGCACGGCGCTCAAAACCCAGGCAAACAGTCGTTCCCTTTGAATATTGACCCCGACGGCGGCAGCCGCGATGGCATTGTCCCGCCCTGCCCGCAACCGCAGGCCCGAGACAGAATCCCGATAGAGGCGTGCGGCGATCAGCGCCAGCAGACAGGCGATTGCTGCCCACCACAAGTCGGTCTCTCTTGGCACACCAAAGAAGGTCTGTGCCCCTCGCGTTACATCACGCCAACCGATGGTGATGCCATGCACGATGATCAGCAACCCGAGGGTAGAAATAGTGGCGGCCGAGCCTTCCAGACGACCAAGAGCCAAGCCGATCACAACGGCAACAAAAGCCACAAGCACCAGAGCGAGAAGCGTGGCGGAGAGTAAATTGAGCTCCATTCCCGCCAGCCAGTCAGGCAGCTTGGGCAAGGTCGCCTGCTTCAGTCGCACTGGCAACGTAAGGAGAGCTGAGGCATAGGCTCCTATCCCCATGAAGGCAAGATGGCCAAAGCTCAAGATACCGCTATTGCCGCTATAGACCCCCATCCCTACAACCGCGATGAGTGAGATAAAAAATACGGTCAATATTCGCTCCGCAGCGACGCCGACACCGGATGCAACAAAGCTGGCACCCACAATCAGAACCGCAAAAACAAGAAGAGAAGCAAGCAGATGCTGTCGAGAGAGAAGGAACATATCACCATCTTTTCGGCTGACTTGGGTGCTTCAGTATTCTGATTATTTTTTTTCAAAGTCAATTCATTTTTTTATATTGATTAAATTTTTTCATTTTCTATACTGAAGTCAAGCAGCAGGAGACGCCATGACTGTTCGTCAATTAATCGAAGAAAAATCGGAAGATTTCACCTCATCCGAACGCAAGTTATCTGCCGCTCTTCTGGCCGATTATCCCTTTGCAGGACTGGAGCCGATTCAAACGCTTGCCAGCAAAACCAGCGTGTCTTCGCCGTCCATTTCACGCTTCATCACCAAGCTAGGATTTTCCGGCTATCAGGATTTTCAGCAAAGCCTGATTGCGGAGCTGAAAGAAGGTCAGAAGTCACCTGTTGACTTGCATGAGACCAGACGTGGCTTTCAGGGGGCTTTTCTGGAAGGATTCATGTCTCGTGCCAGTCAGTTGCTGGACGAGACCACACAGATCATTTCCGAGAGCCAGTTTGATCAGGTCTGTCAGGCATTGGCGCGGGAAAATCGCTCCATCTATCTGATCGGCGGACGGATGAGCGATGTCGTCTCACAATATCTGGCGCGACATCTGCGTCAGTTCCGTCCCAAGGTTTATCATATCCCGTCCGACCCCGAGATCTGGCCGGAATATCTGCTGCGCATGAAACCCAAGGACATTCTGTTCGTTTGCGATTTTCGCCGCTACCAGCGCAGTCTGGAACTTCTGGCAGAAAAAGCCCACAAGCAGCGCAACGCCCAGATCATTCTGATGACCGACACATGGCTGTCACCCATTGCCAAACATGCAAGCGACGTGTTGCCCGTGCCCATTGACAGCGGCACCATCTGGGACAGCTACACCGCCGGCCTTGCCCTGGCAGAAGCATTAGTCACCCGCATTACCGAGGCCAACTGGCAGCAAACCAAGGACCGTATTGAAGCCTGGGATGCCGTAAGGCTCAATCTTGGAGATCCAAGCGATGATATCTAACCCTTTGCTCTTCACCGCGACATCCGATATCGCCGGCAAGACCCGTGGCAAAGCCTTTCCGCTTTCGGATCTGGACAAGCGCAGTAAACGCGGCATCGGCTGGGTGCCGACCAATGTACAGATCACCTGCTTCGATTCCATCGCTGATAGCCCGTTTGGATCTCTGGGCGACTTGCTGCTGATCCCCGATATGGAGACATTGGTTGCTGTCGATTTTGAAGATGGCAAACCGGTCGAGCGGTTCGCATTGGGCGATATTACTTCTCTGGATGGCGAAGCGTGGAATTGCTGCACGCGATCAATCTTGAAGTCCGCCTTGGCACGTTTGAAAAATGCGGGCGGTGTCGAGCTGTTCTCTGCCTTTGAGCATGAGTTCCAGATCAAGGATGTCGATGGCAGTCCTGGTGAAGGCTTCTCGCTTGGAGCTTTTTCTGAGCGGCGGGCGTTTGGTGAATGCCTGATGGAGGCACTGAAACAAGGTGGCCTGATACCCGATACATTCATGAAAGAATATGGTGCAGCTCAATATGAGGTCACCAACGCTCCGACCACAGGTGTCACCTCTGCTGATCACGCGGTCATCTTGCGAGAATTGACCCGCCTCAGCGCAAAGCGCATGGGCGAAAACGCAACCTTTACCCCCATTCGAGATCCATCTGGTGTGGGCAATGGCGTGCATATCCATCTCAGTTTTCGTGATAAAGAGGGCAACCCCAAAACCCATGATGACAGCGATCCTCATGGCATGTCTGCCCTGTCCGGCTCCTTCATTGCGGGTGTCTTGAAATATCTAGATTCGATTGTCGCGCTGACCGCCCCATCAGCCATTTCCTATCTGCGGCTTACGCCCCATCGCTGGAGTGCTGCTTTCAACAATCTCGGATATAGGGATCGTGAGGCATCCTTGCGCATTTGCCCGGTAACATCGAATGATCCAACCAGCATTGCCAAGCAATATAATTTCGAGTTCCGGGCGGCGGACGCTGCTGCCTCTCCTCATTTGGCGCTGGCAGCCATCATTCATGCCGGCGCCCAAGGCATCGAAGACAATCTTCCAAAGCCGGACGTCACACAGGATGATCTATCCTTGCTTTCCGAACAGGAATTAACGGATCGAGGCTTTATCCGCCTGCCTCAAAGCCTGCCCGGGGCTCTTGAACGTTTTGAGCAAAATGAAGTGGTGCGTGGCTGGTTTGGCGAGGAATTTGCCAATATCTACCTCGCCCATAAACGCGGTGAATTGGATTACCTCAAGGACATGAGCGAATCCGAGATCTGCGCGGCCTATGAAAGTGTTTACTAGGACACAAATTCACAAAATCGATCAACTACATTAGCAGCACCAGGCCATGCAGAACCTCTGACAATTGTAGGCTTTCATCAGAAGGTCGAAAAAATCAAACCATCCTTATGATTTTCGATCTAGAAAGTGGGCGGTGTGCAGGCTGAGATGCACAGGCAAGGGATCGAGCCCGTATTGCGGAATTTATGGGGAATATGACTTTCGAAATACCAGGCATCACCCGGACCGAGCAACCTGCGCTCTTCCCCGACCGTTACTTCAAGCTTTCCTGACACCACGATGCCGCATTCCTCTCCTTCGTGGGTGATGGAAACCCTGCCCGTATCCGCCCCTGGCTGGAATGTCTCATACAGCATCTGAATGGCTTTTTGCGGTCTGTCTGCCCCGACAAGGCGGAAGGAGACTGCCCCTTTACCGATCTCCAGCAGGTCTGATGCTTTATAGAAATAGCTATTGCCTTGAGAGAGATCGAAGCTGAAAAAGCTCGCCAGATCCATCGGCAATCCATCAAGAATACGTTTCAATGCGCCAACCGATGGGCTGGATTGACCATTTTCAATCATTGATATCGTGGCATTGGCCACACCGGTTTTTCTTGCCAGAGCCCGTTGTGATAATCCGAAGGTCTCGCGTACTTGCCGCAGTCGTGCACCGACATTTTCTTCAACACTTTGCTGTGTTTCGGGTCTCTGCTCAGACATATTTTCAAGCTCGCATTGCTAACGCAGTTGGGAATTTCAACCAAGGAATGTTCATTCTGTTCAATATTCCTAACATTTTACATCTCTTTCCATATATTTCAATGACTTACCAGATTAAAAATAAGGACTTGTTCAAAATGTCTGAATTCTCGACACTGAAAGAAGATAAAAACAACGCCCTGATCAGGGCCTGTGAGAGGAGATGGTCATGAATAGACACGTAAGTTCTGGCATGCCCAATGATCTGCAAAATTACTGGATGCCCTTCACCGCCAATCGCCAATTCAAGCAGGACCCTCGAATGATCGTCTCTGCGGATGGCATGTATTACAAAAGCTCCGACGGTCGGGATATTCTGGACGGCACCGCAGGCCTATGGTGTGTCAATGCGGGGCATAATCGCCCTCTGATCACACAAGCGGTCCAAGAACAAGTCGCTCAGCTGGATTACGCGCCGAGCTTCCAGTTCGGCCATCCAAAAGCATTCGAGTTGGCCAATCGGGTGGCTGACATGTTTCCGGATGGAATGGACCATGTCTTCTTTACAAATTCCGGCTCTGAATCCGTGGACTCTGCTTTGAAGATTGCACTTCATTATCATCGCATGCGTGGCGATGCTGCACGGACCCGTCTGATCGGGCGTGAGCGCGGCTATCATGGTACCGGCTTTGGTGGCATTTCCGTTGGCGGCATCGTCAAGAACCGCATGCATTTCGGTTCCATGCTCACTGGCGTTGATCATCTGCCCCATACCCACGATCTGGAACGCAATGCCTTTACCAAAGGCTGCCCGGAGCATGGTGCCGAAAAGGCAGATGCTCTGATTGACATCGCAACTTTGCACGATCCATCAACCATCGCTGCTGTGATTGTCGAGCCTATGGCTGGCTCCACAGGCGTTCTGATGCCACCAAAAGGCTATCTGAAGCGTCTTCGTGAGCTATGCGATCAATATGGCATTCTGCTCATCTTTGATGAAGTCATTACCGGCTTTGGTCGTCTCGGCGCAGCAACTGCTGCGGAATATTTTGGTGTTACACCTGATATCATCACGACGGCCAAGGGTTTGACCAATGGCATCATCCCTGCCGGTGCTGTGATCGTTGCCAACAAGATCTACGAGTCCGCCATGGAAAATGCCGATGCTCCGATTGAGCTGTTCCACGGCTATACCTATTCCGGTCATCCAATCGCGGCGGCGGCTGGCCTCGCAACGCTGGAAACCTACAAGCAGGAAAACCTGTTTGAGCGTGTGGCGGATCTTGCTCCTTATTGGGAAGAAGCCGTACATAGCCTGAATGGAACCAAGCATGTGATTGATTTGCGCAATCTCGGCCTTGTCGGCGCGATTGAATTGGCTTCACGTGACGGGGCGCCGGGAGCTCGTGGTATGGATGTGATGGTCAAGGCTTGGGAGAAGGGCATCATGGTGCGCGTGACGGGTGACATTCTCGCACTTTCCCCTCCTTTCATCATTGAGAAGGCGGAGATCGATCGCATCTTTGAAACATTGGCGGAAATTCTGCCAACCGTCGACTAACTCATATTCAAGATGAGATTTTGAAAGGGCTCCTCAATTGCCGAGGAGCCCTTTTTTCTTGGAAAGGCATGCCCTTCTTTGCTCTTTGTGATGACTTTGCCGGGCAAGTGATCATAATAGGAAAACAGATGGTGCCCGATCTATTGAGGCATCTTGCCGGGAAGAGGAACTAGGCATGTTTGAGCAAATGCAAAAGGCCGAAGGCGATAAGATCTTGGCCCTTATGGGTCTGTATCGCGCCGACGAACGCGCTAACAAAATCGATCTTGGTGTCGGTGTCTATAAGGACAGCCAAGGTCAGACGCCTATCATGACATCGATTGGCAAGGCTGAGAACTGGCAGATCTCCCATCAGGCTTCCAAGACCTATGTCGGTCTGGCCGGTGATGTCGGTTTCAATGATGCAATCACGCGCCTTGCACTGGGCAATGATTATGACAAGAGCCGCATTCGCACTCAGCAAGCCCCTGGTGGTTCAGGCGCCTTGCGCATCATTGCCGAAATGCTGGCTGGTGCCAAAGAAGGGGCAACCATCTGGGTGCCGGATCCGACCTGGCCAAACCATATGCCGATCTTTGGTACTGCTGGCCTGACCATCAAGACCTATCCTTATTTCAATGCCGAGACCGGGCAGGTTCGCTTCGATGATATGGCAGAGGCTTTGAAGGCCATTCCTGAGCAGGATATCGTGTTGCTGCATGGCTGCTGCCACAACCCGACCGGCGCCAATCTAACCATCGATGAATGGAAGATCGTTGGCGAGATTTTGGTTGAACGCAATCTGCTGCCTTTCATCGATATTGCCTATCAGGGCTTTGGTGATGGCCTGGAAGCAGACGCTGCAGGACTACGCCACCTAGCTGGCGTCGTGCCGGAAATGGTCGTGGCCCTTAGCTGTTCGAAGAATTTTGCCGTTTATTGCGACCGTGTTGGCGCAGCCATCCTGATGGGTCGCAATGGCGATGAAGCTGACAAGGCTATCAGCCAGTTGGCGCTCGTTGCCCGCAAGAGCTATTCCATGCCACCAAACCATGGTGCCGCAGTTGTTCGCACCATTCTGGAGAGCGATGAGCTGCGCGGTGAATGGCAGACTGAACTGGAATCCATGCGCCTTCGCATGCTGACCTTGCGCACCGGCCTGGCGGATGCCTTGCGTCAGAAAACCAATAGCGAGCGCTTTGACTTTGTCGCCGAACATCGCGGTATGTTTTCACGTCTCGGCCTCACCGCCGCTCAGGTCGATCAGCTGCGCGAGCAACATGCCATCTATATGGTCGGCGATAGCCGCATCAATGTGGCTGGCCTTCCTGATGACGGGCTGGATGAGTTGGCGGCTGCCATTGCCAGTGTGCTGTAAAACAATAGCGATATAATAGATACAAAAAGGCCGGATCGATGATCCGGCCTTTTTATTTGTCTCTTTGGCACGCTAGCTTGCGCCTTGTTTCCAAGCATGTTCCCGAAAACCGCGCACACTTTTCGGGAATATGCTCTAGCTCATTTGCACAACAAGCCAAAGCGAGAAATAGGGCACCGCGATCAACAGGATCAGGCGTGCAATATCTGCCAGCCAAAAAGGTAGAACCCCTTTGAAGATCGTACCCAGTTCCACGTCAGGCAGGACATTGCGCAGCACGAAAACATTCATGCCAACCGGCGGTGAGATAAGACTGATCTCGGTAACCACAACAACAATCACAGCAAACCAGATCAGCACCAGCTCCGGGTCTTCCAAAATTTCCAGACCAAAATCCAGCTCGGTGATCAGAGGATAGAAAACCGGCACTGTAAGCAAAATCATGGAGAGGCTCTCAAGTACGCAACCCAACACGATATAGATCAGCACGATGCCGAGCATCACCACATACGCGTTGACTTCCATATCGCCAACCCATTCGGCCAATGCATCCGGCAGACCCGCAAAGTTGATGAAGTTGGAGAAGACTTCCGCACCAATGATGATGGCAAAGATCATGGCAGTTGAACGTGCACTTTCGATGGATGCATCACGCAGACTTTCCTTGTTCACCGCGCCCATATAGAGGGCAATCAGGAATGCAGCAAATGCGCCAACAGCAGCAGCTTCTGTGGGAGTGAAGAAGCCACCATAAATGCCAACCATGATCAGAACGAACAAGCCAGTGATCGCAATGACACCCACACGTTCTTTCTGAGAAAAAAGCTCCGTACCTTCAGATTTGGGGGCAAGATCAGGGTTCAGGCGTGTCGCAACAACGATTGCGCCAACATAAAAGATCACACCGAGTAAGCCCGGTATCACCCCGGCAATAAAGAGTTTGCCGATATCAGACTCTGTCAAAAGACCATAGATGATCATGACTACAGACGGTGGAATGAGAATGCCGAGCGTCCCACCAGCGGCAATGGAACCTGTTGCCAAGCTGTCCGCATAGCCATATTTGCGCATGGACGGCATGGCAACTTTGGACATGGTGGCTGCGGTTGCAAGAGAGGAGCCACAAACCGCGGAAAAGCCACCACAAGCCACCACAGACGCCATGGCCAGCCCACCGCGATAACGACCAAGCAGATGATTGGCTGCGGCATAGAGACCGTGACTGACCCCAGAGATGGTCAACAGGTTGCCCATCAGGATGAAAAGCGGAATCACGGACAAAGTGTAGGAAAGGCCGGTATCAAAGGCGATATTTCCCAACATGGACCAGGCTGCTCCCCAGTCACGCATCAGGGCAAAACCAACCACTCCAACCAGGATCATGGCGAAGGCAATTGGCACGCGCAGAAAAATCATGCCCAGCAGAACCGCAAAGCCAATGAGGGATTCAAACATGAAAGATCAGCCTTTTTTCATGGCATTGAGAGAAATGGCAAGGACCAAAGCTGCACTTACCAGACAGGACAGGCTGGCGATGATACCGACCGGAAACAGAGGCAATTCCAGAGAATTGGTCACGGCTCCGTCTTCTGCCAATTTCAGGGTGTGGTGCGCCAGACGCCAGCTAAGTGCCAGAAGCACCAGCATTGAGGCAAGACCTGCAAAAAGGACTGTTGCCTTATCCGCCCAATCGCCCAGCATATTGGCCAGCAAATCGACTTCGATATGTTGGCGTGCTGCAGTTGTGAGTGGCAGTGCAACAAATATCAAAGCCGCCAACATCAACTGGGTCAGTTCAAACGCACCATTGACTGGAGAATTGAACCAGTAACGCGCCACCACATCGACCGACGTCAACATCGTCAGGCCAGTCAACAGCAGAATGGCGCAGGTTCCCAGCCATCTGGAGAGATTGGACCAGCCCTTGATGGGCCGGTCCGGAAAACCATAGAGGTCTTTTGACATGAGAGGTCGCCTTACTTGGCAGCCTGGCTGCGCATGGCTTCAAGAGCGGCTTTGCCATCGAAACCTTGTGCTTTCAGAGCTTCAGACCATTTGGCCTCATAACCGGAAGCAAGTTCCTTGATAGCTGAAACCACAGCGTCTGGAGCCTGGCTGACTTTGATATCGCTCTTGGCAACATGTTCGGCACCGGAGGCATCAGAGGCATCCCACGCCTTGCCCGCACGTTCGGCAAAGGACTCACCAGAAATTGCCATGATGGCTTTCTTGTCGGCATCGGAAATGGCATCCCATTTCTTGTCATTCATCACCAGGAACCAGCTGGTGTTGTAGATGCCACCAGGAATTTCCATGGAGTTGGTCAGATGCTTGGTCAGCTTGAAGGCTTTGATTGCTTCTACCGGAAAGGTCACGCCATCAATCACACCGCGAGAAAGTTTCTCGAAGACTTGACCTGGCCCCATGAACTGGGTTGTGATGCCCAGATCGCCAGCCAGATCAGCAATATAACCACCTGGTGTGCGGATCTTCAGACCTTTGAAATCTTCAACCTTGGTGATCTCACGCTGATTGTTATGGAACATGCCAGGACCATGGACGAAAAGGCCCAGCAGTTTCACACCCTTATGCTCATCTTGAGCTTTCAGATCGCCACCATAGACATTCCAATATGCTTTGGACGTGGACGTCGCATTGTCACCCAAAAACGAGAACTGGCCAATGCGGGACCGCAGGAAGCGATCATCCTTGGTAAAGGAATGCAGGCCATAAGTAATGTCTGCCACCCCATCAACAGCCATATCGAAATGCGCAGGAGGAGGGCCAAGTGGCTTGGCCAATACACGGATCTTGACGCGACCATCGGTTACCTTGCCGACTTCCTTGGCCCAAGGCTTCATGACTTTGGCAACAATCGGATGCTTTGGAGGCAACCAGGAAGACATGACCAGTTTGGTTTCAGCCAAGGCAGTACCTGCCTGTAGAGCCAGAAGACCACTTGCAGCGACAAAAGCAATACCGCTTTTCTTCAAAATCGATTTCATCTTTTCCTCCCATGAAATCTCGAAGGTCCGATTTTGTCCAAAGAGTTTTACGAACCTGCGCTTAAATTTGTTGCAAGTGTAACCAAATTTAAGCGCAATTACAATATCCAACTTTTATTCAAATCTATATATTTGAAATTATTTATCTTTTGCCTATTTTTATCACTTCAAAAAGGAATTCCTAGATGAAACTATTGAGAATATATTTTCTAATTTTGGGCAAAAGTAAGGGTTCTTCCCCTTGAACTTGGTAGGAAATTAAGTCAAGCATAGGCTTGATAGAAAGGCAAGATTGATATGACTGACGGACCAAACGAGACAATCGAAGATGCAAGCATGTCTGCTCATCAACAACAGATGAGTGCGGAAAATTTCGACCTGAAATCCTTCTTTCCTTATCTTGTTCGCGTTTATTATCAGTCAGTTAGCGGGTCTGTTGGCGATGTCTACAGCTCACTCTATGATTTGGGGGTATCCGAATGGCGTGTCATGGCTGTTCTCGCACCTCCTCAATCCATGTCCGCTTTGGACATCATTGAGCGATCCTCGATGAACAAGGTCAATGTCAGTCGCGCTGTCGCTCGGCTTCGCAAGCGTGGCTTTCTGAAACAGGATATTGATGGCGATGATCGCCGCCGCTCCGTGCTGCGCTTGACCGAAGAAGGCCGCAAAGTCTTTTACGACCTCATCCCACGCGTCAAGGAGGTGGAGCGCCAATTGCTGGCAGGTCTTAGCGAGGAAGAAGTGCGCACACTTATCTCATTGATGGCGCGCGTGCGGGAGAATGCCAGTAGTCTGGAGCTTTGAAAGCTTGATTTCAAAAGTCCTGAGCCAAGCCCTCGACGTAATACCAGCGCCCGGATTTCTTTCGAAACAGGCTCATTTCACGATGGACTTGCAGTGTGCCACAAGAAAGATAACTTGCTTCGAATAACACGGTGCCTTGTCTATCGGTAGTGCCACCTTTTTCGCTTGATAAAACTTTCAGACCAGTCCAGTGATTTTCTGCTGCCCACCGGGATACCCCAAAATGATCAAACCGAGCCTGATATTTCGGCCATAAGGTCTCTCGCAGATACTCGATCTTTTGGAGCTTGTAGGCGCAGTAGCGCGAACGCATGAGCTGCTCGGCGGTTAGCGGCAGACTTTCACCGTCCAGAAACGGGCCACAACATTCACCCAACGTCTTTTGACTTCCACAAGGACATGGATCAGTTGCTGCACTCATCTAAATTCAAGCCTCATAACTGGCGGAGAATGGATCTCATTTCGCCAGCTTTACCATGCCCGAGTTCAAAATCAAATTTAAAGCACTATTCGCGACCATCGCCTTGCAAACATTGCTTTAAGTCTTTGTTTTAACGCAATTTCTTATCCGAAACGTTACGCAGCTTTTCGGAACACGCTTTAGATTCCAGTCCGCTCCAGCAGGCTGAGCCAGTTTTTATGAGCAATCTTTTCGATCAAGTCTTCACCATATCCATGCTGGCGCATGGCATCGATAAGCTTGGCATTGCCAGCTGCGGATCCGATATCTTTCGGCAATGTGCAGCCATCAAAATCTGATCCGAGCGCTACTCCGTCTTCTCCCAGTTTGTTCAAAAGATAATCCAGATGGACCAGCATGCGCTCAATCGGCGTATCCGGATTATGCTGATCACCATCTTCGCGCAAGAAGCCAACCGCGTAGTTCAGGCCAACAACGCCTTTGCTCTCGGCAATCGCATCCAATTGTTTGTCTGTCAGATTGCGCGGTGTGTTGCTAAGTGCATGAACATTGGAATGGGTGGCCACAAGAGGGGCCGATGAGAGTTTTTGGACATCCCAAAATCCTGCTTCATTGAGATGGGACATATCGATCATGATGCCCATCTTGTTGCAGCGACGAACAAGCTCCTTGCCCTTTTCGGTCAGACCTGCTCCCTGATCTGGCGATCCGGGGAAATCGAACGGCACCCCGCATGCGAAGATATTGTCTCGGCTCCAAACTGGGCCAATTGAGCGCAATCCAGCCCCATAGAGCACGTCCAGAGCATGGAAATCCTGATCGATTGCTTCTGCCCCTTCGATATGAAGCAACATGGCAATGAAACCTTCGCTCATAGTCGTCTTGATATCTGAGGTTGTACGACAGATCCGAACAGCACCGTCCGCCTCAGCTTCCAGACGATAGGCCATTGAGACCAGATGCATGGTGTAATTCAGGGCATAATCCTGTGCAACCGGCTCACACATTTCGTGAAAAGCCAGTTCCCTGCCTGTTTCATTGACTGGCGGAACAAACATGGCAAAAAAGCCACCGGCAAATCCTCCGGCTTTGGCCTTCTTCGCATCAATATGCAGATTGTCGTGTCCATCAAAGAAGGAGATGAGGGCACCTTTTCTCTCGGCTCCCACCAGGCGCAGCAGGGTATCGTTATGGCCGTCAAAAATCTGCATGAGAATGTCGGACATCCCAAGGCTCCTTGATCTATTCATACAATGAGTTGCGCTGCCCTGTCTTCAATCCGGCAACGCATGAAGATATCTATAATTGCTTTAAGCAAATTCCTTGAAGCTTTGCAGCGCCGCGCGGTCATAGCCTTGCGATGCGGTCCATAGCTGTCGGGTATAATCATGAGAAACGTCACCGGAACGCAGTTGCTCCTCAGAGATTTCCTCGATGATTTCCCCTCTGTTCATGACAGCTATCTTGCTGCACAAATGACCCACCACTGCAAGATCATGACTGACCATGATGTAGGTAAGGCCATGGGCCTTTCGAAGAGCCGAGAGCAGATTGAGGATCTCTGCCTGAACAGAAACATCAAGCGCGCTGGTTGGTTCATCCAGAAGGATAACCCGAGGCTCCAGAATCAAAGCTCGTGCGATTGCCACACGTTGACGTTGACCGCCGGATAGCTGATGCGGATAGCGAAAACGATAATCCGGCCCCAGACCAACCTCTTCCAGGATACTGACAATGCGATCATCGTGATTGTCCAGCTTATGGATAATCAATGGCTCCTTGAGCGTATCATTGATAGTACGTCTTGGATGGAGTGAGCCATAAGGATCCTGGAAAACCATCTGCATATGCTTGCGCGACGCAACAGTGCGCTTGTGAGACAGCTCTTCGCCATCAACTTCAATTCTGCCGGTCCAATGTGCATTGATACCGACCATAGCCCTTAGAATTGTGGACTTTCCGGATCCTGACTCACCAACCAAACCGTAGCTTTCGCCCTCTCCGACATGCAGATTTACGTCCTTGAGAGCCCGAATGGCGCTCTGGCCTGTGCCAAATTGAATACCAAGATTCTCAATGGTAATCATGACGCGGCTCCCTTGTCACTCAACACATCTTCTTGCAGCCAGGCGGGATCACGCTTCAGGACCGGAAGGTCCTTGTGATCTCCATCCAAACGTGGCAGGCAATTCAGCAAGCCTTTGGTGTATGGATGTTGGGCATTGTCAAGGTTCTTGGCGTCGAGAACCTCCATGATCCGGCCACCATACATGACCAGAACCCGGTCACAAAAGCTTGAAACCAGATGCAGATCGTGACTGATCAAAACCAGTCCCATACCGCGCTCACGTACCATATCATCGAGCAAGGACAGCACTTGCATCTGAACGGTCACATCCAGCGCTGAAGTGGGTTCATCGGCAATCATCACTTGCGGATTGGTGATCAGCATCATGGCGATCATGATGCGTTGCCCCATCCCACCGGAAACCTGATGCGGATAAAGATTATAGACTTTCGATGGTTCGCGAATGCGAACCGTATCCAGCATAGCCAGAGCCCGACGTTTTGCTTCGGCCTTGGAGACATCTTCATGCTGGCGGCAGGATTCAGCAATCTGGGCACCGACGGTCATCACCGGATTGAGTGAATATTTGGGATCCTGCATGATCATGGAAATACGGGAACCACGGATATCCCGCATTGTCTTATCGTTGGCCTGCATCAAATCCATGCCATCGAACATCATCTTTTTGGCTTCGATGCTGCCATTACCCGCAGTCAAGCGCAGCAACGCCCGTCCTGTCTGGGATTTACCGGAACCGGATTCTCCCACAATTCCGAGCCGCTCTCGGCCAAGATCAAAGCTCACCCCGCGCACGGCATGAACCGGACCTTTGGGTGTTGAGAAGCGCACATGGAGATCTTCAACCGAGATAAGCGGTTTTTCTGCGGACGGATCCGAAGTTGCATTGGTCATATTCGCACCATCCATCATCAATGTCCTCCCGAACTGCGAGGATCAAGCACATCGCGAAGGCCATCACCAAGCAGATTGAAGCCCAGAGAGACCACCAGAATTGCAATGCCAGGAATGGTTGGAACCCACCATTGATCAAGCAGGAAATCACGACCGGTCGCGATCATTGCTCCCCACTCTGCCAGCGGTGGCTGCGCACCAAGGCCAAGGAAACCCAGACCAGCAGCAGTCAGGATGATCCCTGCCATATCGAGCGTCAGACGTACAATGGTCGAGGACAGGCACATGGGCATGATGTGGCCAAGCAAAATACGGATCTTGGAAGCCCCCATGATTTCGGCAGCCATGATATATTCGCTGTTGCGTACAGTAAGCGTTTCCGCACGTGCCAATCTCGCATAGGGCGACCAGGTGGTCAGCGCAATTGCGAGAACCGCATTCTCCAGTCCTGGTCCGAGCACTGCAACAAAGGCCAGTGCCAGAATGAGGCGAGGGAAAGCAAGAAAAATATCAGTGACACGCATCAGAACTGTATCGACCATGCCTCCCAGCAGGCCAGCTGTTGTACCGATGAGCAGGCCGAGCGGCATAACAATGATCGACACGAGGAAGATGATGTAAAGCGTGATACGAGACCCCCAGACGATCCGATCAAAGACATCACGCCCAAGCTCATCCGTACCGAACCAATGCTCTGCACTTGCTGGCTGAAGACGATTGGCCAGATCCTGCGTGGTTCCATCACCAGACGCAATCCAGGGCGCAAAGAGGGCCACGAAGCACAGGAATGCCACGATGAACAGGCCCAGCATTGCTATGGGGTTGGTTTTGAAGCTCAACCAGCTGATATAGGCACGCTGACAACGGGCCTGAAAAGCATTGTCGGGAAAGTCGGCCAGAAGCCAGGCTTTGAAACCCGAGTTTGGTTTGATCGCAGTTTCACTCATCACTTGGACCTCGGATCGACAATTCGGTAGAGCATATCGGACAGCATATTGATACCGACAAAGGAGATGCCGACAACCAAGGTGCCACCAATCACCGCATTCATATCAGCGTTGAACAAAGAGTTGGTGATATATTGGCCAATGCCGGGCCAGGCGAAGACGGTCTCGGTCAGAACCGAACCTTCCAAAAGGCTGGCATAGGTAAGGCCGATGATTGTGATGAGTTGCACCAGCACATTGCGGAAAGCATGATGCCAGATCACCGCGCCTTCATTCAGCCCCTTGACCCTTGCCGTCAAAACATATTCCTGATTGAGCTGATCAAGCATGAAGGAGCGGGTCATACGAGCGATATAAGCCAGTGAATAGATTGCCAGCATGGAAGCAGGCAAGATAACGTGAGAGACGGCATTTTGGAAGACGTCCCATTCTCCTGCGAGTGCTGAGTCGATAAGAATGACGCCAGTTACGGAATCGACGACACCGTCATAGAAAAAATCAATGCGCCCCGGGCCAGCAACCCAGTCGAGTTTGGCATAGAAAATCAGCAGCGCCACCATTCCGAGCCAGAAAACAGGGATGGAGTGGCCCAAGAGCCCAAGAATCCGAACAATATGATCGATAAGCTTACCTTGCCGAACCGCAGCCAGCACCCCGGCAGGCACACCAATAATAATCCCGACAAGTGTCGCGATTGTTGCGAGCTCCAGTGTTGCGGGAAAGAAGCGTTTGATATCTTCCAGCACAGGTCTGGTGGTCATCACAGACCTACCGAAATCTCCCTGGAGAACATTGCCAAGGAAAATCAGATATTGTTGCCAAATCGGCTTGTCCAGCCCAAGCTGGATATACATTGCTTCATAGACTTCTTTTGACGCCCGATCGCCAACTATGGCAACAACGGGGTCATTGGGCATGATGCGACCAATAATAAAGGTCACAGCGGTCAGACCGATGAAGGTAAGCAGCAGCATGGCGATGCCGCCAGCGATCTTTTTCATCACACTCCAATAGGGAGTGAGGTCTGTTGGCGCGCTTTTTATGGTGGAACTGTCAGTCATTCAGGCAATCCTGCAGCAAGATTTTCTCATTTGCCTTTTGGTGCATTTGCCAGCTTCTCATCCTCTTCTCATCAGGGATGGTTTGAAACCGAACATGCACGAAGTGGTGCGCGTTCACTCTGCTGATGCATGTATTGTCAGGCAAAGTTCGCACACTGAACAAATGCATCCACGCAGAAAAATCCGCGTGGATGCCAGAATGTCGGCTTATTTGGTAACCGTCCAGTAATAGGCCTGATCTGAGGTTACGCCGTTGACAAAGTCTTTGACGTTTGCCCGCTGACCGTAAGTACCGATCGCCTGGAACATGATGGTGAACGGAGAATCCTCACGTACCCTTTTCTGCAGGTCAGCGTAGATTGCTTCACGTTTTGCAGGATCGGACTCGGCAGCGGCCTGATTGGTCAGCTCGGTCAAACCTTTCGCATCCCAAGCATTACGCCAAGTCAACTTGCCGGTTAGTTTCGCTTCGAAGCGATTGTCCGGGTTGTGAGCAAATGCATCGGCGTTGGAATGTGGATC
The DNA here is from genome assembly GCF_900215605.1 of Cohaesibacter gelatinilyticus. Classification (NCBI taxonomy): domain Bacteria; kingdom Pseudomonadati; phylum Pseudomonadota; class Alphaproteobacteria; order Hyphomicrobiales; family Cohaesibacteraceae; genus Cohaesibacter; species Cohaesibacter gelatinilyticus. The sequence goes on along the minus strand of NZ_OBEL01000005.1, from coordinate 11,809 downwards.
GGAATAATCCGGACCCCAACGAGCCACGATCAGCTCATGCTTGCGAGCACGATATTTTGGCCACAGGGTTTTACCGTCAGACAGAATGATCTCGGATTCGATGCCAAGAGTTTTCAGGCTGGCCTGTACGCTTTGCGCAACTTCCTTGAACGGAGATTTGTTCAGTGTATCGATGGTGATCTTGGTGCCCGGTTCGACACCAGCTTCAGCCATCAGCGCCTTCGCTTTGTCCATGTCGTAGCTGTAAGGAGTGTCCATGGACGCTGCCCACATGCCTGATGGCCAGAAGCTCTGGTGGATCTTGTATTGGCCGTCAAGAATGGAACCAACCATGCCTTCATAATCTACCAGATAGTTGAGCGCTTCACGCACTTTCGGCTTGGAAAGCACGGGATGCTCCATGTTGGTAGCCAGATACATCAAGTAGCCCTTCGGATAGGACATTGGCTTGACGTCCGCATTGCCAGCCAAACCTTTAAGCTGATCGGAGGTAAGCTCCATTGCAGCATCCACGTCACCTTTTTCAAGAAGCAGGCGTTGTGCAGATGGTTCAGCCACGTGACGAATGACCACGCGCTTCATTGGTGGCTTGCCATAGCGGAATTTGTCGAATGCTTCGAGCATGACAAGTTCGTTGGCTTTCCAGCTTTTCAGCTTGTAAGCGCCTGAACCAGCAGAGTGATCCTTCAACCATGCATAGCCCATATCGCCGTCAACTGCATGAGCTTCAACTTCCTTCATGTCGACGATGGAGGCCACACTGGCAGAAAGCAGGTTGAGAACCAAGGCTGGAGACATATCAGCAAGGATGTTGATCTCAACAGTCATCGGGTCAATGGCTTTGACAGCTTCATCGACATTATCCTTGGTCCAGCCAATCTGCTTGATGATGAATGCTGGGGTCTTGTCGAGTTTGACTGCACGCGCGAGTGAATAAGCTACATCAGCGGAGGTGACAGGGTTGCCGGAATGGAAAGTCAGACCCGGGCGCAATTTGACGGTGATTTTCTTGCCGTCATCAGAAAACTTGTAGGATTCGGCAATGCCGCCGACCAGCTTGGTCAGATCACCCGGCTCGAAGAAGAAGAGGCGCTCATAGATATTGGCAATGATACGGCCCGCAGTGAATTCGAACACTTCTGCCGGGTCAAGCGTAATTGCATCTGCTGTGTTGCGTGCAATCACGAAGGTGTCTTTTGGAGTTTCTGCCATGGCTGGCAGAGATGGAATGGCGACTGATGCCGCGAGGACAGCAGCAACAGACAGGCCCTTGAACGTCAATGGAAAATTCACGCTTGATCTCCCTCAGGATGATTTTCAACTTTTGTAAGCGCTGACAATGATGCCAGCACGGAGCTGATACTGCCTTCGCTTCGTTTTTCGAGCGATGGTCAAGCATTCAGGTGACTGTTTAAGCCTAACGCCAATAGTTGAAATCGACCAACAGACTTGTTATGCAAAATTTGCATATATTACAAACTTGCCCAAAATTTCCCCATTTGGTCATGGAGTAGACAATGGACACGAACTGGCTGACTGATTTTCTGGTCTTGAGTAAAACCGGTAGTTTCTCGCAAGCAGCAGAGGAGCGATACATCACTCAGTCTGCATTTTCACGCCGAATCAAAGCCTTGGAGAACTGGTTGGGAGCTGATTTGATCGATCGCAGCTCCTATCCGGTTTCCCTGACTCCTGAAGGGGTGGCCTTCAAGGATACTGCTCAGAGCGTCTTGCAGGAGCTGCAACTAAACCGCGTGGAATTTCAAAGGCGTAACACAAGCAGATTACCTGATCTGCGCCTTGCTTCCGCCACCACGCTAGCCCTGAGTTTTGTGCCAGAATGGCTTGAACAAATTCAATCAGCCTGTGGAAACTTTTCCGTCTCGATGGATACTTATGATTTTTACCAAATGGTGGAAATGCTGTCAGATCGAAAGATTGATCTGGTGTTGCTCTATTATCATCCACAGGTACCTGCTTTTCTCGAGCAACATGAGTTTGAATCCCTCAAACTTGGTACAGATGTTATGCATCTTTGTACTGCAATGGATGAAAAAGGCCGCCCGGCCTATGATGTCAACCGACCACCCCATAGTGGATTGCCCTATGTAGGCTATGGCCAGACTGGATATTTCTCCAAGGTTGAGGATCTGATTTTCTCACAAATGACTGCTCAGGATCCCAAATTTGTGTGTTCATCACAAAGTGGCACTTGCGAGTTCATGAAAAAACTGGCGCTCATGGAGCGCACAATGTTGTGGCTACCCACCTGCAGCGCACATGACAGTCTTCAGGCTGGAGAAATTACTCTGGCGGGAGATGGTAGATTTGACACCGAGTTGGAAATACGGGTTTACAAAAGTCGTAATAATTCATCTCCTCTGGTTTCAACTATCTGGTCTCATTTGCAAAAAGATCCATGTGCAGGGCATCTGAAACGCTACCGGCTTGATGGAGATGTAACTTCATAAATGTGCCTCCGGCTCTCTTTCCTGCTTTGAATCTGACTTGAATTCAGATGGACACAGCAAATCCCAGCTTCTGCTCCATGACGTAGCGCAAGGACCTTGTCCTCAAAGTTCTGTATTCTTGTCTGGGTCAGTTGTCTGGGGTCAGCTGAGGAGAGTTTCATGGGATCACTTAAAAAACTGGTAGTAGCAAAGGAAGACTGGCTGCTTGAACAGGTGGTCATGTATGCAATTGCCAATGGTTATACCGAGCATACCTCAACATTGAAGGAAGCTTGGCGTGCCTCTATTTGTGGCCTGACCGAACCTTTGCTGCAGGCCTTGAAACGCTATGATACACCTCCGGAAATTCCGGCCAATGCCGACTTCACAGAGAATTCCATTGCTGCATATGGCATTGAACAAGCCCGCCTGCATCGTGCTCGTGGAGTAACATTGAACCTTTTTCTGGGTCTGACCAAATATTATCGGCACGCTTATTGTGATCTCGTGCGCAGATTTTCTGCAGACTTGTCGGATCCGGAAGGAAGCCGCCTATTTGTCGAGCGGTTTTTTGATCTGGTCGAACTTGGCTTTTGCTCTGAATGGGCCATGACATCCAATGAGGACAAACTGGCTGAAATACAGAGCCATAATCGGCAAGTTACCAATGAAAAAAACAAATATCTGACCATATTCGAGAGCTTGCGTGATCCTGTCATTCTGCTTGATGAGCATAATCAACCGCAAAATATGAATCACGCTGCACATCATCTGCTGCTGGGTAGAAGCGAGCCTGGTGCAATTTATTATGGCCGCGATCATGCTCATCCAGTCATCGGATCGTTGACCCAAATTCTTGAGCGCGCGGCTGATGAACACAATTTCGAAATCAGTTTACCTACCATTTCGGGCCTGCGAATATTTGATGTCCGCATACAGGAAATGCTGGATATCAGTGAGAAATTCTTGGGGACTGTCCTGATTCTCAATGATGTGACCGAACATAAACGCGCCAGAGACCTTGCGGAGTCCGCAAACCGGGCAAAGTCGGACTTTCTGGCGGTAATGAGCCATGAAATTCGCACGCCATTGAATGGGCTTCTGGGACTTGCCGATCTTTTGAAAGACACCGATCTGTCAAACCAGCAGCATCAGTTTGTGAATGGTATTACCAGTTCCAGCAATGTTCTGAGGTCAGTTCTGAATGATGTTCTTGATTATTCAAAAATCGAAGCCGGCGTTCTCGATATCGAAGCGCATGATTTTGATCTTGAAGAAATCTTGAAACAAGTCATCGACGCAGTGATCGCTCAGGTCAGATCAAAAAAACTGAACATCGAGCTCGATATTTCTGACGATATCCCGGATAAATTGCATGCCGACGAGACCAAGCTGTTGCAAATCTTGATCAATCTGGTTGGGAATGCAGTCAAGTTTACCCATCACGGCGGGGTGCGAGTCAAAGTGCGATATGCCTTGGCAACAGAACGACAGGCAGACGAACTGTTGTTTGATGTAATTGATACCGGAATTGGCTTGCCTGAAGGTGATAACTCTGCTCTTTTTGACGCGTTCAGTCAGCCCAACACCGCGTCAAGTCGCGTTTATGGCGGAACTGGTCTGGGCTTGGCAATTTGCAAGAAGCTTGTTCATGCCGTTGGCGGCACCATAGGCTGCGCAGCCAATCCCGATGGTGGCAGCATCTTCAGTTTTTCCTATCCGATCATTGATGGTACTTTTTCAATAGACAGCAATCTGATCGGTGAACTGTCGGATCAGCCGCTCGGCGATCTGCATGTTTTATTGGTGGAAGACAATGAGGTAAACCGCATTGTTGCCGAGGGGTTCCTCAGGAAACTTGGGCATAGGATCTGTGTTGCCGAAGATGGGTCACAAGCACTTCTTCGCCTCAAAGATCAGAAATTTGACTTGATGTTGCTTGATGATCGTATGCCGGGCCTCAGTGGACGTGAGCTGTTACAACTCATGAGATCTTCGAAGGATTCAGATATCGCGCAATTACCGGTGATCATTCACAGCGCCTGTGTGGTTCGCCGCGAAATTGAGGATTGTTTCAAAGCAGGCGCAGATGGTTTTCTGACCAAACCCTTCACACAGGACGATCTGGCGAGAGCGATGCGGGACTGTCTTTTGGCTGATCGGCTGGAGGAAACCACACGATCATTGGCTCAGATCACCGCAGATTTTTGTGATGATCGTGTCATGGAGCAACATATCGAACTATTGGGTGAGAAAACCGCTCTTTCCATACTGGAAGCGTTTCACACATCTTCTCGCGATCTGATCAAAAGCCTGCAGACAGGCCTTCAAACCGGAGATCTGAGCCTTGCCGGACGGTCAGCCCATTCCTTGAAAAGCGCCTCACGGAATGTTGGCATGTCCTATTTGGCAGATCTTGCCTCGGATCTGGAAAGCATGATCGATCAGAATCAAACTGACCGCGCTCATCTGATGGTCAAGAAAATCCAGGATGCCCATGTTCAGGCTGTCGAATACATCAATCAATCCTGGCGATAGCCAGCAGCCAAGTCTGATTGGTCACCAAGCTAATGGCGTTTGGAGCCACCCGTAAAAAGATAGCCAATCCCATGAACTGTGATGATGAAGACAGGATCTTTGGGATCTGGCTCAATTTTTTTCCTCACGCGACCAACCAACACATCAACCGTGCGGTCTGTCGGATCCCAATCGCGGTGATTGAGATGATCGAGCAGGCTGTCTCTGGTCAGAACGCGTCCCTTGTTGGAAACAAGAGCTGCCAGAAGCTCAAACTCGCCTCTGGTGAGGCGAACACCTTGCCCATCATGATTGGTCAATGATCGCTGATCGAGGTCAAGTGTCCAACCCTCGAACTGCAATTGCCTACTCTCGGGTTTGGCTGGTTTGGCGGCATTCAGGCGTCTGAGAAGATTTTTGGTTCTCGCTAGAAGCTCGCGCGGATTGAACGGTTTTATCACATAGTCGTCAGCACCCATTTCCAAGGCGACAATGCGATCAACATCATCGCTTTTGCTGGTGACCATGATAACGCCAATATCAGAAGCGCGCCGAACATCTCTCAATAGCGTCAAACCGTCCTCGTCCGGCAAACGAATATCGAGCATGATGAGATCGATATCACCTTTTTCAAAGGCGGCTCGCATCTGTTGACCATTTTCTGCCGTGGAGATCCGGTAGCCCTCCTTCTCGAAATATCCTGCGAGCGTCAAGCGGCTGGTCAATTCATCCTCGACAACAAGGATATGCGCTTTCTCTATCATTCTGGTTCCTGAGGATCGTTTTTTACAATCCGTTTACAAGCATTCTACAGACCATTCATATTTGTCCGGAACGGCATTTACAACGCTCATTTACATCTCTTGTCAGCAACAAAATCCTCGGATGGCTGGAGCAAGGAGATGTCATCATGAAATTATGGAAAGCATTGTGGAGCAAAACATCGATCTATCCAATCGGTGTCTTGCTGGTTGGCGCATTTTCCTTCGGCATTATTTTCTGGGGTGGTTTCAACACCGCGATGGAAGTGACCAACAGCCTGGAATTCTGCACATCCTGTCATGAAATGGAAGACAATGTGTACCAAGAATACAAAAAGACCGTGCACTATTCAAATCCTTCAGGCGTCAGGGCCATTTGCTCGGATTGCCATGTTCCCAAAGACTGGTTTCATAAGACGGTTCGCAAGATCAAGGCATCCAAGGAAGTCTATCACAAGGTGATAGGTACTATTGATACCAAGGAAAAATTTGAATCTCACCGGCTGGAAATGGCGCAAAGAGTTTGGGCGGAAATGGAAGCCAATGACTCGCGCGAATGCCGCAATTGTCATTCCTGGGATGCCATGGATTTTGACAAGCAGCATGAAAAAGCGGCAAAGCAAATGAAGAAGGGGATGGCTGAAAACCAGACCTGTATCTCATGCCACAAAGGCATTGCCCACAAATTGCCTGATATGTCTCAAGGTTATAAACGCCTGTTTGAGGATCTGGTGATCCAGGCCAAAACAGATGCCGACAAATCCGATCATCTGGTCACGCTGCAAACCAAGTCCTTCTATCTCAACGAGGACAGCGCACAAAAACAAGGGAAAACCGGAGGTAAATTACTGGCAGCTACCGATGTCGAAGTTCTCGATAGAAATGGTGATCTGGTCAAGATTGCTCTTAAAGGCTGGCAACAGGACCAAGTTGACAGAGTAATTTACGCCTTGCGTGGCCAACGCATCTTCTCCGCAACACTTGGCAAACAAAGTATCGACAAAATCAAACGCATCAAGACGGAAACTGATGAAGACACCGAACTTGTTTGGCATCAGGTTTCCCTTGAAGCATGGGTCACAAGGGATGACCTGCTGGCTGACAAGAAGCAGCTTTGGTCCTATGCGGATGAAATGTATAGCGCCAGCTGTGCGACCTGCCATTCCCGCCCCGACCCGGGTCACAATCTTGCCAACCAGTGGATCGGCATTCTGAAAGCCATGAAGCGCTTCATTTCACTCGATAAAGAACAATATCGCTTCTTGCAAAAATATCTTCAGTTCCATGCGAAAGACACCGGAGGCGCAGCGCATCATGGATAATCATATCGTGGATGATCAAGCAAAGCGGATCTTTCTCTACAAATGGTTTGCCAATCTGTTTGCGAAGGAAATTGATGAGACCACTCTGGCTCTCTATCGCACAGATACGGGGCAAGGTTTGCTTGCAGAAATGAAGGAAATTGCAGCGATCGCTCCTACAGCGCAAGCCTTGCGTGAATATGCTCAAAAAGCTGATCCGATCTCTTCAATCGTCAACTCATTGGCATCGTCTTTTGCCTTCCTGTTTCTTGGCAGTGGTGGCAAGAAATCGGTTCCGCCTTATGAATCGGCCTTCACCGGTACGACAGGCCGACTTTATCAGGCCCCTGCCAGCAAAATGGAAGCCCTGCTGCTGGCCAATGATCTGTCGCCTGGATTGTTGGCATCCGAGCCAGCAGATCATCTGGCCATTCAGCTCTCCTTGCTTGCCCATCTGTGTGAGCAAGGAAGCACGGATAAAGAATTGGCATTCCTGGAAAATCACTTGCTTGTCTGGGTAGCGGATTTTGCATGTGCCTGCAAAGCACATGATCAGGAAGGATTTTATGGCACGGCAGCTGTCTCTCTTGTGGGCTGGCTCAAAGATCAACGAGATGCCTTGCACATTCAGCTTGCCGATCTCCAGAAACCTAAAAACTAGCCACGTTTACATTACATTTACGCGATTTTACATCCTGTTTAAGCCATTCGCGAACGCCATTTACACCTAGGCTTTAGACAGGAATTACTGCGATGCAGAAGGCTCATCACACGCTCTTTTGATCAGTCCCTGCCTCATATCCATCTGCAAACTAAAGGGGTAGCAGAGATGTCGAAACTCAATGGATTTTACAAATCTCGCCGTGATTTCTTAAGAGGTGCAACTGCGCTTGGTGCTGTAGGTGTCTTTGCTCCTTCCATTCTGATGCCTGGCTTTGCCCGCGCTGCCGTATCCGATGGCGAGGTTCTGACCGGCTCGCACTGGGGGGCCTTCCGCGCTGTCGTCAAGGATGGTCGTTGGACCGAAATCAAACCTTGGGAAGGGGATCCACATCCGTCCAAACAATTGGCCGGTATCCTTGATTCCGTTTATTCACCAACCCGTATCAAATATCCAATGGTGCGCCGTGCTTATCTTGAAGGCGGCCCTGGTAGCGATGTTGCAGGACGCGGCAAAGATGATTTCGTCCGGGTCTCCTGGGACAAAGCCCTTGATCTGGTTGTTGGTGAATTGAAGCGTGTGCGCGAAAAATACGGGCAGGCAGGCACCTTTGCAGGCTCTTATGGTTGGAAGAGTTCCGGCCGCCTTCACAATTGTCAAAGCCTGCTGCGTCGTGCACTCAATGTCGGGATGGATGGTGCCTTCGTAAACAGCTCGGGTGATTATTCAACCGGTGCCTCACAGGTCATCATGCCGCATGTCATGGGAACCCTTGAAGTCTATGAACAACAAACCGTTTGGCCAGTTGTCATTGAAAGCACAGATGTCCTCGTCTTCTGGGGTGCCGACCCGATCAAGACCAATCAGATCGGCTGGACCGTGGCCGATCATGATAGCTATGCCTATCTTGAAGCATTCAAGAAAACGGGCAAGAAAGTTATTTGTATCGACCCTATTCGGACGGAAACTGCCAAATTCTTTGATGCGGAATGGATCGCTCCAAAACCGCATACAGATGTTGCCATCATGCTCGGTATGGCCCACACCCTTTATACTGAAGAGCTCCACGACGTCGATTTCCTGGATGAATATACCGCAGGCTTCGACAAGTTCGTGCCATACTTGACCGGTGAAAGCGACGGTATTGCCAAGAGCGCGGAATGGGCTTCAGAAATCAGCGGCCTTCCAGCCGATCAAATCAAAGAGTTGGCCCGTTTGTTCCAAACCAACCGCACCATGCTGTCCAGCGGTTGGTCCATCCAGCGTCAACATCATGGTGAACAGAGCCATTGGATGCTTGTAACCCTTGCTTCAATGCTGGGTCAGATTGGTTTGCCCGGTGGTGGTTTTGGCTTGAGTTATCATTATGCCAATGGTGGCACCCCATCCGCAAACAGCCCTGTTCTTCCGGGTATCACGGATGGCGGCAAGGCTGTCGAAGGTGCCGCATGGCTCACCAATGCCGGTGCTGCCTCCATTCCGTTGGCTCGCGTGGTCGAGATGCTGGAAAATCCGGGCGCAGATTTTGATTTCAATGGCACCCGCTCCAAGTTCCCCGATGTCAAAATGGTCTACTGGACCGGCGGCAACCCATTTGCACATCATCAGGATCGGAATCGGATGATCAAAGCCTGGCAAAAGCTGGAAACGGTGGTTGTTCAGGACTTCCAATGGACCGCAACAGCCCGTCATGCCGACATTGTTCTTCCGGCTACCACGTCTTACGAGCGCAATGATATCGAGCATATCGGTGATTATTCGCTGAAAGCCATTCTGGCGATGAAGAAGGTTATCGACCCTGTCTTCGAAGCCCGCAATGACTTTGATATCTTTGCCGAAATCGCCGACCGCCTTGGCAAGAAAGATGCTTTCACCGAAGGCAAGGACGAGTTGGAATGGATCAAGTCCTTCTATGATGAAGCCGTGAAGCAGGGAGAAGCAAAGAATATCGAAGTTCCGGATTTCGAGAGTTTCTGGAAAGAGGGTATTGTCGAATTTCCAGCAACAGATGAGGCAAAAGCCTTTGTGCGTTATGCCGATTATCGGGAAGATCCACTTCTTGAACCTCTTGGAACGCCTTCCGGCAAGATCGAGATCTATTCCAAGAATATTGAAAAAATGGGCTATGATGATTGCCCCCCACATCCAACCTGGATGGAGCCAATTGAGCGCATTGACGGACCGGATGCCAAATATCCACTGCATATCAATTCCGGTCATCCGCAAGATCGCCTGCACTCACAGCTTTGCGGAACCATCTTGCGCGAAGGGTATGCAATTGCCGATCGCGAACCATGTGTGATCAATACCGAGGACGCCAAGACGCGTGGTATCGCATCCGGTGACGTGGTGCGCGTGTTCAACGATCGCGGCCAGATCCTGACTGGCGCCATTGTAAGCGATGATATTCGCCCCGGTGTCATTCGGGTCTATGAAGGGGGTTGGTTTGATCCTGTGGATGCAGGACAGGCCGGTAGCCTTGATGCATATGGTGATGTGAATTGCCTGACGCCAGATCTGGGTACATCCAAACTTGCCCAAGGCAATTGTGGACATACCGGCATAGCAGATGTCGAGAAATATGTAGGTGGGCTCCCCGAGGTCAAGGTATTCAAGACACCAAAAGAAGCTTGAATATGCCACGTCCTCCAAAACCGGCAGCAAGGGGGATCATTCGATCCCCCTTGTCATTTCTCTTGATCAGGAAGTGTTGCAATGTCACTCCTTCTGCACCCATCAGCTCTTCCCCCAGCATTCCGTATGATCGGTTTGTTCCTGACATTCTCTGTTTTTCCAATGCAATCAGTTTGCGCAGAGCAGGTTCCAACATTGTCTTCTTTCGTCCGCCATGAGACCAGCATCCGCATCGATGGTGCACAAAAAACCGCAGGTCGGGTCATGTTTGCAGCCCGAGTGAAAGTGCTGACGCAGCGCAATGACGAAAGCTTGCTTGAAATAACCGGCTGGCACCAATCAGGGGCAAAACGGGTTCTCTATGCGAAACCCGGTAAACGGATCATCGATCTTGTTCTCAAAAAATCGGCAACATCTCGCATGATTGAACTCTCGCGATGGCAAGATCCGGACACGGATTTGCTTTGGATACAGGCTGCCTTTCAAGGCTGGATCAAAAGCGATAGCCTCGTCTCGAGCGATACATCCCTATGGATCGAGGCAGAAACACTTTTCACGACCAATTGCAACAAGTGCCATCAACTGAGAATCCCGCACCATTATACTGTCAATCAATGGGGCAGCCACATCAAGGTCATGGGTCCCAGAACCGGATTGCCCAAAGCCAAGCAACGCAAAATCCTGAAATTTCTGCAATACCGGGCCATGGATATTACAGACGGACATTAGAAATACCGTTGGACAAACTCCAAGCCAATTCCATGGATGCCCCTTAAGACCATTACTAGTCAGCAGAATAATAGATGACCACTCCAAACAATCCCTCACCCGGGCACGAGGCATTTGCGCGCAAAAGGGCGGGGCAAATTCTGTATTTGAAGAATTTCCGCATGGAATCACAGCACAGACACGACAGAATGTGCCTGAATTTTCGAGCGGGCATTGATGCTTGATGCATTCAAAAATACATCATAACAGTCAAATCAAGCTATTGAATTGTGAGAGGATATTCAGCTTTTGCCATCTTGTCGCAGATAGTGGAGAGTGAAGAACAAGGTTCAAACTCAAAGCCCAAGCGCCTTGGGTTGGTCGATGGCAGGACGAAAGACAAGATGGCGGAGAGACAGAGAAAACCTTGATGATCTCCTGCGGTGTAACCGTTATCACTTTTTGTTAATTTGTTCAATACGTTAGTCAAGAGAGAACGCATGTGATACCTAGCTTAGATACTATATGTGCACTGTAAAATGTACCAACATGATGCACTCTTCAGCCCCAGTTCGTCTGGGTGTGAAGAACGCTGGGATTGGTGCAAATACAATGGAAAAGTTTATTTTTGCCCACTAGCTGATGACGTGCTCAAACGGACAAACCGAAGGCAAATCACACGACTAAACCACTTCTATGGTTGCCGTCCGTGATGCAAGCGTTTTCTGATTATAAGCCAAGTAAATCGAGTGCGGTCTTCTATGAGGCCTTTTTCAT